>CAYQAV010000001.1:0-3108 GCA_964415565.1 uncultured Candidatus Peribacteria bacterium
CTCTCTGTGGCTACTGGTCTAGCACTCCTAATGGTACTTACGGGTATTTCTTGTACTTCTATTCTAGCAATATTGTTCCTAGCAGTAGCAATTATCGTGCTTACGGTTACTCTGTTAGGTGTTTCAAAAACTAGAGAGATAATTAGTATAAATTTCTACATTAAGAATTTAAAAATATAATCATAATAATTTTATTATGATTATATTTTTAAATATTAAATCATATTTTTGCTTGATTTATTCAGAAAAACAAGTATATTTATAACATATTTTATGGCTTAAAAAAAGTAAAAATATGTCAGAAAAAGATAATTTAAATTTAGATGGTGATATGGAAGATAATTCAAGTGAAGAAACTCAAACTTGACTTGATATTCCAACTTCAATTGTTTACTCTTGAGATAGTAATAGAAGTATAAGAACAGAAATGGAAACTTGTTACTTAGATTATGCTATGAGTGTTATAGTTTCTAGAGCTCTTCCAGATATTAGAGATTGATTTAAACCAGTTCATAGAAGAATTTTGTTTTCTATGCATGAACAATGATTAAAGGCAAGTGCTAAATTTAGAAAATCAGCAACAGTTGTCTGACATGTACTTTGAAATTATCATCCACATGGTGATAGTTCAGTTTATGAAGCTATGGTTCGTATGGCTCAAGATTTTTCACTTAGATATCCATTAGTTCATGGTCAAGGTAACTTTGGTTCTATGGATTGAGATAGTGCTGCTGCATATAGATATACTGAAGCTAAAATGACTAAATTAGCTGAATATATGTTAGCTGATATAGAAAAAGAAACTGTTGATTTTAGAGATAATTTTGATACTACAAAACAAGAACCAACTGTTATGCCTTCTAGGATTCCTAACTTACTTATGAACTGAGTAATGGGTATTGCAGTAGGTATGGCAACTAATATTCCTCCACATAATTTGACTGAATTAATAAATGCTATTAAATTTCTTTTAAATTCAAGTGATGTAGAAGAAGTTACAATAGAAGATTTAATGCAATATGTTACTGGTCCTGATTTTCCAACAGGGTGAATAATCTATGATAGAGAAGCTATTTTAACAGCTTATTCTACAGGTAGAGGTTCTATTCCAGTTAGATGAGTTGCAAAAATAGAAGAAAATAAAAAATGAAGAAGTGTTATAAATATAAGTGAAATACCTTATTGATTAAATAAATCTAGCTTTGTAGAAAAAATTGCTGATTTAGTTAGAGATAAAAAAATAGTTTGAATTTCAGATTTAAGAGATGAGTCAAACAAAGATTCTGTTAGAATTATTGTTGAAATTAAAAAAGATGCATTTCCTAAAAAAATACTTAATCAATTATACAAATTAACTCCATTACAAACTAGTTTTGGTTTCAATATGATTTGATTAGGAGAAAGATGAAGACAACCAAAATTACATAATTTAAAAGAATTTTTACTTGCTTTTATTGATCATAGAAAAGAAGTTGTTACTAGAAGAACTATTTATGAATTAAAAATAGCTGAAGCTAGAGCTCATCTTTTAGAATGATTGAAGATTGCACTTGATAATATTGATGAAGTAATTAAAACAATTAGAGCAGCTTATGATGATGCTGAAATTCAATTGATGAATAAATTTAATCTTTCAAAAATTCAAGCTGAAGCAATAGTTGAAATGAAACTTAGAAGATTACAAGGTTTAGAAAAAGAAAAAATAGAAAATGAATTAGCTGAAAAGTTGGCTTTAATTATGGATTTAAATGATATATTAGTTAAACCAGAAAGAATAATATCTATTATAAAAGAAGAACTTGATGAAGTATTAGAAAAATTTTGAGATGAAAGAAGAACTCAGGTTAATGCTTGAAAAATAGGTGAATTTAATCCAAAAGATACTATTCCAAATGAAGAAGTATTTGTTGTATTAAGTAAGAATAGTTATATTAAAAGATTAAAAGCTGATAGTTTTAGAACTCAAAGAAGAGGTTGAAAATGAGTTACAACTTGAGCAAAAGAAGATGATGAAATTAAATTAATTATTCCTACTCAAAATCACTCTGATTTATTGTATTTTACTACAAAAGGTAGAGTGTTTACCCTTCCAGCATATGAAATTCCAGAAACAAATAGAATTGCAAAATGACAACCAGTTATCAATTTTATAGGTTTGCAAAAAGATGAAGAAATTGCAGCAATCATGGATATAAGTAAAGAAAAAAATAAATTTTTATTCTTTGTTACAAAATGATGAACTGTTAAAAAACTTGATATGGAAGAAGTAAAAAACATAAGATCAAATTGATTAAGAGTTTTATGAGTTAAAGATTGAGATGATTTAAGTTGGGTTAAAACTACAACTGGTTCTGATTCTATATTTATTGCTACTAGATATTGAAAAGCAATTCAATTTCATGAAGAAGATGTAAGACCAATGGGTAGAAACGCTTCTTGAGTAAGATGAATAAATATAAAATGAGATGATGAAGTTATAGAGGTTGCTATAGTTTGGTCAGATAAAGAATATGTTTTCATCGTTACTGAAAATGGTATGTGAAAACTTACTAATATCGAAGAATATAGAAATCAAAAAAGATGAGGTTCTTGAGTAAAAGCTATGGCTGTTACTGCAAAAACTGGTAAACTTATTTCTGCTACTATGTTAAGTGAAGAAGATAGAAAGACAAGTGATGTTATCTTGATTTCTAAAGCATGACAAACTATTAGAATGAGCTTAAAAGGTATAAGAAGTACTCTTAGAGTTACTCAATGAGTTATTCTTACTAAGATTAAATGAGATGATGATAAAGTTGTTAGAGCATCTATCGTTAAAGAAGGTGAAGAATGAGAAGAATAATAAAAAAAACTCCCGAAGGGAGTTTTTTTTATATGTTATTACTAAATCAATTAATATCAAAAAAAGTTTTTCAAATAACATATTTTTGTAAAAATTGTTCAGAAATTTTTGAACTTCATTTTTTCATAATATCATTACTAAATGTATTTCAAATAATTTGCTTATCATTTTTTTGATTTGCAAAGATATTTTTAAATTCTGTTAATGATTTTGTATTATCTATTTTTTCTTGTCATATAGACTTTAAAATACTATTTAAAAATACT
>CAYQAV010000002.1:0-34729 GCA_964415565.1 uncultured Candidatus Peribacteria bacterium
AATGATTATTTTGACATATTAAACCTAAAATTAGTTTTCATAGAGGATTAAAAAAAGAGAGAAAAATTAAACTAATTTTATCTCTCTTATATGGGAAAATTTAATCATCTCAGCCACACACTTTTTACAATTAAGCCGAAAATGATTTAGTTCAAAATTGGGGATAAGAAAATAATTGTAAGGCATACTACTTACATAGTATATAATTTGTATATAAAATATATTTTTATGTTGTAATTATTAAAAAATTATATATATTTAGTTTAAATTTTAATATAATAAAATATTTAAAATGTTGAAAAAAATTAAATTATCTCCTATTTTAAAACGGGCATGAGGTAAAGAACAAGAATTAAAACATATAATTCCAGCTTTACCAGACAAATTTAATAATTTTTATGAACCTTTTGTTTGAGGTTGAGCAGTTTATTTTACATTAGAAGCAAATAAATATTTTATAAATGATAAATCAGAAGAATTAGTTTGATTGTATAAAATAATAATTTCAAAAGAAAGGAAAGTTTTTTTTACTTTTTTAGATAATTTAATCCATAATTGGGAATTGTTATGAAAAATATTAAATAAAAATAGTTCATTTTTTTTAGAGTTATATAAAAGTTTTTCTAATTCAGAAATAAGTGAATTAGAATTAAAAAATAAAATTATAGAATTTATATTATCACATACAGACGAATTTAATTGAATGTTTGAAAAAAACTTTAATCAAAGTATTAAAAATTTTATTGATGAAATTGAAAAAAATTTAGTTAGAAAAACTAAAAGGATGAAAGTTCTTGAATGACAAAAATGAAAATTAGATGATAAGGATATATTAGATAATATTGAAACAGCTTTAAAAAGTGCTTTTTATATGAATTTTAGATATTTATATAATAATAAAGAAAAATATAAATTAAAACATTCTTTTATAATTGCTATATTTTTATTTATTAGAAATTATGCTTATAGTTGAATGTTTAGATATAATAAAGATTGAGGTTTTAATGTCCCATATGGTTGAATTTGATATAATAATAAAAATTTTACTAAAAAAATTGATTATTTAAAATCAAAAGAATTAAAAGAACATTTAGAAAAAACAAAAATAGAAAATTTAGATTTTGAAGATTTTTTCAAACAAAATGAGCCTAAAAAAGATGATTTTATTTTTTTAGATCCTCCATATGATAGTGAATTTTCAACTTATGACCAAAATATATTTGATAGATGAGATCAAGAAAGACTTGCAAATTATTTAATACAAAATTGTAAAGCAAAATGGATGATTATTATCAAAAATACAGATTTTATTTTTAATTTATATAATGATAAAGGTTTGAATATACAAACTTTTGATAAAAAATATCTTGTAAGTTTTATGAATAGAAATGATAAAGATGTAATGCATTATTTTTCATTAATTTTAAATATTATTCAAAATTATTTTTATAAATTTACTTTTTAAAATATGACAAAAGTAGAAGCTATTAAAAAAGTTATGTTAGATAATTCAGGTATTGCTAATTGGAAAATTCTTTATAATGAACTTGAAAAATATTATCCTGATATTAAAAAATCCGATGAATGGCAAGCTTGAGTTAGATGAGTTCTTTACAGAGAAATTAAAAACTGAAAAAATTTTAAAAAAATAGATGATTGAATTTTTGCTTTACTTGATTATGATGAGAATAATCTACTATTAGATGATGAAAAAAATAAGGATATAATTACACAAAGAAAATCTTTTGTAAATACTAGAATTAAACAAGGACAATTAAGAAATAAAGTAATAAAAGATTTGAAGATTTGTCCTTTTACAAAAATAAACGATAATAGATTATTAATAGCTAGCCATATAAAGCCTTGGGCTTTTTCAGATAATAAAGAAAGATTAGATTTAAAAAATGTTTTTGTTTTAAGTCCATTATTTGATAAATTATTTGATAGAGGTTTAATTTCATTTTGAAATAATAAAACTTTGTTAATTTCTAGATGATTATCTGAATTTAATAGAAAAAGAATTGGTATTTTTGAATGACAAATTATTGATTTATTACCTATAGATTGAAGAGAAAGTTATTTGAATTTTCACAGAGAAAAGGTTTTTTTAGATTAAAATTTATTTCATAAAATAAAAAAATATGAAACAAAATATACAAGAATTAAGAGAAAAAATGTTAGAAGATTATAAAATAGCTGTCTTAGAATGTTTATATTATACCAATAGCTCATCTTATAAAGAAGATGAAATTAAACAAATTTCAAAAGAATATAAAATAAATTTTACTGATGATTATAGAATTTTTATGCAACAATTTGAAAATTTTAAAATTGAAGATTTAGAATATATTTTAGAAGTTTTAGATATTGAAGCTGAAAATGATTATGCTAATGCTAATAGATGTGAAGCTACTGCTTTAACCTTATGAGAATATTTAAAAAAGATAAATATGTTACATAATTAGTTTTATGAGATTGTTTTGAAAAAATTAAAAAAATCCCTGATAATTCAATTGATTTAATTCTAACTGACCATCCTTATAATATTGCAAAATATTCTACTTGAAATATTAAATTTGATTGGAGAGAAAATATTAATAATGATTTAGCTGAATTGGATTTAAAAGAATTAAAACCTTCTGATTTAATTAAAGAATATAAAAGATTTTTAAAACCAACTTGAAATATTAAAACATATTATAGAAATAGCTTCAGATGAATGAGATATCATTTTAGACCCTTTTATGGGGGTTTGAAGTACTGGAGAAGCTTGTAAAAAACTTAATAGACAATTTATTTGAATAGAAATGGATGAAAAGTATTTTGAAGCAAGTAAAAAAAGATTATGAATTAATTCTAATTTAATAAATTTGGAAGAACATTTATTAAATAAAATCAATCACATAAAAATGTTTACTATTAATAATATTAAAAAATTAAAAATAGAACTAAATATATTAGCATAATATTTTTGAAAGTTTTAGAAAATAATTAATTGCATTTTTTACATATATAATTAACATATAACTAATAAAAAATAACTATAACTTATTTTGAAAAAAATAATTTCATTCTTGATAGTTTTAATGTTTATTTTTGTAAATTTTAGCCATAACATAGTTATGGCTTTTGGTGATGAAATAAGTTTTTCTATGTGAAACCATAACATGGAAGTTCAAGATATCTCTGATTGTCATAACTCTGATGATAGTGATTTTGATTATTGTGAAAGTATTTGTTGTTATGAAAAAGATTATACTACAAATAATTCTTTAATATCAAACTTTAATCAAAATATAACCAAAAAATATAAAGCAATAATTTCATTTTTTGATATTTGAGTTTTAGATAATTTAGTTTTTGATTGGACTTTTGTTTGAAATATATCCCCACCCTATAAAGAATTATTATCAATAATATCAAATGATTCATATATAAATCTTGTTTGAATAATCAAATCAAATACATAAAAACTATATTTATTTATAAAAATATAGGTATTTTATATTACCTATTTTATAGGTGTATATAGTTTTTATTTTGTTTAAAATTAAAAAAAATGAAAAAAACGATTCAAATTAAATGAATGCATTGCATCAGTTGTGAAGTTATCTTAGAAAAAGAATTAAAAGAAATTCCAGGAGTAAATTTGCTTATGATAAGTCATAAAAAAGGTCTAATGGAAATAGATTATAAAACTGAGGCTGATTATAAAAAAGTAGTTAAAGCTATAGAAAAAAATAATTTCAGAGTTATAGAAACAAATTGAAAATTTGAAAAAAACAATAGTGAAGGTAAATTTCTTTTAACTATTATAGCTTTTATGATAGTTATAATATTATTTATTTCTACTAAGATTTTTAATTTTAATATTTTTATTCCAGATACAACAAGTATAAATTATTTAAGTGCTATCTTATTATGAATAGTTGCTTCAGTTTCTACTTGCCTTGCTATAACTTGAGGTATAATAATAGGGTTTTCAAAATATTTTGATAAAGAAAAATCATTTTTATGACATTTTAAAGTTCAAACTTGATTTCAACTTTGAAGAATATTTGGTTTTTTCTTATTGGGTTGAATTCTTTGAAGTATAGGACAAATCTTTACTATAAACTTTGCTATTACATGAATATTAACAGTTATTGTTTGAATATTTTTAATATATATGTGATTAAATATCCTGTGAATTTTCCCAAGTATTACTAAATTTGGTTTACATATGCCAAAAAGTTTTGTTTCAAAAATAGAATCATTAGGAGAACCAAAACATGCTCCAATAGTTTGAGCTTTAACATTTTTCTTGCCTTGTTGATTTACTCAATCTATGCAAATTTTAGCAATTAGTAGTTGAAATTTCTTTGTTGGTTGATTAGTTATGATGTTTTTTGCACTTTGAACTTTTCCAGTTTTATATTCTCTAGGTTTAGGATCTAGTTATTTTACGAACAAAAAATTTGTAATATTAAATACTATAATTTGAGCAATAGTTATATTTTTCTGAATATTTAGTATCAGTAATTCTTACAGATTAGTAAATTTTTCATCATTATGATCAAGTGAAACAACTATTTCACAAAGTATATGAGATGCAACATGAAAAATTAATAATTCCGAATTAGAAATAGTAAAGGTATCGCATAATTGATTTGCTACAGTTCCAAGTGAAATAAATCTAAAATCAGGATGAAATTACAAAGTTATTATAACTCCAACTTCAAATTGACTTGGATGTATGTTTTCTCAAGTTATTCCTAAACTTTCAAAAAAAGTATCTCAAGTTAAAAAGGGAGTAGATATTGTTTACGAAATATACGATGCTAAACCAGGTACTTACGATATAGTATGTGGTTCAATGTGAATGCAACAATGAAAAATTATCATTAACTAAAAAATATGCACAAAAAAATCTTAATAAAATGAATGACTTGTGCTAGTTGTGTAAGTTTAAATCAAAATAGTTTAAGTCATTTAAAATGAGTTTCAAAAGTAGCTATAAATTTAGCTACTAATATGGCAAATATTGAATACGATGAAAAAATAATAAATTTTATAGAAATAAAAAATGCTATAGAATCCAATGGTTTTTGAGTAGAAGAAAATATAGAAGTAAATAAAACAGAAAAAAAAGACAATAAAGCCCTAAATAGATTTATTTTTTCTCTTATATTTTCTATTCCTGTTTTTTCTATGATGTTCTGAAAATTTATGATTTGAATATCATATTTATGAGTAGATTTACTTATGTATATTTATTCATTATTATCAGTAATTGTAGTTCTTTGATTTGGTTGGCATTATCATTCTGGTGCATTTAAAGCTTTGAAAAAAATGCATTTTAATATGGATAGTTTAGTATCACTAGGTACCCTGACAGCATTTATTTACTCTGTTATAGCTATGTTCTTTATGTGATATGAAGTTTATTTTGAAGCAGCAGTAGCAATTGTAACTCTTATAAATCTATGAAAATATTTAGAAGCAAAAGCTAAATCAAAAGCATGAGATGCTATTGCTAAATTACTAGAACTTTGAGCTAAAAAAGCCTTTGTTATAATTGGTGATAAAACAATAGAAAAAGATATAGATGATATAAAAGAATGAGATATTATATTTGTAAGACCTTGAGAAAAAATAGCACTAGATTGAGTTATATTAAGTTGAAGTGCAACTGTAGATGAGAGTATGTTAACAGGTGAAAGTATACCTGTTTATAAAGAAGTTTGAAGTGAATGTTTTTGATGAACTATAAATTTAGATTGAAATATAAATGTAAAAGTAACTAAAACAAATTCTAATTGAACACTAGCAAATATAATAAAACTAGTAGATAATGCACAAAGTTCAAAGGCTCCAATTGAGCACTTAGCAGATGCTATTTCATGAATTTTTGTTCCAGTAATTATAGTTATTTCAATTATTACTTTTATTACTTGGTATTTAATAACTGGTGATATAAGTTCTTCTATTGTTCCAGCTGTAGCATCTCTTGTTATAGCTTGTCCTTGTGCACTTTGACTCGCAACTCCTACTGCAATTATGGTTTGAACATGAGTTTGAGCTAGTCATTGAATACTTATAAAAAATGCAGAAACATTAGAAAAGACAAAAGATATAGATGTAATAGTTTTTGATAAAACGGGAACTCTTACAAATTGAAAACCAGAAGTTACAGATATTATAAGTATTTCTAAAACAAAAAAAGAACTTACTTTATTATCAAAATCTTTATCTATTTGATCACATCATCCATTATCAAAATCTATTGCAAATTATGATAAAGAATTACAAGTTTTAGAAGTTAAAGATTTTGAAGAAATAATGTGAAAATGAATAGTTTGAAAAATAAATTGAACTATAGTTAAATTATGAAATAAAAAATTATTTGGTGTTTTAAATACAGAAGTTTTAAATGAAATTGATAAACTAACAAATAATGGTAAAACTCCTATAATTGTTTGATCAGAAGATGAAATTTTTGGAGTAATTTGATTACTAGATTTACCAAAATTATGAGTTGAAAAAATAATAGATAGATTGCATAAAAAATGAATTAAAGTAGTTATGCTTACTTGAGATACTAATGTAACTGCCAATTTTATATGAAAACAAATAGGTATAGATCAAATCATATCTGAAGTTATGCCATGAGATAAACTAGATGTTATAGTAGACTTACAATCAAAATGAAATAAGGTAGCTTTTGTATGAGACGGTATAAATGATGCACCAGCACTTACTCAAGCTGATTTATCAATAGCTATGTGAACATGAAGTGATATTGCAATTGAATCTAGTGATATAGTTTTAGTATCAGGAAATTTAGAAAAAGTAGTAACCTCAATTGATTTATCTAGAAGAACTCTACTAATTATTAAACAAAATTTATTTTGGGCCTTTGTATATAATTCTATAGGTATTCCTTTAGCAGTTTTATGAATATTAAATCCAATATTTGCAAGTTTTGCTATGAGTATGAGTAGTGTAAGTGTGGTAAGTAATAGTTTGAGATTGAAAAGATTTAAATAATATTTAAAAAATAAAAACTCGCCCTTAGGGCGAGTTTTTATGTTGCAGTAGAAAAATCACTTAATCAAGCCTTGCGACTTGCAGAATTTTTCAACTGTGTCTTTGGAAATGAACCTTCCAGAGTTGGTATAAATTTTCCCATCAGTACCAACCATGTAACCAGTTTCGTTTCCAGCTAAGTAGATTTTATTTCCATGACCTACTTTTAGTTCCACATATTTACCTTGTGCGGAAGTGATCATTTTTTGAAATCCCATTTTTTCTCCTATATAAAAATCAGCTATTATATTATATAAATATAAATAATTAATTAATTGTCAATTTTTATCCTTCAGATAATCATAATAAATGAATTGATTCATTAAATATTGCAAATAATAGTATTCATAATATAAGAAATATAAAATATATAATTTTTAATCTTGTATTTTCATTATCTTTTATTTCTGGAAGTATATCAGTAAGAGCAGTATAAAGAAGTCATCAACAAATAAATAATATAATATAACTTTTATTTAAAAGTAAAAAATTTATAAATGGAATAGTTAATATAGCTCAAAATACTCATCAAAAACTAGTTATTATATAATATTTTGATTTTGAATTTGTCATTATATAATTTGAAATATTTTGTGGTATTGAGTGTAATAATATAGCAATAGTTGTAATAATTCAGATTTCAGTATTTATAGAAAAAGCACCAAATAAAACTATTCAATGTATAGAATTATGTAAAAAAGTTCATAAAAACATAAGTTTTCATTTCATATGTTCTTTATTTAGTGAATCATTATGTTTACAATGGTCGTGTCAATCATGAGATAAATCTCTGCAATGATGCCAATGAAGAAATAATTCTAAAAAATAAAATGATAATAATCCAATTAATATAAATAATCAAAAATAACTCGGATTAACATCAGCTTCTCAAAGTATTTCAGGGAAGAATCATAAAAATATAACTCATAAAATAACTCAAATAGTTATAGAAGTTATATAATCTATATTTTTTTTTATACTATTTTTAAAAAATCTTGTAAAATATATAACTGATAATATGCTTAGTGAAATTATCAAATTTCATATTAGTGTAAATAAAAATATTTTCATTTTTTTATATTTAAATTATAAACAATTTTTGCAAGTTCCAACAATTCAAATATTATGAGATTTTATTTTAAATCACATATTTTTAGCTTCTTCGAATATTTTTTTACAAATATTATCAGATTCAAAGCTTATAATAGAATTACAAATAAAACATTTCATATGTTCATGATGATGAGTTTCATCATTTATTTCATAAGTTAGAGCTTTATCTCAAACATCAATTTTTCTTATAACTCAAAGTTCTAAAAACAAATTTAGAGTTCTAAAAACAGATGCTCTAGCTATGTTTTTAAAATTTTCTATTATATCGTTGTACGTGAAAATATGTTTTGTTTTAACAAAATTAAATATAGCTATTCTTTCAGGAGTAACTCTATTTTGTTTATCTTTAAGTATATCTTCTATTTTCATATTATTGGGACTTAGTATCAATAAAGTAAATATATAATATACAAATTTTATTATTGTCAAAGAAAAAAAAATATTATTTGCATTATAAAAAAAATAGAGTATTATATAGTCCTTATAATTATTTAAATATATACAAATGTATAACGGTAAAGTAAAATTTTTTAATGATACTAAAGGGTTTGGGTTTATTATTGATAATGAATCAGGAAGTGAATATTTCGTTCATATTTCAGGTGTTGATGGTCAAATTAAAGAAGGTGATGAAGTTCAATTTGAAGTTGAACAAGGTAAAAGAGGTTTAAATGCAGTTAATGTTCAAGTAATATAATTGAGTTTTAAACAAAAAGCTTACTCTAAAGTAAGCTTTTTTTTATTGTCTAAAATATATTGACTTTATTATATATTATTTTATATTATAATTATATATTTTAAAAAATATTTTAAATGAATGAAATAATAATGGATAGAACAAGATGTTTAGTTGATTCTATACCAGAAAATGTTATTGATAATTTAACTAATTATAGTAGAGCTGTTCGTTTAAGAGCACTAAATATAATCATAAAATCACTTGATGAAAAAGAAGAAGATGATAATCAAGTAATTCAAACTATTCCTTTATATTTTGTTAGTATAGGGGATTTTGATGCAGCAATTTCTTTTTTATCTACAATTATTTCATGTAATTATCCAGTAGCAGTAGAAGTTATAAATGAAGTATATAGAAATACTACTTTAGAAATGCATGATCCAGAAGTAACAGGAGATTTTGAATTTATGACTGAAATTAATAGAAAAATTAATTTATTGATGTCTACTGCAAAGAAAAAAGAATGATATAGCGAAAATTCTAAATTTTTAATTACTCTATGAAAAGATTATGAAAGAAAATGAGATTTTTATAAGGCAATTTCTATTTATGATACTTTAATCTCAAATTGAGATGAAATTTGATATTTGTATTCTGCATTAGCATACAAAGAATTATGAGAAACTGAATTTGCAATTACACTTTTAGAAAATGCTTATAGTATTTATGGTGATAAAATATTTTTAGAAAATATAATTATTATTTATAATCAATTATGAAATATAAATAATGCTAAACAAGCTTATTTAAGATTGAAATCAAATGTGTATAATGAAAATTGAAATACAAAAGAAAATGTATTTTTACCTTTTATAATGTATAGTTTTATAATTGAAGATGATTCTGATTTAAAAAATTTTGAAGTTTTAATAGCTAATTATTTACTTGAAAATGAATTACCAGTTTTTGATCCACTATTAAAATTATCACTTGCAGCCAATGAATATATAGAAAGAAATTTAGATTATATTCGTTCTCAAATAGATAGATTTAATAATATTTGAGTTAATAATTTAAGTAAAGAAGATAGAACTATTTATGATTCTTTAATAAGTAGAAAACTCTATTTAATGCAAGTTCATATAACTATATTAAAAGAAGATAAATATTTAAGAGAACACATAAGTGATTTAGATATACTTGCATTTTCTAGAGATGATGAAAAGTTTAATTTATTATGATGACATTTTGATGAGAATATTTCATTATTAGTGAAATGAAATTTAAATTCAAAAAAAGAAAAAGATTTAGATGAACAAGAAAACTCAGAGTTTGATACATTTGAAAACTTATCTATGTATGTTGCAACTTTATCTATGATATTTTTTCATTGAAAAAATTATATAGTTATGTCTCAAAAATTATTTCCATTTTTAGAAAAATGTTATAATGAGATATGAGATATAGACGAAAATGAAATACCATATTCTCTAAAAGTATTAAAAGAAGAAACAGATTATATAGACACATTTTCGCCATTATTACAAAATACCTACAATGAATTTATAGATAGAATAGATATAAAATATGGTAAATTTATAAGAGTTTTTTTACAAAATATAGCACGTGATTCAATTGATATACAAGAAGAAGATTATCCTGAAGTTTTACTTAAAAATAAGGAATTAGCATTATTATTCTTTATAGAAAAATTAATTTCAAGAAATTTTCCAAATATAAATGAAAAGGATTTTTGAGATTTAATAGAAAAATATAATTTAGATTGATTAGCTAAAGATGATATATTACTTCTTACATATTTAATATACGATAATTCATTTGATTTAACTATTGATTTAGTCATTAATAATGAACTTTTATTAAATAGTATTTTTTCAATCTATTATTTACTTGAATCTCTTGTAAATATTCCTAATAATAGTGAATTAAGAAAAACATTGAAAGATTTAAATAAGTTTTTTAAGGAAACTTATGAAACTAGAGGGTTTTTTGATTATATTCGTAGATTTATGGTTAAATCATTCAAAAAAGAAGATTCATCAGAATTAGAAAAATCATATATACTTCTATGTGCTTGAAATATGGCTATTTTACAAAAAAAATGACCAGAAACTATTATAGAAAGTTTTATTGCTTCTGAAGAACTTGGTTCAAATGAAGCAACTATTCAATTATGAAATATATTTGAAGCTAATTGATTTTTTGATGAATCAATTATAAAATTTCAAGATGCTTATACACTAGATTCAAACATAAATAATTTATCTAAACTAATAAGTGTTTTATTAAACAAATGAGACTTAGAAACTGCATTTAATTTTATTCAATTAGGTGTAAAATCTAAATATACTATGGATTTATATTTATATTCTTATTATTTTTTAAAATGAAATTTTGTAGAAGCATTAGGTTCATTTATTTGAGTTTTAAATAAAAATATACCTATTATAGATATTCCAGAAGGAACACTAGATTTGTTTATGAAAAAGTGTCATTCTATAAAATATATGGATTCAGAGATAAATATAGATTCTTTGAAATTAAAATTTATGGCATCATATATAACAAGTAAAATGGATTTAATGTATTGATATTGAAGTAAATCTGAAAAAATTTGTGAACACTGAATAACGGCTTTTTCTATATTTCATAGTGTTCCTTTATCTAGTTTGCCTAGATTTTTACATGAAACACTATTTCCAATTTGTTGAACAAATCCTGATATAAGTTGAAAACTTGATTGAGAAGTAGATAATATAGAAAAGGCAATTTTAATATTGGATTTTTATGCAAATCATGTATATAGTTCATTACTTAAATTATCTTCAAATTTAAAATCAATTGAAGAAATTGAATCATTACATAATTTATTAAATGATTATGTATGAGCATTTGTAATATTTATTTCACAATTATCTTGATCAGAGGAAATAAAAACTCAATGGAAACAAAAATTATATTTTAAGCCATTTGAAGGAATAAATATAATGGATGAAGAAATTCATTGATGAAAATTATTAAATTAAAAACTCACTTTAAGGTGAGTTTTTAATAGCAATAAAATCTATTGACATATATATTATTATATTTATAATATTATTATTATATTATATTTATTTATAATTATATTATATTTAATGAAAACAGTAAGTAAATCAATAGAATCTGATATGTTTGATTATAATCTAAAAAATAATAATTCTTTTAGAGTTTTTATTAATATTTTAGATAAATATACAGAAATAAATAGTAATTTTGAATGAAAAATTGGTTTAGCTAAAGATAATGAAAAAGCACTCTTTACTTTATGAATTAATTCAATTAAGTGATATTTGAATTATTTAAATGATTTACTGATTTTATTAAAAAATCAGTCAATGAAAATTGAAAACTTAGAAATTCTTTTAGATTTAGAAGAGGAAGTAAATGAAGTAATATCTATATTAGATGAATGAAATATATTTTTAGACTGGAAATGACTTAAAAAGCATATTGATTCTTTACAATCAAGAGTATCTTGATTAACTAATAAAGTATCTTTGTATAACTCAATGAAAAATAATATTTTTATTGAAAAACAATCAAAACTTCGTCAAGATGCTTGGCTAAAATTTATAAATAGTTGAAATATTAAAAATGCTTCTATTTATAAAATTTATGATAACTTATCATCTGAATTTTCATTAGATTCAACTACTAATGATTTAATAAATTGAATAAAAAAATCTACTAATGAAATTTATCCTTGAATAAAATCTCTTGATTTAACAAATCCAAATATACTTAAAGCTATAAAATCAGCCCAATTAAAAGAGTGAGATTCAGCTAATATTTTCTCAACTCAATTAAGACATGATTTACATAAAATATATTGAGAAGCAGTAAATGATGAGTTATATTATAATTCTCTTTCTGATATAATCAATTCTAAAGATACAAATGATATAATTTCATTAAATATAGTTTGATATGATAAATTTGATATAATTTCTTTTCAAAAAATTTCATGAAGTCATCATATTAAATTAAAAGTAGAAGTAAAAGGAATTTCATCAGATAGAGAACAAGTAATTGAGATATTTTGTAATCCTGAAAAATTAATTTCTGGACAACAAGCTCGTATTTGAATATTACAAAAAGATTGAACTACAAAAATTGAATTGTTAAATATAAATAAAATTTATAATTCTTGAGTAAGAATAAAAAAAGAAACTTTAAATACTCCTAAAAAAGCATATTGATTATGGTGAAGTCTGAAAAAAGGTTTTTCTAGTATTTTTTCTAGAAAAGCAGCATAATATTTTTTAATAACTTTTTATGAATTTTTCTCAATGCTTATGAAATGAATTTCTTTTATGAAAGAAAAAAGATTCTAAATTTGAAAAATGAATTAAATCAATTCATGATACTGTTTGATTTTTTTGAAAAAAAATATTTGATACATTAAAAACTTGATTTAAACCATTAATAGATACAAATAAATCTAAAACATGATTTAATTGAATATTTTGAGAAAAAATAATAGAAGAATCATATACTTGATTTAATTGAATATTTTGAAATTGATTATCAAAAAATACTGAAAAATGAAACACTTTTTCAAATATAGAAGTTCCTAGTTATAAAGAAAAAGAATTTTATGAAAATTTAAATTTTACTTCTTTAAGTGATACATGATATAAAATTGATTCTTCAGAATTTACATCAAATAATCCAATTAGATTTTATAATCAAAATTGATTATATATTGAAACATTTAAAAAGAACACTAAAATTTTTTCATCAGTATCAAAAAAATTATATTCATTAAATTGAGAAGCTTATATTTGTATTAACTGACATAATAATACCTATAATAGAGAAAATGTTTTAGAATCTTGATATATTAGAGCTGCTTGGCTAGATAATAAAATTAGTAATGTTTCTAAAAAAACTTCATTAAATGAAACTACAAATATAGAAAAATCATTAGAGTCTAAAAGAAATATTTTTAGCTGATATATATGACCAAATGGAGAAGAATTACCAGAATATATAGTTAAAGCTGTAACTATAAATTATTTTGGTAAAGTTATTAAACCAAAATTAGAAGCTGATATAGTTAAAATTAATACTGATATTTCTAAAACAAGAGAAGAATTAATTAAATGAGTTCTTCAAAAAAATATAAATATAGCAAATCCAGAAAGTTTTAAATATCAAAAAGAAAAAATTTCAAAAAAACATAAACTTACAGCTTTATCTAAAGCTATAGATGAAGCATATTCTTGAAAAGAAGATTCTATATTTAATCCTGAATTTGAAAAGATTATTTCTACAATTAAGAAAACTTCAGACTGGCAAACAAAGATAATTCAATGATCATATAAAGTTGCTAGTATGAAAAAGAAAAAAAGAAATAAAAGAAAAAATAAAAAGTAAAAAGTTGGCAAATACCAACTTTTTACTTTTTATTTTTTCTTTTATTTAAAACTGATTTTACATATAAACCTTGTACTTGTAGGCGAGCCCATTCAGTTTTTCTCAAAAATTTTAGACTTGATTCTTTACTTGGATTATTTTTAAAACAATTTATATTAAATAACTGACTTAATTCTTCAAAACCATATTCTTCTATTAAATAATCCAGAATCATAGCTAAAGTTACTCAGTGTAATAAATCATCATTTCTATTTTCTACTTCTTTTTTTATTATTTTCATATATTATTATTATTTTTATCTACCTCTTCAAGAAGCTTTTCTTTGAACTTGTTTTGTAAAATTATTTTGATTTCATCTAATTTGATTTCCTCATTTCATAAAATTATTATGAACAGGAATCTTAGTTACTTTTGGAATAGGTGGAGTTTGTACTTTTATTTCTTCAACTATTTCTTCAATTTTAGGAGTTTCTAATTCATCATTATTTTCATTAGCCATAGTTTTTATATTAAAAAATATTATATCACTATTTTAAAATAATAATCTTTTAATGCAAATTTTTTAAAAAAATAAAATCGCCTTTGGCGATTTTATTTTTTGTTTTTTCTAAAAGGTAATTTTACATTTTTACTACGAGGATTTTCTTTTTTTGGTCTTGAAAATGTTTTTGGACTTTTTGTATCTGCTTTTTTTTCTCTTTTTTCAGAAGTATTCATCTTTGAATAATCAGTTTTTTTTCTAGTTTTTGGTTTTGTTTTTTCATTTATCCTTTCAATTCTTTCTGATCTTCATTTTGGAACTATTTCTTCCTTGTAAGATTCATCAGCTATAACTTCAATTTTAGATCAAACTAAACTCTTTATTTTTTCAAATTTTTCTTTTTCAATTTCACTACAAAATGAAATTGCTAATCACTCTTTTCAAGCTCTTCAAGTTCTTCAAATACGATGAATATAACTTTCTCAATCTCATGGTAATTCATAGTTTACAACACATGATAAATCACTTATATCTAGTCATCTAGAAGCTATATCAGTAGCAATCAATACTTTTATATCTCAATCTTTTAATCATTGTAATGCTTTTTGTCTTTGATTTTGAGTTTTATTTTTATTTATGTAATCACATTTTATTCATGCCATCTTCATAAATTCATAAACTCTTTCACTTTCTATTATTGTATTTGCAAAAACCAAAATTGAGTCCAAATCCTTTCTCTTACATATTTGTTGAAGTAGTTGTCTTTTGAAATTTTTACTCAAGAAATATACTTTTTGTTTAATTGTAGGAATTGGACCTGAAACAGAATTTACAGTTATATTCTCTGGATTTTTTAGTATACTATTTGCTAGAGTTTTTATATCACTAGGCATAGTTGCAGAAAATAAAAATGTTTGTCTTTGTTCTGGAATTCTTTTTAAAATTTTCTTTAAATCTTGAAGTGAACCCAATTCCATCATTCTGTCTGCTTCATCAATTGTAAGTATTTCTATATATGATAATTTTATAATTCATTGACTAATAAAATCTTCTAATCTTCAAGGAGTAGCAATCAAAATATCAACTCATTTTTCTATAGCTTTTGCTTGATGAAATTGATTTACTCAACCAAAAATAACAGTATGTTTAAAATTTGTATTTGTACAATATGGTGCAAATGCTTCTCATATTTGTATTGCTAATTCACGAGTAGGAGCCAAGATAAGTGATTTAATATTTCTTTTTACTTTTCATTCAATAAGTCATTTTTCCAATCTTTTATTGTATAGTAATTGTAAAGTTGGTATTGCAAATGCAAATGTTTTTCAGCTTCAAGTTTTAGCACATCACAAAATATCTCTATTTTCTAGAGCTAAAGGAATTACTTTTTCTTGTATTTCTGTTGGAGTTTTAAATCACTCTTTTTCTAGAGCTTTTAGTATAGGTTGAATTATGTTTAATTCGTTGAAATTCATAATTAAAAATTGTTTATTAAATTATATGTCAAGAGTATATTGTTTTTTGATTAAAAGACAAAAAAACAAAAAAATAACTAAATAAACCGAAGGTTTATTTAGTTATTTTTTAGATATCTAGACAAAATACTTGTATTTTGTCTATTTTTTTCTAAAAATTCAATATCTTTCATTATAGCATATTGTATTTCAGGAGAATTATATATGAAATCTATATTTAGAAAATAAATTCTAAACTCGTTTATTAATGTAATGTAATATCTAATTTCTCATTTATTTGCAGCATCTATAAATATATCACGTAGTATTTTATAGGTATCTTCATCTTGTAATAACTCTAAATCTATACCTGATAGACAATTAGGTGATATTGCACAATAATCTTTCAAAGTAATTATAAAAGATAATAATTTTTTAACACTTCTTTTCTTTAAATTTAGATCTTCTTTATTAATTATGCGATCAATAATTTCTTTTATTCTTGTTTCTAATTGTTGATAACTTATAGCATTTGTACTATTATTATAATGATTTTTTTCAATTTCCATATTGTGAAGTGAAAAAATAATAGTAGTATTATAATAAATAAATACAATAAGTCAATATTAACTTCTGTTTACTATTTTAATATAGTATCAATTGCATCAAATATTCTAATATATTATATTTTCATTTATTTAAATATTTTAATAATTATAACATTGTTTATTATTTTCAATTATTGAAAATAATAGATTGATTTTTTATTATATGACAAATCGTTTTTTTTCAATATAATCGGCTTCTAAATAAATTATATATTTTCACCAATCAAAAAATGTCGTTTAAAAATTTAAATATAATACAACCTATATTAAATGCACTAGAAAAACAAGGATATACTAATCCAACTCCAATTCAAGAAAAATCAATTCCGCATATATTAAATGGTAGAGATGTACTATGATCAGCACAAACATGAACATGAAAAACAGCAGCTTTTGCTATTCCTATATTACAAATATTGACTAGAGAAAAAGAATTATCAAATTTTTCTCGTTCTATAAAATGTCTTATCCTTACTCCAACTCGTGAACTTGCTATTCAAATAGAAGAAAGTTTTAAAGAATATTGAAAAGAATTAAAACTTCGTCATTTAGTTATTTTTGGTTGAGTAAATCAAAGTTCTCAAGTTAGAAAGTTACAATCTTGAGTTGATATACTTGTAGCAACTCCATGAAGACTTTTAGATTTGATGAATCAATGATTTGTTGATTTAAGAAAAGTTGAAATATTTACTCTAGATGAAGCAGATAGAATGCTTAATATGGGGTTTATAAATGATGTAAAAAAAATACTTAAAAAATTACCAGAAAAAAAACAAACGCTACTTTTTTCTGCAACTATGCCAAAAGAAATAATGTCTTTAGCTGATTCTATTTTAAATAATCCAATAAAAGTAGAAGTCACTCCTATTTCATCTACTGCTGATACAGTTAAACAATTTGTGTATTTTGTAAGTTCAAATAACAAAAAAAATCTTTTATGTGAAATAATAAAAGACAAAAAAATTAAAGCTATACTTGTTTTTACTCGTACAAAAAGATGAGCAGATGTAGTAGTAAAAGAATTAGCACATTTTTGAATTATTGCAGAAGCAATTCATGGTAATAAATCTCAAAATGCTCGTCAAAGAGCATTATCAAATTTTAAATCTGGAGAAACAAAAGTTTTGGTTGCTACAGATATAGCAGCTAGAGGTATAGATATAGATGATTTAGCATATATGGTTAATTATGATATATCAAATGAACCAGAAACATATGTTCATCGTATAGGTCGTACTTGAAGAGCTTGAAAAGAGTGAACTGCTTTTTCATTTTGTAATCAAGAAGAGGTAGAATATTTACTTGATGTTCAAAAAATGCTTTGAAGAAAAATAGATGTTATAAAAGATCATCCATATCACATAGAAGTAGATGAAAGTATAAAAGCACCTAAAAAACAACAAAGAAATAGTAGACCAAGAGCAAGTAATGCTTCAGATAGACCAAAAAGAACATTTTCAAGACCAAATAATTGAAATAGAAATACTAATAAGAGGAAATAAAAAAAACCACACTACAAAATGTAGTGTGGTTTTTTTCTCTTTTGGTACAGCTGACAGAGATGATTAAAAACTATATGAGCCCTATATGAATATGTAGCAAAAAACAGAAATCAGGTGAAATTTGATATGTGAGAATTGAAAGATGCGATGGTATGAGAGTATGCTTTCTAAATACAAGAATAAGTTAGTTTTTATAGATTACCTACTAATAATGATAACATAAGAACAAATTATTAATATATTTAAAGAAAAAAGAAAAACACAGAGTAAATTTTATATTTACTCCTTTCTCTTCAGAGAAATTCTAAATTGAGTACATAAAAAAAAATTAATAAAGAATTAATATGTTTTGAGTAGAATACATTTTTACTCTTTTTTATTGTAAAAGTAAAAACTAGATACTCCAAAAATTAAAACATACATATTGTCTATATAGAGATATTAGTAAGTATATATAAAATAGTTTTTGGAGTAAAAATGAATTATTTTTTAACTTGATTTATTATCAATTACAGTTATATTATTTTAGAATATTTAAAAAATATAAAAAAATATGAAAGTAGAAATAAATATAGAATGACTATTAGAAAAGAAAAATATGAAATTAAGTGATTTAGAGAAAAAAGTATCACTTAGTTACCAACAACTGTGGAATATAAAAGAATGAAGAACGACAAAAGTGAGTTTTGAAACAATTGGAGAACTTTTGAAAGGGTTTAAATGTAAACCTAATGATTTATTTAAATTAACAAAATAAAATTATGTCAGAATCAAGTACTTGAGAAATACTTTTTTATAAATCAGATGAATGAGATATAAAAATAAATGTAATTTTTGAAAATGATACAATTTGGCTTTCACAAAAACAAATGTGAGAGTTATTTTGAGTTGAAACACCAGCAATAAATAAACATTTAACTAATATTTATTCTGAATGAGAAGTTTTAGAAGAATCAACTATTTCCAAAATGGAAATAGTTCAAAAAGAATGAGAAAGAGAAGTAAAAAGAGAAGTAGCTTTTTATAATCTAGATGCAATTATTGCAGTATGATACAGAGTAAATTCATATAAAGCAACAAAATTTAGAATTTGGGCAACAAATGTACTGAAAGAATATGTTATAAAATGATTTGTAATGGATGATGAAAGACTAAAAAACTGAACTCATTTTTGAAAAGACTATTTTGATGAATTACTTGCTAGAATTAGAGAGATTAGAGCAAGTGAAAGAAGATTTTATCAAAAGATTACAGATATTTATTCAACAAGTGATGATTATGATCCAAATTCACAAATAAGTAGAGATTTTTTTGCTGAAGTACAAAATAAGTTTCTATATGCTGTTTCTCATAATACTGCTCCTGAGCTTATAAGTTCAAGAGTAAATGCAAAAGAACCAAATATGTGACTTACAAGTTGGAAATGACAAAAAACATGATGAAAGATAGTTAAAACAGATATAACAATCTGAAAAAACTATCTTAGTGAAGAAGAAATAGATACACTTAATCTTTTAGTATCTGGATACTTAGATTTTGCAGAGCTTCAAGCAAAAAAATGAAAAGTTATGTATATGAAAGACTGGGTAGAAAAAACAAGAAACTTTTTAGAACTCAATGATATGGAGTTATTGGAGTGAAAATGAAGTATTTCTAAAGAAACAGCTGACAAAAAAGCAGTAGAGGAGTTTGAAAAGTTTAGAGTAGAGCAAGATAAAAATTATATTTGAGATTTTGATAAGTTTGTGAAGGAAGTAGAAAAGAAGAAATTGAAATAATTAATTATTAATAAAATATGACAAATAAAACAAATAATTTTGTAATAGAAGTAGCAAAATATTTCATGAACTTTCTTGAAACAGATTTTAAGAAAAGAAATATTCCTAAAAGAACTAATAATCAAACTTTAAGAGACTGATTATTGGTAGGTTTGAATTTGGAAAAATATTCTAAATTCAAAAACTTAATTGTGAGATCTCTTAACTCATGATTTGAAAAAGAGGAGTTAATAATTAGAAAAGGTGATTATATAGTTAATATACCAACAAATTTATTTAATTTAATTGATTCAAAAGTTTCAGAAATTAAATATGACTTATTGATTAATTATTTAGATGATGTTAAAAAGATTATTATAGATAATAATAATCTTTTTAAGGAAGAATTTGATAAATTTGAGGAAGAATCTTTATTAAGTATAAGGACTTTATTTTTAGAATCTTTTATCTCTCCATTAATTATTGATTTAGATAAACCTCTTGAAAATTTAGAGTTATCAGATGAGAATACTAGATTTGAATTACAATATGAAATTTTAGATTTTATATTTTTAGATTTAGAAGTAGCTTTGAGAGATATTTTATTAAATTCATTTAATAAACATAATGAAGAATTAGAAAAAACATTAAGTGAATTATTTTTATTAGAAACAATTAAGTTAAAAATAATAGATTTTTTTAAAAATTTTTCTATAAAAGATTTATTTTTTGAAATTTATGAAATTTTTAAAAATAATTCATTAATAGATAAAAGTGAACTATATTTTTATTTTTATGAAATTACATTTTGAAATAATAAATTTCCTTTATTATATTCTACTATATGAGTTAAATTTGAGGAAAATATATTAAAAATTGAATTAGATAAAAAGTTATACTTAAATATTAAATGAGTTGATTTTGTAGTTCAAGAATTTAATAGATTGAATAATAATTCAGCTACATTAAATTGAGAATTTGAAAGAATTATATATTTAAATCAAATTGAGGATATTAAATTTTTTTTAAGCTGAATTTTATCAAAAATTCAGAACTTTTTTGTATTAAAATGAAATCTTGATATTGAAAAAAGTGAATTACAAAAACTAGTTAATCAAAATATATGATTATCAAATAAAGCATATTTGTTTTTATTTGATAAATGAGATGAATCTTTAATTAATGATTATGAAGAGATTATTAGTTGAGAAAATGTAGATTTATTAGATAGTTTTTCAGATTTACTAGAATCTTTTGTAAAAGAAAATCCAAAATCTTTTATAAAAGAAATCGATGATGAATGGGATGATTTAAATATAGAGCAAAAGTTAATATATCAAAGTCCTATACCATTAAATGAAGAACAGAAACAAGTTATAAATGCTTTAAATAAAAATGATTGTAAATTTATAATACTCGAAGGACCTCCTTGAACAGGTAAGTCTCATACTATTACTTCAATAATTTGTAAGGCTTTACTAGAAGAAAAATCAGTGCTAGTTTTATCTGATAAGAAAGAAGCATTAGATGTTGTAGAAGATAAAATTACAAATACACTGAATAAAATAAGATTTGATCAAGAGGATTTTCAAAATCCTATTTTAAGATTATGAAAAACTTGAAATAAATTTGGTAAGATTATTCAGACTCAAACTTTATCTAAAATAAAAGAACATTCTAGAAGTTTCAGAAAAATAAAAGAAGAATTTAAAACATGAAAAAATAATATTGTAAAAGATTTAGAGCAAAATTTAAAAGAAAATGTAGAACATTTTACTAATATATCTTTAAAAGATATAGAATTTTATTTTTCAAATTTAGATAAATTTAAGGAATTTGATTTATTTGATAACTTTTCAGATGAATTATTAGAATCGTTTTTAAATATAAAAAATTTTTCTAAAGAAATTAGAGAATTAAATAGAGATAATATAAATTTAAATAATGTTTCAGATGAATATTTAAATTTATTGATAGATACTCATCGTAAATTATCACATATTTATGATATTAAAAATAAAATAAGAGATATTAATTTATCAAAGGATTTGATATTAACATTATGAGAAAAAAATAAAGATTATTTATCAGTTTTTAAAGAAAAATTAAATAACTATAAGTCCTTTATAGAATTATTATGAGAAAATATTAATTTTTTAAAATCATATTCTAATAAAAATTATTCTTTATATTTATTTTTTAATGATTTAGTTAATATTAATAATAATTTTAGTATTTTTAATAATGCTTATAAATATCTTGAAAATAATTCAGATTCTTTAAATTCAGTTATTAACTTTATACCATGAAATGGTATTAGTTTAGAAGATGTAAAAAATAGTTTAAATAGTTATATAAATAGATTAAAAGAAATAAAAAATCCTATTTTTTGATATTTATTTAAAAAGTCAGATTTAAACCAATTAAATAGAGAATATAAGAAAATATTTATTAATTTAAATATAAGTGATCCTCATAAAAAAATAGACTTAATTTTAGATATACAAAATCTTTATGATTTTATTATTGATAAATTAAATAAAGATAATTGAGATATAGATGATTTTATAACTATTATTACTTTATTATCTAATAAAGATTTAGTTGAAAATTTAGGTGTTTTAAATGAATTTATTAAGTCTAAAGAAAATTATGAAGAATTTATTAATTTTAATATCTTTTCTGATGCAGATTTAAATTCTATTGATTTTGTTCTTTGATTTTCAGAATTAAATGAAATTTCAAAAGATTTTGATTTAGAATACCTAATAAAAACTGAATTTTATAATGATATTGAAGATTTAATTAAGTTAATTGATTATACAGAGTCTTTACTTAATTTGAAAGATAAAATAGATTATATAATTGATTTTATTAATGATAATGAAGACATATCTAATAAAATATCTTTAAATATAGATAATTTAACTTCAATATTAGATAATTATGAAGAGGAATTTATAAAAGAATATTTTTATTATAAGAAAATTCAAAGAAAAATTACAGAAGAATTTAATAATATACCAGAAGACATTTATTGAGATTATGTAGCAAGGCTAGAAGACAATATAACAGTTGAAATGGCAAATTTTATAGATGAAAGATTGATTGATTATGTTGAAAATAATGCTAATGAAGTAAATACTCTGAAGAACATTATTTCTAATAAATTAAAATTTCCAAAGGACTTATTTCAAAATCTTAAAAAGGCTTTTCCTTGTATAATAGCTTGAATAAGAGATTATGCTAATTATATACCTTTAGAAAAAGATTTATTTGATTTAATAATTATAGATGAGGCTTCACAAGTAAGTATTTCTCAGGCATTACCAGCTTTTATTAGATGAAAAAAAGTTATTATACTTTGAGATGATAAGCAATTTTCTAATGTTAAATCAAATAATGCGAAAAAAGAAATAAATCTTGAATATAAATCAAGGATTAAAAATGTTTTTTCAAATGATTATATAAAATGAGAAGATACTTTATGATTATTATCTAAAATTGATAAAAACTTTGATATTAAAAATAGTGTTTTAAAATTTACTAAATTTATAAGGAATTATGAATTACAATTAAAAAAACATTTTAGATGATATCCTGAAATTATATCATACTCAAATAAATATTTTTATTCTAATTCATTACAATGTATGAAAATTAGATGAAAAAAAATAGAAGATATTATAAAATTTGAAGTTATAGAACATGATTGATTATATGATAAAGACCAAAATATAAATATTCTTGAAGCAAATTTTATTGTTGAAAAATTAAAAGAATTTAAAGAAAAATGAATTAAACAAAGTGTATGAATTATATCACCACATAGAGAACAAGTAAGTTATATATTTTCTAAAGTAAATGAATTAGTTGATAGAGATTATTTTTTTGAAGATTTAGAATTAAAAATAATGACTTTTGATACTTGTCAATGAGAAGAAAGAGATTATGTATTTTATTCTATGGTAGCAAGTCCTGTTGTTGATAAATTACAATGGATATTTCCAAAAAGTTTTAATCAATTAGATAGTGAAATTGAATGAACTTTAAAGGCACAAAGATTAAATGTATGATTTTCAAGAGCAAAAGAAACTATTCATTTTGTATTAAGTAAACCTATTGAAGAATTTAATTGAGAAATAAGAAATGCATTAATTCATTTTAAAAATGAATTGGAAACTTGAAAAAAGAAAATAGTCTGATGAACGGATGTTAATTCTCCAATGGAAGAAAAAATACAACATTATTTTTATGAAACAAATTTTTATAAAAATAATAAAGATAGTATTGAATTTATACCGCAATTTCCTATTTGAGAATATCTAAAACAATTAGACAGAAATTATAATCACCCAAGTTATAAAGTTGATTTCTTATTAATATATAATAATCAAAAAATCATTATTGAATATGATTGATTTAAAGAACATTTCTATGATTTAGCTAATGTTAATAAATTCAATTATGATTCATATATGAAAGAAGATGATATATATAGACAAAAAATATTGGAGTGATATTGATATTCTTTTTTAAGAATTAATATATTTAATATTTGAAAAGACCAAATTGAAACACTAAACAATAGACTTGAGGAGTTAACTAAAAAAAAAATTGAAAAATCTAAAATAATTAATGATTTACATAGTCAAATAGATAAATTACATAATTGAGATGATAGAACTTGTGACAATTGTTTAAATATATATCCAAGTGCTTTCTTTCCATATAAAACAAGAAATCTATGTTTAAATTGTTATGAAAAAATTAATAATAAAACTTTACACTCTTTTAGGCAAACAGTAAGGCAAAATTGATTAAGTGAATATATTAGTAGTGTAAATTTTATTAGAAATAATAATGATAATATAACTAATGTTACAAGTATTACAGAATGTCCTTATTGTTGATCTACTGATATTTGAAGTAAGTGATATAGATGAGATACAAAAAGGTTGGTTTGTAAAAATTGTAACAAAAGTTGGAGTGTTTCTTTGAACTCTTATATAAAGCCAGAAAATGAAAAAATAATAAAAGAAGATAATTTTCTAAGTGAAAATTCTATAGAGGAAATAAGGAATTATTTAGAAATGAAAAAAAATAATAATTTACCAGTTAGTTTTTATTATAAGGATAAAAAATCTATGGATCAGTATTATGATTATTATTTTGATGATAAATATTTACATGTAAAAAGTTGATATAGTAGATATTATATTAAGTATTTAATTGATAAAATTAGAAAAGTAGTTTAGTTATTAATCAAAAAACATGATAGATTGTTTAGTTGAATTTATAAATAAATATAATTGGGTAATTACTTTATTTTTACAATGATTTATAGCTTATCATATTTTTTATTTATGAAAAAGAATAAATAATAATGAAAGACTAAAACATAGAGATTCTATAAAACAACAATTAGATGAATATATTTACTGAGAAGTAGTAAAAAATAAATATCATAAAATTTACCTTGTAAATACAAATAATTTTTTTACTAAGTATCCTGATAATTCAGAAAATATAATTACAGAATATTCGCATATAAAAGCTGAGATAAAGTCAACTAGATATGATTGAGTAGAATTTTTTGAATCTATGCCTAGAGAGGTGTATAGATGAGAAAATTGAAAATTATATTTCAAAGGACCTAAAAAAGCAATAGAAAAAATTAAGGTTTATCCAATATGAATAGTTCCATATGAAAATATAGATTATATTGATTTTAATTGAGATGAATATAATAACTCTCCTTTAATTTTTTGTAAATTTAATAAATATGAGCTATTTATTAGATCTTTTCCAAAAGTTTTTTATAAGTTCCCATATTATAAAATAGTGTATTATATTGAAAATGTTAATTATGATGAAAAAAATGATCCTTATGATTTTAGATATATGCAGTTATGAGAGAAAATTTATAAATAATATTATTTAATTTTAGCAATAATTATGAAAGAAAGTATATATATTTGAGATAACTTAGTTTGATATAAGAAAATTTTATGATCATATATCATTTTTTTAGATTCTGATAATAATATTATTGTAGATAATATATCGGATTTAGATATATTTGATGATGATTATTATGTTAAAAATAAAGAGTGAAAATTTATAAAATGAAAAGGAATATTAAAGTTATATAAAGGTGATATTGAAAATATTTATAGTCTAGATGAATCTAAAATTATATTTGATAAATGGTATAAATATATAAAAATACCAAAGATGTGATATTATAAAGCTATAATTAATTATATAGTTTTAGATGAAGAAGATAAATATTATTTATCAGATATAAAAGGAAATATCATAAGTAAGCCTTATGATAATATTGATTTGTGAAATTCAATTAATAATACTACATTGACAGTATCTCTAGGTGATGAATTTAATTTCATAAGTTCTGATTGAAAAGAAATATCGGAAATGTGGTTTGATAAGTGTTTAGATTTCACTTATAAAGAATTTACAAAGGTAGTAAAAGGAGAGAGTATTAACTATATGAATAAGCAATGAAAATTTCTTAGTAGTATATGGTTTGATGAACTTATCCACTTAAATGAGTGATATGCTATAGTTAAAATTGATGATAGAGAGTTAATAGTTTGAGATTATTGAGAATTTGAATATGAAAAGAAGTTATTTGATAACAAATATTTTCAAGATAAAACCGTTTATGAAGATTATAAAAAAGATAAAGAACTCATAGCATTTTTAGTTTATATAGATTATTATATGGCAAAAAGCTATGCATGACCTCATGAGTGAATGAAAGATTTTACATTATGATTGAAAAATTCAGAAAAAGTTATAAATATATTATTTTTTATTCTTTCTAATTATTGTTTATACAAAAACAAATATAGTTTTTTAAATGAAAAAGAATTTGAAAATAATTATCATGATAAATTAGTTTGAAGAAGAGAGTGAATAATATCTTCTGCTATTTATTACCTAATAGAATCAGATGATTATTTAAAAAAGAAGTATAATAGTAACAAATATAGAAATTTATCACTTACTTATATGCATTACTTTATTACAGATTTAATACACAAATATCAAGATGTCTATTGATGGAGTAAACAAGATGCTGAAAATCAAATATTAGATGTTGTATATCGGGAAAATGTATATTTATTTTATTGAGAATGAGAATGGACTCCATTTTGTACTTGAAGATATATAGATTGTATAAAGAAATAAAAGATTAATAACAAAAACTATATTTTTTGATATAAAACAACTTTAGTTGTTTTATTGCTGAGAAACAGTTGGAAGAAACAAGTATAAAAACACAAACTATTATTAATACAAATAATACTATGGATAAAACTAATATAAATTTAAAATTGAATTGGTTTAAAATTATACTTTCTCTTTTTCTTGTTCTTTTTGAAACACTTATACTTGTTTCTCAGCCATAAGATAATTAAATTAATAAACAAACCAATGGATAACCTACTAAATCTCCTAAAAACCATAAAATCCAACTACTCATCAATAGAAGTAGAACAAGAAGCAAGAGAAAAATATAATATTCTTACTTTTTTGAACTACCTTCAAATCAGATGACAAGTCAATCTCAATAATAAAATAGATAATTTTTTAGAATTTTTTGATCTAGTAAATTGGAGTAAAAAAGATAAACTCAATTATTTTTATGCTAATTTTTATAATTATCTAGAATTTTTTGAACTTGCTTGAAACTTGGAATTAGAAAAACAAGATATACAAGAATTTTTCACAAATAATGAGTATTTAAAACAATCAGAAAAAGAATTAGAGAAAGTATACATCACAATAAAAAAAGACATCGCTATTGAAGCTTTTTGGGAATTATTTTATGAATGATATATTACAGACTTTTTTGAAAATATTTATTATTCATATTATGAACTTTGAAATCATGATAAAGAGAAAAGAGTTATAATGAACACTTTATCATATTTGTACAATGTTTTATGAGACACTTTTGAAATAGATCAAAACATCTTAAACAAAAAACAACAAATATCTTTTGATAAATTTTTAACTTCCTATTTTTACATCTGATTTATAGATATTGAATGAGTAACTTTTAAAGATAATAATCCAGTATTCAAAATAAAAATACTTCCAAAACTTTGAGATATTTTAGAAGAAATAGAAAATACAAGAGCTCTAATCCTAGATAAATTATTTGATGAAGCATACAAAGAAATAAGGATCAGAAAAAAGAACTGAGAACCTCACTTACTAGAGGGAAGTCTAGAATTTGAATGAGATGAAAACAAGTTTGTAGAATTAAGAAAAAAGTATCCAAATTCAGAGATAAATACCAAAAACTACAAATGAAAAACTCAAAAATACGAGATAAGGGAAAAACTTTGGCTTGATAATTCAAGTAAATAAATATAATACACTTATATCTTATGAAATACTAAGATCCAAATACAGTTATAGAAAAGAGCCGTTTTTGAAATAAAAAATAGGATTTCTACGAACTGTTAATCAATGCTTACAAATGAACAAATCAGAAAAGCACTATGAGAGAGCTTTTCACATCTAACAGAACAAGAAGTAGAGCAATTGGGAATCCAAATGCTTAATTTTTGGTCAATGATTTTGGAAGAAGAGGTTTAATAGCCTCTTCTTTATTGGATATTTTATCAACTATATTTATACTGATAGATACAAATATAATTATATTATTTTTTAAAAAGAACATGAGAGAAACAGCAATAATATACTGTAGAAAGTCTACAGATAGAGAAGATAGGCAAACCAACTCACTTGAACATCAACTCAACAATTGTAGAAAATCAGCTGAAAACAATTGATTGATAGTACTTGATGAGATTCAAGAAAGTGTGAGTGCAAAAACATGATGAAAAAGAGCTTGATTTAATAGGATGATACAAGAGTGTAACAAGGGGAGAGTAGATTATATAATCATTGATGAAACTAAAAGACTTGCAAGAAATATAATGGATTCAGCTCTTATAATCTGACTTCTAGATAATAATCAACTTAAATGAATTATTACAACTGACAAGAAATTTGAAGCATGTGATATATCTTCAAAATTTATGCTTTTATTAGAACTTTGAATATCTAAAATGGATAATGAACATAGAAGCAAGGATATCAAAGCAAAAATGATCACAGCACTTCATAGATGACAATGGTTATCAAAAGCAACTTTTGGATATGAGAATGTCTGACCAAAGTGAAAAAGAGATGTAAAAGTGGTAGAGGAAGAGGCAAAACTTGTTTTAAATTCTTTTATCATGAGAAGCCAAAATAGAACACTTCAAGAAATATCTGATTTCCTAGAAGAAAAAACAAGTAAAAAATGGAATTGAGAAAGAGTATCAAAAATGCTTACCAATACAAAATACTACTGATTACAAAAATTTTGATGAGAAGAAGCACTACTTAATAGTCCTTGATATAGACCAATAGTATCAAAAGAGCTTTTTGATAAGGTAAATAAAGTGACAAGAACTATTCCATACCAAAAACATGAATCACTTCCTAGATATTTTTCAAATCTATTAAAAGATGATGAGTGAAATAATCTTTATGTGTATAAAACAAAATGACATGTTTACTATCACTCAGGTCAAAATACATCATATAAAATAAACATTAGCCAAAAACAGATTTTTGAAGAGGTAGAGAAATATATTGATAACTACAACTTCCCAAAACCTTTTATAGCTTTATCAAAAGCAACTTTGAAAGAATATTACAAAGATAAGGTAAGTATGAGAGAAACTGATATGAGAAAAACAAAAAAAGAACTAACTCAAGTAGAAGAAAGACTATCGAGCCTACTTGAAAAGTTCTTAGATAATGATATAGATAAAAAGACTTATGATGAAAAAAAGAAAACTTTATCAACTGAAAAAATACAATTAGAAGAATCTTACAATGCAATAAAGCAATGAGATAACAATATTATAGAAATTATAGAAAATCTGTGCGAACTCGTAGAAAACCTGTCTGGTAGCTATAAAAATGGAAATGATGCAAAAAAGTGAAAAATCATCAGAGCGATGCAGTGCGAACTCATTTTAAACAACAAAAAAGAGCTTGTTATCAAGGAAAACAAACTCTTTGAGATAATCAAATCTCTTAATATTCAGCATTGGTACTCCCATGGAGAATTGAACTCCAGTTCCAGCCTTGAGAAGGCCGTGTCCTAACCACTAGACGATGGGAGCTAGAATTATTTGTATTATATGTAAAACAAAATAAAATCAACAAAATATTTTTATTTAAACTAAAAATCATTAATATTATATATATTAGTTTTAATATTATTAGATGAGTAAAATTTTAATAAATATTTCTAGGTGATATAAAATGTATTATTATTATGATTTTGCATATAAAGATTAATAGAATCTAAAGTCAAATGCAACTTTTAGTTTTGTTGTTAAAGAACTTCATAAGGAGTTAAAAATCAAAGCCTCTCTCTAGGTCTGTTATTAATGAGAACTACATATTTTTATAGTTCTTTTTCTGTTAAAGTTTCAAAATCAGTTCATTTAGGAAAAAATTGCCTAATTAATCAGTTAGTATTTTCATTAGTTCATCTTTTATCTTTTAATTTTATATCTTTTACTTTCGAAGCTCTAAATATTATTTTTGAATCTGATAAAATAACTCATTCAAAAGTTGTTGGAGTTTTTCAAAGATTTTCAGCAAAATTTTTAAACATCACTAAATCTTAAATATCTCTAATTCTTAATCTTTCTTAATGTATCTTTACTTGGATGATTTCTTCATATAAAAATATCATTTAAGTTATTTGAAACTGATGTAAAGCTATGTAAATTTATTATGTCTCAATTTCTATATCATATAATTTTTCATTCATCAATTAGTCTTGAAATATCTAAATTTGGTATTTTTGGTAAGTTTTGATTTGGAGTAACCCATAATTTCCAACTATCTCATCTAACAATAAATTTTCATTCTAGTTGAGGCATTTTTAATAATATTCAGTTTAAAGTGTCTACTAATTTTTTTCTCAAGATGTAAGAGTTTCATATCAAGATTTTCTTAATCTAGTATTTAGATTACCAAATAAAAAATTATCTGTATAAGCAAATAATAAAAATGCTTAACTTCTAGTTAATTTTGGATGTTTTGTTAAAGCACTTTCAATCATTAATTCGTAATCTATTGGAACCTTATTTTTTAATAAAGTATCTCAATATTTTAACTTTTTATACATTTCAATTATATCAAAATTTTTTAATTAAATAAATAAAAAGATAAAAGCACTAAACTTAGTTTAGTGCTTTTATCTTTTTATTTTAATTTCAATTTCTAAATAGTAAAATTGAAGTTCATCATTTTTACATGTATGGTCGGAGACGCGAGACTCGAACTCACAACCCCTCGCTCCCAAAGCGAGTGCGCTAGCCAATTGCGCCAGTCTCCGAAATTTAATCAAAAAAAATGGTGGGTATAGATGGAGTTGAACCATCGACCTCATGATTATCAGTCATGCGCTCTAACCAACTGAGCTATACACCCATAAAGTATTAAAAAAACGAATTTTGATTTTACGAATAAGGTTTTTAAGAGTTACTCGTAATCTCCAATTCGTTTTTTTGCAAGTTTTTAAATGGAGCGGGTAAAGGGACTCGAACCCTTAACCCTCTGCTTGGAAGGCAGATGCTCTAGCCAATTGAGCTACACCCGCATATATCTAATTGACTTGCGAGACACATTTTATTAAAAATAAAATATAAGTCAAAACTTTTTTTAAAAAAATAAAAATCTCTATTTATAGAGATTTTTATAATTATATTTACATTATTTATTTTGTATTTTGTAGGCTTTTATTGTATTTTTCATAAGCACTGCGACTGTAAGTGCTCATACTCAGCCTGGAACCGGAGTAACTCTACTTCAAACTAAATCTATAAGTTTAGTATCTGCATCTCAATGTATTTTTCAATCAATTACTGTAAATCATACATCAATTATAATTGCTCCAACTTTTAACATATTTACCTTTAAAAGTCATGGACTTCAAGCAGCAACAATTACTATTTCAGCTTGAGTTGTAAATTTTGCTAAGTTTTTTGTTTTACTATTACAAGCCAAGACTGTTGCTCAAGCATTTATAAGTAGGGAAATTATAGGTTTTCAAACTATATTGCTTCTTCAAATTATACAAACAACTTTTCATTCTAAATTTATTTTTTCATGTTTAAATATTTCAAGTATTCAAGCTGGAGTACAAGGAATAAAACCGCTTTCATCTCAAAGTAAAACCTTACCTTGATTATTTGGATGAAATCAATCTACATCTTTTTTTGGATGAATATTATTTATAATTTTTTGAGAATTTATATGTTTTGGAAGAGGTAATTGAACTATATATCAGCTTATTTCAGGATTTTCATTAAAACTTTTAATCTTGTTATATAATTCTAATTCACTTATTTTTTCATCAAATTTTTCTAGTTTAAAATTTATACCTATGTATTCTGCCCATTTTTTCTTTTGTTCTATATATCTTAAACTTGAACTGTTATTTCACACTAAAATAGCTCAAAGAGTAGGTTTTGATTTAAATTTACTTACTTCATTTTTCAACTCATCATAAATTTTTTTAGCTATTTCTTTTCCATCTATAATCATTTTTTTTTGTTTTTTTATTAAATATTATTATAAGCATAAGTATTTTATGATTTTTATCAAGATAAATTTTGTAAACTAAGAGAAAAGTATATTATTATATAAATATAATTTAACAAAAAAAATATGTCAAACAGGTTAATTTGAATTTTAATAATTTTATTATTCATAATTTGATGATTTTTTTATTGGTCTTTTGTCTATGTTCCAAACAAAGCAGAAAAGGAAAAACAAATGCAAATCACTTTAGAAAATGAAAAAAAGGAAATAAAATTAACTAAAGTTGATGATATAGTTACTGAAACAAAAACTCTAACTCCTGAAGAAAAAATAGAAGAATTAAAATTAACGAAATCATATTACAAGATAATAAATTTAGCTAATGATAATTTTTATTTTTCAAAAAAAGATAACACTCTTGATTTAAAAATAAATAATAAACTAGTTTGAAATTTTGATTTGGTTCCAGAAAATAAATTAGATATTAGAAAGATTTATTCAAGTGAGAATGATTTTTATATATTGATTTGAAATAAAAAATATATTTATAATTTACTGACTGAGATACTTTTTGAATTAGATCTAAACTTAGATATAGTTTATATAAAAAGAAGTGATGATGTTTATATTATAAATACTGAAAAAGGAAGTTTTACTTATAATAAAACTAACAACAAATTAGAATATTTTACATTTTTTGAAGATTTTGTTTATTATAATGATATTTATATTTGAATAATTAGAAAAGATGATGAGGTGAGAATAAAAAATCTTTCATTATGAAATCTTGATTGAAATTCTATTTATTTATACAATCCAAAAACAAAAGAAAAAAAATCACTTTATGTAAGTGATTTGAATTTAGAAAAAATTTATATAGAAAATAATGAAATATATTTTATAGATTCAAGTAAATGAATTTACAAATTAGAAAATCTAGAACAATAAAAAAATTGGATTTCATCCAATTTTTTTATTTACTTCAAATTCTGTATTCTATTTCTTTACTTACAAATGCTTCGTCACGACCATATTTAAGTCTAGATAACTCAGTAAATGCTTTTGCTAAACTAGGTTCTCACTTTTCAAGATATGGATTAACTGGAATAATTGAAAATGGAGTTGTAGGTTGATTATCAACAGATAACTTCATAGTTGCTTTAAATTTATCCATGTTTACTAAATCTTGATCAGAGAAAGTAGGAGCATAGTATTTTGCCATAAACTCTCAATCTTCAGGTCATATCTTATAACTCATGATACTTCATACGTTACCAAATATTGCTTGTTTTAAGTTTAGATTTGATTTTGTAAGAGCATCACTTTGTTCTAATTGTCATAAATATTGATGTGCAATATTTAAAGAAAGTCTATATTTTCTAGCTTCTGAAAGTATAGATTCAATACTATCAGTTACATAATTTTGGAATTCATCTATATATAAGAAAAAATCACTTCTGTCTTCTTTTGCAATTCTATCTCTTCTCATAGCAGCCATTTGTATTTTTGATACAAGCATCATACCAAGAAGTTTAGAGTTTAAATCTCAAAGTCTTCATTTACTTAAATTTACAATCAGTATTTTTTTATTTTGCATTATATCAAGTACATCAAAACTAGATTTTACTTGTCATATAATGTTTCTCATCATTTTATTTGTAGTAAATTGACCAAATTTTGCGGCAAAATAAGGTATTATTTCTGCTTTTTCTCTATCTCACATAGATGCATATGTTTTATCCCACCAGTTTTTTACTATCGGATTTTTTACATGCCTTGTTCTATCTTTTTGAAACTCAACATCTGTAAATAATCTAACTACATCTGTGATTGCTCAACCTCATGGATAATCCATAAGAGTTAAAACAGCATTTCTAAAATAATCTTGTATTCTAGGACCAAATACTTCATTACCAAAAAGTTTTATCATTATATTTAATGCGTCCATTGCAACTAATTCTTTTT
>CAYQAV010000003.1:0-4399 GCA_964415565.1 uncultured Candidatus Peribacteria bacterium
AATGAATAATTTTTGGTATATTATTTATCATTTAAAACTTTTTTTATTAAATAAGAGCTTATCATTTTTATTAAAAAATATAACAATAAAAATGAAAATAAAAGTCAAATTATCAAGTATTTAAAATCATCTTTATTGACAAAATATTTTCAAAAATAAAATCAAATAAAAGTGATTAAAAATCAATTTATAATAGAAAAAATAACTATGTTTTTTAGAAAATTTTTAAAATCTACCTTACTATATCATAGATAAATTAGTCATATACTTGTGATTGGTGGAGTATATTTTATAACAATCAATTTATCAAAAAGAGAATGATTTTTTAGTTTTTCTTCTGTTTTTTCTAAGAGTTTAAAATTTTTATTTTTAAATAAATTTTGTTTAAAAAATCTTCATAAAATATAATGTAATATATCTCAAAATAATTCTCAAATAATAGCAAAAATATAAACAAAAATAAATGAAAATCAAAAAGTAGTCGATAGTAAACTTAGTGTTAATATCGTTATTGGTCATTCAAGTATTACAGTAATAATAAGCAATATATAAAAAATTATTGTATAATTATTATAAAAATTTAGTGCATAATCAAGCATTTTACTTGTATTTAGATATTATTTCTTCTATTTTTTCTAAAGAAGATTTAGTTTTATTATTAGTGTTATATATATTTGAATTATCTACTTTTTTTACTAATTCTTGTAATTTACTATTTTTTCATCAAAAAACATAAAAATTATTTTTGCTTAAAAATTTAACTAAATATTCTTGTTCAGTTTGATTTGGAGTAGGGAAAAGTATGGCTTTTTTTTCTAATTCAACTAAATCCATAATAGTTGTATAACCTGCTCTAGAAATAATAATTTCAGCATTTAAAAATAATTTTTTTCTTAAATCTCAACTAGCGAATGAATAAATAGTTATATTGTTTTCTAATTCTTTCTTATAATTATTTTTTGTATCTCAAAGTATAAAAACTTTTTTTCAAGGTAATTTTTTTGATTGTTCTAATAATTTATTTATAAAATCATCTTTGTATTCTGCTAAATATCAACTTATAGTAAAAAGATAATCTATTTTTTCAGTTTTTTCTTGTTTTGATTCATTAAAAGATGAAATTATTCATACATAACTATGATTTAATTTCTTAATCCAATTTGGATGAGATAATTTTCAAGCAAGACAATTATTTTTATTTTCATAATCAGGTATAAATATATTATCAAATTTTTTAAATGAATTATAATTGAAATAATTACTTATATGAGAGAAAAAATTAAGTCATTTTGGCATTATAAAATCTAATTGATGACTAAGTAAAAAACTAGGAATATTTTTAGAATAAACTCAATACCTTCAATCTGAAAAAATAAAATTGTATTTTTTTCATAGATTTTTTACAAAATTATTTTCTTTTTTTATTATAATATTTGTTTTAATTAAATCTAAAACAAGATAATAATAAAATTTCATTCATTTTCATCTCTCTAAATGTGGATAATCTATAAATTCAATAAAATTTATTTTTTTACAATTAAATTCTGATTTTAAAAAATTTAGTGCATTTCAATAACTAATAACATCAATATCAAATCATTTTTTTAAAAAATGATTTATAATAACTGATGTTCTAGTTGCATGACCAAGTCACAATGATGAAATAGCAAAAAGTAATTTATTTTTTTTCATAACATTAAGTTTTTTATATATATAATAATATTGTTTTTTATGACAAAAAAGTCAAATTTTTTAAAATTTATACAAATAAAAAAGTATTAATAATTTTATTAATACTTTTAATGTTTTATATGGCAAGGACCGTTGGAATTGCACCAACGTCTCTCAGTGTCGGAATCTGAGCACTCTTCGAATTAAGCTAGGTCCTTAGATTAAATATTCTAAGTAGTTTTATTATAATAAAATATTTAATAAATCAATTTAAATAAGATTTTTTGAATTTAATGCTCAAATATATGCAAGTCATATAGCATCAGCTGCATCATCAGGTTTCGGTATTTCTTTTAATCAAAAAAGGATTTTTATAGCATTTTGAAGTTGTAATTTATTTGCTTTTCAATTTCAAGTTATTGCTTTTTTAACTTGAAGAGGTGTATAATCCATAATTTTCATGTTATTCTTTATTCATTCATAAACTATTACTCATCTAGCTTGAGCTACATCTATTGCTGTTTTTGTATTTGTTTGAAAAAATAATTTTTCTACACTAAGTATTTTAGGATTATATTTTTTAATTATATAGTTTATATCATTTCAAATTTCAAGTATTTTTAGTGATAAATCTATTTTTGGAGTAGTTTTAAAAACTCAATAATCTAGTAGTTTAAATTTATTGTTTTCCTTTTTAATTATAGCAAAACCAATGGTTGTAGTTCAAGGATCTATTCAAAGTATAATCATAATTATAAATTAAAATGTAAAAAAGTAAATAGAATATTTGACAAGCAATAAAATATATGGAATAATATATATGTATATTTAATTTATCTTCACGAGGAGAACTAACTCCTAATAACAAGTATTATTAATATAATATAAAAAAATATGAAAAGAAGAAATATAAAAATTGATTGAAAGATCTTAGATAAGATCTCATCATCAGAAGTTATGACTGATTCTGAAAAAATGAGTTTTATGAAGTTTGTAGGTTATATGACACCTTCTGAACAAAAAGAATTAGTTGAAATTATATAAAGTAGGGAAGAAATGCAGTCTTCTCTATTTTTTTTGTATATATATTCATGTGCTTGTAGCTGTATAATCTGATGATACACTTATCTCCCAAATTCTACTTTTAGAAGGTGTATTATCTTTCATATCAGCAAATAATACATAATCTATATTATCTATTTTATTTATAATATTAGTATCTGAATAATTACAAGATTTATAATCAATTCATAAATCTATATATTTACTCGTAGTAATTCAATTACTATCTATACAAGTTTCTATAATTGGGAATAATAAACTAGTATTTAAATAATTATTTGAATTTATAACTATTTTTGAATTTTCACCAATCATTTTGTATACTCAAAACACTGCTATAGACAATATACTTGTAGCAACTATCACTTCAATTAATGAAAAAGCTTTTTTATTCATTATTTTTGTTATAAAATACTATATTATTTTGAATAATATTATAATTATGTTATTATTATTACAATATTATTTTTAATAATTTAACTATATGAATATAGTACAAATACTTAAATCTGCATTAGAAAGAGATGCCTCAGATATAATCCTTACTTCTTGAGCTAAACCAGCTTTAAAAATCTATTGAGAGGTTATTTATTTAGATGAATATGAAGTTTTTTCTGCAACAGAAATAAACAATCAAATTATATCTATAATGACTGAAAAACAAAAAAATTCTTTTAAAGAAAACTTAGAACTTGATTTCTCAATTGATTTAAAATGATATTCTAGATTTAGAGTAAATGTTTTTTTTGCTAAAAATTGAGCATGAGCTGTATTTAGACCAATTAAAACTAAATTACCAAGTTTTAGAGACTTATGATTACCTGAGAAATTACTTGATTTAATTAAAAGAAAAAATTGATTATTATTAGTTACTTGATCTGTTTGATCTGGTAAATCAACTACAATGTCTGCATTGATTGATACTATTTCAGCTAATATGTCAAAACATATTATTACTGTTGAAGATCCAATAGAATATGTTTTCAATAATAATAAATCCTTAATTGAGCAAAGGGAAGTATGATTAAATACAAAAAGTTTTGAAAATGGTTTAAAATATGCATTAAGACAAGCTAGTGATGTAATTATGATTTGAGAAATGAGAGATTTAGAAACTTTTAGATTAGCTTTAAGAGCTGCAGAAACTTGAAATTTAGTTATTGCTACATTACATACTTCTTGAGCAGCTAGAACTGTTGCTAGAATTGTTGATATGTTTCCATGAGATGAAAAGGAATATATTAGATCACAATTAGCAGATTCATTAGTATGAATTATTTGGCAAGATTTATTAAAAACTAAAGATGGTAAAGGTAGAGTTTTAGCTACTGAATTACTTGTAAATAACACAAGTATATCAAATATGATTAGAAAATGAGTTTTACATCAAATTGATGGATCAGTAGAAACTGGTATGTCAGATTGAATGCATACTATGAAATCCAGTGTAGAAAAATTAAAAGAAAAATGACTTATATAAATTAAAGGAAAAATGACTTATATAAATTAAAGGAACCTATCATCAATGATCTGCCACCTAAAAAGTAGATTTTTTAAAAAAGGACTTATAAATCTTCAAGATGATTTCTGTATTGAACAGGAGTCATCTTTTTTTTGTTCCATTGGAAACGATTATTATTGTAATAGAATATATAATTTTTAATGA
>CAYQAV010000004.1:0-7617 GCA_964415565.1 uncultured Candidatus Peribacteria bacterium
AATGATTATTTTGACATATTAAACCTAAAATTAGTCTTCATAGAGGATTAAAAAAAGAGAGAAAAATTAAACTAATTTTATCTCTCTTATATGGGAAAATTTAATCATCTCAGCCACACACTTTTTACAATTAAGCCTTAAATATAATAAAAAAAAGTATTAATTACTATTTAAATCTATTTACAAAAATAGAAAATAAAAAAGAAGTTGCTATTATAATATGACATAACTAGATTACTTAGATATATTACAAAAAATGAAAATCTAGGTATGGATACACTATGAGTTGCAATTATTGATTTTGGAACAAAATCTTGGGTAGGTATAGAATCTATGAGATGAGAATTAAATTTTTTTATAAATCCTAACAAAAAATCTTAGGAAAATTCCTAAGATTTTTTTGATATAAAATATACCCTTTCACTCTCAGCACTAACTTGTCCATAATGATAATCTGCTTTTTCAAGTATTTTAAATCAACTTGTTTTCAATTCTTTTTCTATTTTTGAAATAGGAAAAGAATTTTCTTTTACTACTTCTGTGATAAGTTCAAAATCACTACCCGATTTATGACTAAATATTTTTATAAGCCATTCAAAATGAGATGGTTTTTTAAACATTTCAAGACAAACTACATCGTCTCAAAAAGTATAAAATTGTGCAAAATCACGAGTTATACTTTCAAATTCAAAAAGTGTATTTATATCAAAAATTAAAATACCATTTTTATTTAAGTGTTTATGAGCCATAGCAAAAAAATCTTGCCACTCTTTCCAAGTTAATAAATGACAAATAGAATTATAATTACAAAGCACTACATCAAAAGTTTTTCACAAATCAAAATTTGTCATATCTCATAAAACAAGATTTTGTTTTCAGATATTTTTTTCTGCCTTTTTTAGCATATTTTCATTTATATCTAAACCTGTTACTTCATAACCTGCTTTTATAAATTCTTTTGCTATACTTCATGTTCCGCAAGCTAATTCCAAAATAGTTTTTACTTCAGGATTATATTCTATTATACAATCTTCTTTTAAAAATTCTACCTCGTCTTCTAGTGGACTATTTATTCATCTAACAACTTCTTCATAATAATCAAGAAATTTATCATAAGTTTTCATAATTTTTATTTAGTTTTTAAATGTACATCATCTATTTTTTCATCGAAACTATCAATTACATTTTTAAGCATATAATCCATACTTTTTAATTCTATTTTATTTACTCTTTTTTTGATGTTTCTATAAATTTCAGAGTAATTTTTTCAACCATAATTTCTCTCTACTTTTGCTTCAAGTAAAGCTGAAAAAGTATCAGCATATTTAGCTATTTTTCATAATTCTCACTCAAAAGGTTTAAGCATATATGGTGAAACTTTTACTTTGTAATCATTGTCTACATAAGAAAAAATATAATCATCCATCATTTTTATTTCTACTTGCTCTAAAACTTCTTCAAATCAAAAAACTGCTTTTTTAGTTGGAGTTATTATATCTCAAGTTATAGCTTCAGGAATATCGTGATAAATAGATTTCAACATAAGTTCTTCTAAATCTAAAGTTGCTCAATTATCATTTTCTATTTTTCAAAAAACATAAGAAATAAAAGTTATAATTACTAAGTGTGACATAACAGAAATTGGAAAAATTCTAGTTTGCCCACTCCATCTCATTGAGTGATTTAATCTTCTTATATGAGACAAATATTTTTTATAATTATCGTTTGATAATAGTAAATCTAGACTTTTTAATTCACTTCTTTTTATATACAAAAAACTATTTATTTGATCAAGTGGAACTTCATAAATATCAGAGTAAATTTTGTGATTTACAAGACACTCATTTAATCAAGCATATTTTTTTGAAATGCTTATTATAAGTAATTCTAGAGTTTTATCACTATCATTGTAAATAGTTTCTCTTATGTCATTTTTTATACTTTCTGGTGCATCCATAGACAATATAAATTCATAACCCAATTTTTCTATTTGAGAAAAAATCCCTTCATCAATTTGTTTTATATATTCTCTAGTTCCTGAATTAATATCTGAAATTAAAAGATAAGAAAAAGAGTTAAAAATAATCCTTTTTATGATAAATTCTCTATCTACTTTTTTACCATTTTTTTCTTCCAAATATGCTAAGAATAATGCAATATGAATTACATAACCAACGTTATCCATATGACTTACATCTTCGATTCTAGGAAAATTATTCCATCTTTTCATAGTTACTCATCTAGTGAGCATCAGTTTTAAAATAAATCAAATCATAAATATATTTAAAAAATATTTATTGTATAATATAATAAATTTAATTTAAATCAATAAAAAATAGACTACAAAAGTCTATTTTAATTTTTCAAGAAATTCTATTAAATCATCTTTAAGTCTTGCTTCCAATTCCATAACTTTGTCTCTTCCATAATGAAAAAATTCTATCTTCCAAGCATGAAGTGCTTGTCTAGTTAATCAGTAATTATTTCTTAAAAAACTATTTACTTTTTTATCTCAATAAGCTTTATCTCAAACAATTGGATTTCAAATACTTGCCATATGAACTCTTATTTGATGCATTCTACCAGTTTCGATTTGTACTTCAATTTCAGAAAGTATCAAAACTCATTCTTTAGTTTGCATTATATGTTCTTTTAATAGTTTATAATGAGTAACTGCCGATAATCAATTTTCATTAACTTGAACTTTATTTTCATCTTTTGCATTTTCAATTCTAAGTAGATTTGCTTTAATAGTTCATTTCTTTCTTCATAATTTTCAAACAACAACAGCAAAATATGTTTTCTTGATTTTTTTATGATCTTTAAAGTCAGCAACTAATCTAACAAGCATTTCTTTTTTCTTTGCAATCATCAAAATACCACTTGTATCTCTATCAATTCTATGAGCTAAACTTGGCTTAAAAGTAAGACTATTTAATTTATCTCATAGATAATCTTGAACCTGATATATAACATTGGTTTCTGTTGTTTTATGATCTCAAGGATGCACATTTATTCATGAATTTTTATTTATAACTAATAAATCTGCATCTTCAAAAACTATATCTTTTGAACTAAGTTTTTCTCAAGCTACCATAGAAGATTTATTTTCATCTTTAATATTTTTACTTAATGTATCAAATTCTTCATCACTTAAAAATATCTTAATTTCATCTCAGATTTGAGTTTTATATTCATTATCTCTTCTCTTAAATTTCCCTTCGCTTCATTCAAATTTTACTTTTATCTTATCTTTTCTGTTCAATTTATAAATCAAACTAATACTTGCATTTGGAAATAATTTTTTCAAAAATTTATCAAGTCTAGAGTTAGCATCATTTTCTTCTATAGTAAATATTTTCATTTTAGTTTTTTATTGAAATACAGTAAAGTCAAAGGCTTCAGAGACAGTTTCTTGTGGTACTCTAACTTGTATTTTTTTAACAAATCAAGTTGATTTTCACTCTGCTTCTATTGTAGAATAACGAAGTGGTATTTTATTTGTTCAAGATGTTAAATTCCATTCTAGATATGGAATACTAATACCTCAAGTAGTCTTTAAATCATTAACTATAGAAAATTTTAATATACACTTTGATGTTGCTACACTACAATTGGTATTATAAAAAACTGATAAGTCATTTGATGATCAATCTAATTCTTTTCATGTAAGTGTTGATATACTAATTGAACTGCAAGCTCAAACAGATGGACAAATAGTATTTGCTTTAATAACACTTCAACTTGTAGAATTAAGAGTTTTATCTTCACTAGATATTTGCCAATTAACAATTGGTAATGTTGCTCATGATAAAGACTCAGGTGTAGCATTAATTCAATCAAGATTTGGTACTCTAAAATCTATTATAAGAGTATTTACATTTGCAAATCAATATCAAATAGATAATTGTACTGGATCAGATACACCTATGGTATTCCAATCTTTATCAAAATCACTATTTCATTTTCAAGTTAATGGAATTGTAGTTCATGAAGATGATGTAGTAAAAGCATAATCATAATTTCATGTATACACTCTTGAAGTTTCACTTCTAAGTAATGTTCATGTTCTATTAGAAAAAAAGAATAATCAAGATTCAATTCAACTATTTGCCATATAATAAGATCTTGTTGAGTTTTCGATTCATTTTATATCTTTTGAAAATGGTATAATAAACTCAAGAATAGTAAAAGCAAGTAAACTTGAAATTAATACAAGTCACATTGCAATTATCAAACCAAAAGCTTTTTTATTATTTTTCATAAAAATTATTTACTATATATATCTGTTAAATTTATTGTTGTATTAAAATTTATTTCCTTCCCTTCATTTTTAAGTTTTTTTCTTGTTTCCCAAGATGGCTTAATTTTTAAATTCATTATTACATATGGAGAAATATTTTTAGAAGCCAATGAACTTTTCCAAAAATATTTAGATTCTACACTTGGGTATGGATAAATCTTAAATTCTGTAACATTAATTCATGTTGGAAACAATGGCCTCCAATAATTTATTAAATTTGATCATGCAATTACTGAATTAAGAGTATTGGCATTTGTTTTTCAAGTAAATTGTTTATCAATTAACCATGTGTCAATTAATCAATCATTTTGAGTAGAGTCTTGTACTGCACTATCATGATCCATTCACCAATCAACTCATTCAAGTTTTAAAAATTCTACAGTTCATATGCATCAACTTCAAGTAATTATATTTGATGTATTGATAGAACATGTAGCAGATGGTGGCTTATTTGGATCAACATTAACATTCCATCTAATAAATGTTCTTGTCTTCTTATCTCAACTTATTAAATATAATTCTTTAACATCTACTCATCAAGTAAATGCTTCTGGTCAATCTCATAAAAACTCATCATCATCATCTCAGACTATTTTTAAGTCTCAGTTTTCATCTCAACCATCATCATCAAAATTACTATTATAATCTATAAATTGATAACTATATTGTCAATATCTTTGTTGTTTTCATATTACGCTTGCTCAATAAATATTTTTATTATTATTATAACATCAACTAGTTCACAAAGCATTTGCAATTCAATTTCAACTAAGACATTGATAAAAAGCTGATCAATATGTACTTGTATTAATTGTTCAACCTGATCAAAAATTTCAAAATCACGATATAAGAGAATAATGTCAGCTTCAAAAATTTGTTCAAATTACTTTTCTATTAAAATATTCTTCATAATCCAAAGTTCATCATTCTTTAATAATCTGAAATAGTTTCTCACTAAAGTAAAAACTATCCTTCTGAATATTTGTTTTTTCCATCAAACTTATTTTTCAAATTCAAATTTTTATATAGGCTTCAAATCATGAAACAATAACTATAGCGACAATTAATATTCAAACCATTATTTCTATTAATGTAAATGCTTTATTTTTAAAATTCATATTACTTTTTAAATAAATAATTAAGTAGATTTCAAGGAAAACTAAATAGTTTATATAAACTAGGATTTTTCCAAAAATATTTTGGCCAACTCTTTAAAATAAAATTTAAAAAAGTAAAAAATATATTTTTATTAGATTTTTTCAATTTCAAAAAATTTATAATTGATGAAAAAAAAGAAAAAATAAAACTAATAATAAAAAATAAAATCTCCAAAAATGAATTTCTAATTTCTATTTTTTTATTCATTAATCAAGTGTAAATAAATAATTAATTAGAATTATTATAAAGCATTTGCAAAAATATCAAATATTATTAAAGTTTTTACATTATTTTTGATAATATGTAAATATGAATAGAAAAATAAAAAATATAAAAAATACAATTATTAGTTTTTTAAAAAACTTAAAATTCAAATATGCAAATCTTCCAATAAAAAATCAACTAGTTATTTTTTCAAGTTTATTATGAATAATAAGCTTATTTATTCCTTGGATTATTGACATTGACAACAATATAAAATGGAATGCATTTAATACATTAACATGAAATATATGATATATATTAATAATAATTTTCATAATTCCATTGTTATTAATAGTATCTAGTTCATATAGAGAAAAAATAAAATTATATACTGATATAAATTTTAAGAATCACTATATAATAATAAATTCTTGATTAATAAGTATAAGTATAAGTATAATTTTGCTAAGTTTTACTATCTGATTATCAACAATTTGACAAAATATAGTTTATTGAAATTGACCAATATTATCTATGACAGCATGAATTTTAGTTCTTATTTCTGGTTTATTAGTTAGAAAAGATTATAAAAAAACATCATCAGAAATAATACTAGAACAATTAAATCAAAATAGAGAAAAAATAAAAGAAAAAAATAATATGGAATTACCATTTTAAATATTAAAAAAGTTTGACTTTTTAATAAAAGCAATTATATATTATATAAATTAACATTTAAATAATTTAGATGAATAATGTAACTTTAAATAATAAAACTATAGTAAAATCTTTTGAAGATATACTTAAGTCACTTTCTGATAAAGAAAGAAATGTAATTGAAAGAAGAGTTTGAATAAACTCAGAAAAAGAAACTCTACAAAACATAGGTAATTCTTTTTCACCAGCAATTACTAGAGAAAGAGTTAGACAAATTGAAGATTCTGGAATTAAAAAAATAGGTAGAATTATAAAAGCTACTCTACTAACTGAAATCCAAAATTTTTCTATGAATTTTATTAAGTTACATGGTTGAGTTATATCAAAAAATAGACTAATAAATAATATAATTAAAGAATTAAAAATAGAATGAGATGTAAATCATTCTATAATTGAAATGATTATTCAAAGTGATTTTGAAATAAAAAAATCTAAACAAAAACTTGGTTGTCAAATATATTTTCACCTACCTAGTATACAAAAAAATGATATTGAAAATGTATATAAAGAAGCATTAAAAATATTAAAAAAGAGAAAAGATATAATAACAAAGAGTGCTCTTTTTGAAAATATTATTTCAAATATTAATAAAGATATTCCTATTACATTTATTGATTCTAGTATAGAACTATTTGATGACATAGTATATTGAGAAGAAAATCTAGTATGACTTACAAAATGGAAAATACTTAATCCTAAAACACTTAAGGATAAAGCCATATATGTAATGAAAAAAGAAAAAACTCCTATGCATTTTGTTGAGATTTCAAACAAAATAACTCAAATGCTAGAAGAAAAAGTAAAAGTAAATACTATTCATAATGAATTAATTAGAAATAATGAATTTGTTCTTATATGAAGATGAATTTATGCTTTAAAAGAATGGTGATTTAATCCAGGTACAGTACTAGATGTTATATCTTCAATTCTAGAAAAGAATTGAGAACCAATGAGTACAGAAGAAATTACAAAAGAAGTATTAAAAATAAGAAATGTAAAACAAACTACAATCTATATGAATTTACAAAATAAAAAAGTAATAGAGAGAGTAGGTAGAAATTACTATCAATTAAAAAAATAAAAAAGTCTCTCTAATGATTGATCTGCCACCTAAAAAGTAGATTTTTTAAAAAAGGACTTATAAATCTTCAAGATGATTTCTGTATTGAACAGGAGTCATCTTTTTTTTGTTCCATTGGAAACGATTATTATTGTAATAGAATATATAATTTTTA
>CAYQAV010000005.1:0-3787 GCA_964415565.1 uncultured Candidatus Peribacteria bacterium
AATTAGAAAATGAAGATAATAATATATCTTTAAAATTAATTATTTTAAATTTTCATACTAAAGTTATTTTATTTCAAAAATATAATTCATGTTCGTAATTATCATAAAATATAAATTCAGGATTTTCAAAACTATGATCAGGTAAAAATATATATTTTGATGACATTATTGAATTATAAATAATAGATCAATCATTCAAATTTATTTTTCATTTTTTTATATAAATTTCATAATTATTATTTTCTTTTTCATTAACAATTATATCATTATATGCTATATTAATAAATCAGAAAATATTTTGGAAATCTCATTTTGATCATAATAATTTATTTATTTTAAATACTTTTACAACTTCAGTTTCTTTAATTATAATATCATTATCATTGTTATTAATATTAGTATTATTAATTGTTTTTGGAGGATTAAATATATATAGAAAAAAATTTTTAAAATTATATTTTTCTAAATCTTCAGGTGAAGAACTTTTCTTGTAATCCTCATCCCAAACTATTTTTTGGTTATCAAGTTTATATGATCATTTATTTATATTTTTATTTCAATTTATAGCAAAATTTGATATATTATTATGATTTTCAGGTGATAGTGTCATATCTAAATATACTCAATTTCAAATTCAAAGATTTTCTATTTTATAACAATAGCTATCTTCTGCTCAGTCAAAATCATATTTTTCAATGTTATTTTCACAATAATTATATCCTCTAATACTAAACTTAGTTATTGATGTATCAATATAATTAAATTGTGATAAATATATTTTTGCATTATCAATACTTATTTCTGCTATTTCATTGTTATTTTCAGAAACTGTATCTCAAAATAATAATTTTTTATTTTCTTCACTATAAATAGCTATATATGAACCATAATCTTTTAGAGCTGATATATACTCATTATATGTATTTTTTGACAATTCAAATTCTTTTTTTATTAATTCATCTTTTGTTCTATCTCAAAGTATATATATATTATCATCAAAGTATTTAAAAATAGATTTTATATTTTTTTCTAAATCTTTTATTTTTTCTATATTTATAGATGAACTATTATTTAATATCAATAAATTTTTATTATCTCTATCATTTTTAAAATAAGTTTCTTTTATTTTAGGAGATATTTTTTTTAATAATTCATTATAATTTTCTATTCAAGTTCTTATTCTTATATCATCATTGTTATTGTAATATTTTATACTAATAGAAATATAATCATTAAATAAATTTAATAAATCATCTAATTGAATATTTTTTACTTTTACTAAATTTTCAAATCAATATATAATATTTTTATTTAAGAAAAATATAAAATAGCTTTTTTCATTTTCATTAATATTACTATTAATTATTATTTTATTTAAGTTATTTAAGTCTTTATATATATTTAAATATTCTTTAAAATCATATTTAAAGTATAAGTCAGATAATAATATAGAATAATCATTATTAAATTCATATTTTAAATTTTCTAATTCATTGTATATTTTTGAAAAATTTATTTTTGAATTTAAATCATTTTTATTTCAATCAATAACTAAATTTGAATAAAAATATAATATATTTTTCATTTCTTTATATCAATTTTTATCTATTGATTCTAAATCTTTTAATGTATTTATTAAAAAAGTATTTTTTGAATTATCTATTTTTTCTGAAGAAATTATATCTCAAATTGCTCTTATTATAAGATTTTTATAATAAACACTTTTTTTATCCTTATTTAAGAATAATTTATTATATTGTTTTATAAATTTTTCTCATAATAATGTTCAAAAATTATTAGCTTTAAATTTTTCTAAATATTTTATTTCTATATTATTATTTAAATATAGAAATAAAAACATATTTTCTATATTAGTTATATCAAAATCTTCTTTTTTCCCTATTATTTTATTTAATATATTTTGATTTATTTTTCAGTCAATTAATAATGTTTCGTTTAAATATTCTATAGGAAATCTTTGAACTAATCTTAATATGTCAGCATTTTCAACATTTTTATTTTGATTAGGTATTATCTTTATGTAATTATGTGGATATAGATAAACATAATTTATAATTTTATTTGTCTCAATATTTATAAGTTTTAATTCTATATTTGAGTTTATAGAAAAAATAGTTGTTCTAAATCATGAATTATCTATGAAAATATTAGTGGGTCATTTTGTATTTATACTAAATCATTCTCAATTTATTTGATATTTTCAATTAATTTCTGAAAAGTTTATAAGAAAAAATCATTTTTTTAATAGAATTTCTTTATTTTTATCAAATTTTGTTTCTATTTCTCAACTATAACTAATTATTTTATCAAATTGGTTTAAATAATTTATTGTTAATCAAGAATATGATTTACTTCAAGTACTAAAAATAAGTTCATCATTTTTAATTTCCAATCAATAAATTCATTTTTCTATATTTTTATAATATACACTTTCAAAATTTTTATTATTTTGATTTCAAAAAGTATTTATCATTAGCCAGAAAAATATTATTGATATTAGTATTGCAAAGAAGATTTTGTTTAATGAAATCACTTTAAAATAATTTAATAATATATTTATTTTATTATATGAATTTTAGCTTTTTGTAAAGGGTTTTATTAATTAAAGTCATTTTCAAATATATATAAAAATTTTGAAATTATTTTCCTGTTTTCAATTATAATTCATATCTCTCTATTTTTATCAATTGAATAATTAGAAAAATTTATACTTCATATAAGCAAGTATTTTTCATCAATTAATATAGTTTTTGCATGCATTTTATATTTTGGAATCTCTTTTATATTAATTCAATTTTTAATCAACTTCTTAGTGTTTGTATAATTTACAGTAGTTTCAGGTATTATAGCACTTATGTTTATTTTCTTCTTTTTTCTTATTTCAATAAGTTTATTATTTATTTTATCATCACTAAAATATTGCATATATATCTTTATATCACTATTTGCACTATCTAGTAATTTCAATATTTTTTCTCTTGAAAAGGAAGGTGATACAATTAAATTTTCATCATAGATTGTTTTTCTTTTTCATATAAAATCATCTTCAAATATACCAATTAATTTTTTATTTAAGTCATTATCTTTTATAAATACAAAGAAATCTCTATTTTGTGTAAATGTTGAATATGTTAGATTTCAAGTTGAAATTATGTTTAATCAGTCAATTAAAATTAGTTTTGTATGATTTAGAAAATAATTTTTTGTATTTGACCAAACTACATCTATACCATTTTTTTGAAATTCATTATAAGTTTTATTGTTTATACTATAAGCTAAATAAGGGTCTTTTTCCATGATAATTTTTATATTAATTCATCTTTTTTTGGCTTTGATTAATGATTCTCTTATCCTAGTTTCAGTTAACATATAGACTTCTATATATACATATTTTTTTGCATTATTTATTTTTTCTACTAAATTTTCTAATAATTTTTTATCTGGAGTTTCGTAAATTTCTATATTTTCATAGTTATTTATATTACTCAAATTAAAATTTTTTGTATATTTTCTATTTTCACTTTCATTTTTTAATATTTCATTTTTTTCTTTGTGGAAATTATAATATTCTTTAAAATTAAATAGTGAAAATATAATTAAAAAATTTATTATAATTAGGGAACTTATTACTTTATTTTTGTTCATAATTTTTGGCTTAATTGTAAAAAGTGTGTGGCTGAGATGATTAAATTTTCCCATATAAGAGAGATAAAATTAGTTTAATTTTTCTCTCTTTTTTTAATCCTCTATGAAGACTAATTTTAGG
>CAYQAV010000006.1:0-12449 GCA_964415565.1 uncultured Candidatus Peribacteria bacterium
AGCAAGTACTGCTGCTGCTAGTGTAATTCTACCTTTATCTAATAATCCTGAGCTTTGTTCTTGTCATTCAAGAGCAACTTCTTTTTTACTTAAATCTGCCATTTTTATGCAAATTAGATTATAAACATTATTATTATAAGACATATACTCTACATTGTCAAAATAAAAAAGTGAAAAAATTTCTCTTTTTAGTTTTTATGATTATATTTGGGTTCTTTTTTTTGTTTATATATTTTAAATACAGATAATTTTTTAGTCAAAAGATATACAATTATCAATATTTATACTAAAAAATTGATTTTTATGGCTTTATCCATATATTTAAAAGCAATTAATTTAATTTATAACCAGATTTTTAAAATGGAATATTCAAGAGAATCCCTTGATAGACAAGAAAAAATTCAAAATCTAAAAGATGCTGGAGTTATTTGTTATGCAAATAATTATAGAGGAAAACAAGATATAAAAGATATAGTTGCAACTACTGAAAGTGAATACAAAGATGTAGAATCACTTATGGAAAATGGTTCAAAAAAATCATTTAAAACAGCTGGTAGACTTATGTCATCTAGAGGTATGTGAAAACTAGTTTTCGCTAAACTAAGAGACCATTCTGGAGATATTCAAATCTGTTTTATGAGAGATAAAGTAGTTTTTAATACTTGAAAAGAAGTTGTAAATTCTATAGTTATAGATAATGAAGAAAAATCATCATTTAAAATAGCTGAAAAATTTTGCCAAGTTTGAGATTATATCGGTGTTGAGTGAGAATTATTTTTAACTAAACACTGAGAATTAACTATATTTGTAAATGAATTTCAAATACTTAGTAAAGCTATAAGACCTCTTCCTGAAAAATTTCACGGATTAACTGATAAAGAGTCTATTTATAGACAAAGATATCTTGATCTAATTATGGATGATAATTCCTACAATAGATTTTTTCTTAGAAGTAAATTTGTAAAGACTCTTAGAGATTTTTATCACGAAAATACATTTGTAGAAATAGAAACTCCAGTTTTATGAAATGCAGCAAGCGGAGCTGCTGCTGCTCCTTTTATAACTCATCATAACGATTTTGATGAAGATTTCTTCCTAAGAATTTCTCCTGAAACTGCTCTTAAAAAAGCTACTGTTGGTAGATTTGAAAGAGTTGTAGAATTTACTAGAAATTTCAGAAATGAATGAAGTGATCCAAGTCATGTACAAGAATTTAGTGCAATAGAACATTATGCTTGTTTTTGGAATTATGAAGACAATATGAGATTTACAGAAGAAATGTTTGATTTCATATTTAAAAATATACCGGAATTATCAAAAGAAGTTGATGTAAAAGATAAACAATGAGTAACTAAAAGAGTAAGTTTTCAAACTCCATGGCAAAGAATAGATTATATAGAATGAGTGAAAGAAGCTTGCGGAGTTGATGTTTCAAAATATGTAATTTGAGATGAAACAAGATTATTATCTGATATAAAAGCTGCATGAGTACAATTTGAATGAATGGATAAGATGGTTGTTCCTACTTTGATTGATTATTTATTCAAAAAAGTATTAAGACCTAGTATAGTTTGACCAGCATTTGTTTACAATTATCCAAAAACTATGCAACCTCTTGCTCGTCAAAATGATACTAATCCTGAGATAGTTGAACAATTTCAAGTTATAGTAAATGGATGGGAAATATTAAAAGCATATAGTGAACTTGTTGATCCTGCAATTCAAAAAGCAAATTTTGATGCTCAAGCAACTGCAAAAGAGATGTGAGATGAAGAAGCTACAAGTGGTGATGATGATTTCGTATTAGCTATGGAATATGGTATGCCTTGTCAATCAGGTTGGTGAATGTGAATTGAAAGAATATTTTCAATTCTAACTGAACAAGAAAATCTAAGAGATGTAATGTTGTTCCCTACTATGAAAAGTGAGAAATAAGAAGAAAAAAGAAGCCTTCGGCTTCTTTTTTTATTTCAGTTAATCTAATTGACTTTAATTATATTTAATTTATTATATATAAAATATAATTAAATAATAATTATGATAAAAATAGTTTGTTCATGAAAAGATTTACCAGTAGATGAAAAAAGTCTATTTAATGTATGATTTGTTTTTAGTCATATAACAAATAAAAATAATACCTGAATAGTTGAAAATAGTTCACTTAAAATAGAAGAAAAAGTGAGAAGGATAATGGAAAATAAAGAAAAAAGTTTAAAAACAATAAATGAAATTGATGAAAATAAATTACTTTCTATGTTTTCTCACGACTGATGAATAAAAATTACAGTTGAAGATATAGAAGAAATAATATGATCTCTTTATTTAGTTTGAGAAGAGATTGAATGATGAAAAAAAAGAATAGAAATACCACCTGAAGAACATCCATTTATACAAGCGTTAGTAGATGATTTTTGTTATTTTTGAGTTGAATCACTAAATTTTAGAAATAAAAATTATTATTTTTTATATGATAGTTTAAGTATTTGAAAAATTTGAAAAAGCACATCTATAAATGATTTTGATGTAACTGATATAGATTTTTTAGAATTCAAAAATGAAATTTATAGAAACTACAATAGAATTGACCAGCATTTAAAAATGTTTCTTGATTTTTTTTCATGATATACAAATTATAATATAATGGAAAAATATGAAGATTTTAGTAAAGAAATAAATGAATTATTTTCTACAAAAAAATTAGAAACAATAAAAAGTACAATTGAAAAAGCAAATACATCACCAGATGAAAATTTTAATAAAAGAACAAAAGAAGATTTGTTGAACCTAGTTTCACTTATCGAAGAATTATTAAAAATGGTAAATAGAATTAAATTACCTCTTGATTTGAAAAATGATCATCACAGACATTTATATTTACAACATATAGACAATATAGTTAAATTTATTGCTTTTAATAATATTTGATTTAACAATATCAAAAATATATTAAAATTAGATATTGATGATATTTTTAGAAAATATGTTTATACTGAGGTTCCTAACTCATTAAAAAAAGTTGTTTTGTGAATGATAGATGCAAAAATAAATATTTTGGCATTTATGCAAAATATGACTCAAATTTTATTTAATGGAAACTTCTTTAATCCTAATTTTGATTGAAATTTAGTTTTAAGAAAAGACCAATTAGAATATATAAAAAAAGTAAATCCTGATTTAATTTCTGAATTTAAAAAATTTCAAGCAGAAATAATATGAAATAATGAAACAAATAGAGATTTAGCAATAGAACTTGATGCAAATATTTGATATTTTATTGATATATTAATTTGAGATAAACAAGAATCATATATTTATGCTACTGCTTGATTAAACCCAAATTTAAAAGAAATTGATAAATGAAATGATGATAGTGAAGTAGAATTATTTTCTCCTAGTTTAAAATTATTTTGAAAATTATTGGAAAAAATAGAAAAATTTGGTGAAGAATTAGATGAAAAATGACTAAGATCACATGAAAAAGAAGTTAAAAAAGCTGAAAAGAAATGAAAAGAATTACCTGCTACTTTTCAAAAATGAAAAAATGTAAATTTTATAGATAGTAAAAAAAGTGTATTAAAGAAATTGATTCGTTTACATAGAGAAGAAAATCATCCAGTTGTTATGATTAATACTGCTCAAAATGCATATAATCATACATATGAAAATTGAAGAAATAATAATGATAGCCTGCATTTATTGAGTGTAAATTATTGAGGTTCACTAGTATGATATTATGCAAAACATACATTTGAAAGACTACATGGAGAAAATATATTAATAAATCTATGAAATATAGTTTATTCTATTTATGATTTAAAAAATGCATCTGATTTTTTAAAAATTGTTGATTACCCTTTTGTCGAATATATGGAACAATTTAGTTCTTGAGAAATGAAAAGTTATTTAAGTAACTTAAATCATGCAATTATTTTTGATGATAATACTTGTAGCGGTAGAACTCTAAATAATTTGGCAGATCTTACAAAACAAAGTTGATATTATGGAAGAGTAGATATATTTGCTTGTAGAGTAAGCCAAAGATTAGAATGATTTGATGCTTCATTAAGTGAAGAAACTATATTAAATTTAATAAAAAATGCATCTCTAGAATCAAGAAAAACAAAAGTATGACAAGTAAAAAGAAATTATAAAGAATTAATTTGAACAGTTATTTGAAGAAATATGTATTATTCATGGTGAAAATATAGAAAAAAAGAAGAAAATTAATTTTCTTCTTTTTTAAAACCCACTTTGCAATTCAAGCATTTTCGCATAAATTCATCATTTTTTGATCAATTCATCATGTTTCCCTGATTCCATTATCTTTCAATCTTCCATAACAAATATAGTATCAGCATGTCTAACGGTTTGCAATCTATGAGCTATAACTATAACAGTTCTTCAAATAAATAAATTATTCATAGCTTTTGTGATTTGTTCTTCACTAAAACTATCAAGTGCTGAAGTCGGTTCATCTAAGATGATTATTTTTGGATTTTTAAGCATGATTTTTGCTATTGCCAATCTTTGTTTTTGTCATCAACTAATTCTAACTCATTTTTCTCAAATCTCAGTTTCTATTCAATTTTGTAAATCATAAATAAACTCACAATTTGCTTGTTTTATAACTTCATCTAATTCTCATTTTTTCAATCTTCTATTTATAGCATAAGTTAGATTTTCCAAAATAGTTCAATCAAAAACACTTGGTTTTTGCGTAAGATAACCTATATTATTATAAAAACTTTTTAATGATACATCACTTAATTTTTGTCAGTCTATAATTATATCTCAAGAACTTGCTTTTATATAACCAGAAATAAGTTTTACAAGAGTTGTTTTTCAACTACCACTATTTCAAACTAACGCAGTTATTTTTCATCAAATTATATTTAAATCAAAATTTTCAAATACATTTTTTCATTCAAAATAACCATAAGTAAGATTTTTTATTTCTATATTTCCTGTTTTATATTTGAAATTTTTTCAAGTATTGTATCATTCTAAAATGGGAGTATTTTCAAAAAAATCCCAAAGTTTTTCTATATCTATAAATTCTTTTGTTAGATTTGTATAAAAAACTATAAAGTTAAAAATTGCTGAATTTATAACTAAAAAAATAGAAGTTATTCATACAAATTTACTTATGCTCATATCACCAGAAATAACTATTTTTCAAAAAACTGAAATAAAAACAAAAAGTGAAATACTTATAAAAAAAGGAATTATCCTATTTTGAATTGTTCTACCATTAGACATATCTATATTTATACCGGACATCTCATTTGAATAAGTTTCTATTTTCTTAATTTCAGAATCAATCCTATCAGTTTGAAGGATTTCATTCTTACTCATAAGTATTTTTGTAATAAGACGAAGTCTATTATTTCTTATTTCAGATCTTCTTTTACGATATCTAAATTGGTAATTATTTACAATAACTAAGATACTAACTGATAATATCAATAATAGTAAAAATCAAATAGTATAATAAAATCAATGTGAAAATGTTACATAAAAAACATAGGATAAAAGTATAAATATAGAAAATCATTTTTCTACAGAATCAGCAAGTGATTCAGACCATCTAAATCTACCATTTTCCAAAATAGCAATTATTTTTCAAATTCAGACTTTTTCTACCTCATTATTATCCATCTGAATAAATTTATTTAGATAAATATCATAAATATTTTTATCAGCTTGCGGTATTGTAATTACCCATCAGATTTTACGTGTTAAATACCATAATAATTCATAAGAAAAAATAATTACTATATAATAATATAAAGTTTTTTCTAATAAAATAGTATTTGAATTACTTATTGCAAAAACTATTTTTTCTATAAATATTACATGTATAAGAGGTTGAAATCATCTAATAAATGATTGAAAGAAATACAAAACATAATCTTTTTTGTTGTATTTTATCAGTGAAAAAAATTTTGTTATTTTCTGTATTGAACTTAATTGTTTCATATTTATTTTCTTATTTATTTATCTATATTTTTTATTATATTTAAAAAACTATTTTCTGAAATATAAAAGCTATAAAAATCATATTTTTCTTGCATAAAAACTTATTTTATGAGATAATTATAGTATTAAAATTTATATTATAATTATTTTTTATGGCTGGTGTAGAAACAAAAGCATTTCAAGTTGAAAAAAAAGATTGAAGAGAAGATACTTTAGATAGTAATAATCTATTTAATGAATTAGTTAGTAAAACTCAAAATTATAGTGAAGATCATAAAAAAGTTTGAGATTTAGTAGCAAATATAGAATCAAAACTAGCTGATTTTAAACAAAAAATCAATTCATGAGTACAAGTTTGAGAAAAAAACATGATATGAAATTTTAGTGAATCAAAATTTGATACTAGCAATAATTGACAAAAAATTCTTGAACATAATTTCGATAAATCTATGTCTAATTTAGCAAATAGATTAAATGAAATAACTTCGAAATTTAATTGAAATTATGAAGCTATTCAAGCTCAATTATGACAATTACTTGATTCTGATGCATTTATAAATTCTCTACCAAAAGAAAAATCATTTACAGAAAGTTTAGCAAATAAATTGTGAATTAAATCAAATCCATGAAAACCAGTCATAGAAAGTAAAACTGATAGTTTTCAAGGTTGAGTAGATACTTTAAAACAATGATACTACAATAATAATAGAACAGAAAAAGCATTAAGAGATGCTTGAGTATAATATAAATATAATAATATAAATCATGAAATCACAAGAAACCCTACAAATACTAAAACAAATCTTTGACTTAAATCCAGAGTTAGAAGAAGTAATTTTAGAAAAATTAAAAAATATAGATGAAACAAAAGAAAAAGAGCTTTTAACTATACTTTTAGAGTATACAAAAAAACAAAATGAACTAATTCAAGAGTTAAATAGAACTCTTATAAAAGGTAAAAACGAGTTAGAAGAAATAAATGAAGAGTCAAATGAAGAAACAGCAGAACAAATAATTTCAAAAATATAAATATGGAAAAATTAACTTCAAAAGAAAAAAATAAACCTAGAACTTGATTATCAAAAAAAGTACAAAATTATAGCAAAGCTATAGTTTTTTCTGTTGCGGCTATTTTATGAGCTCAATCTTCAGACACAATTGCTGATAATTTATTATCAGATTCAACTTTGCAAATATCAAAACCACAAAAAGAAACTCCTGAATCAATTAAAAATAATGAAAATTTTGTAAATATATTATCTGATTTTATTATTAAATTTTGATATGAAAATATAGAAAATAAAAAATGATTAATTGAAGCAATAAAACAAAAATTAAATGATGATTGTAACAACTCTTGAAAAAAATGTGATATAAAAGAAGAAATGGATTATTATAAGAATGCTGAAAAAGTTATAATTTCTTATTTTGAAGATACTATTAATAAAGATTATGATACATTAACTATAAATTTAAATGTATCTAATTTAAGTAAGATGCTTGATTTATTACCATATATAGAAACTATTTTTATAGCTCGTTATTGAGAAAATTATATGGAAGTATTAAATAAAGAAACTATAATAAATTGAGAGTATAATTATGAGATAACTATAAATATGATAGGCTGAAAATACAAGATTACAAATATGAGATTGTTAAAGAAAGAGAATTAAAAACTTCTGATATTGATAGTGTTTTTAATATATTCAAAGAAACTTGGCTTGATACATATCCAAACTCAGAATTTTGAATAAAAAAAGAATATATAATCAAAAGATATGAACAAAAAGAAAGGTATGAAAATATAAAAAATACATATCTAATTTTTCAAATGAAAAAATTGATTTAAAATTATAATTTGAAGTGAAGATAAATATAATATATGATGTGTATAATCCAACAATTATGATGGTGAAATAAAAAAGTAAAAAAATTTCTTTTTTTACTTTTTTTGATTATATTTTAAATCTTTTTTTTATTTTTTTTAACAATAGAAAAATTATCATAAAAAATGTAAAAAATCTTTTTCTTTAATATTAAATCTAGTATATATAATCTCATTAAATATATTTTTTTTAATTAAATATTTTTTTAATTCTAAAAGTCTATTATCTAATTTAGTTATAGGTAAATTTCAATTTTTTCAAAACCAAAAAGGGATATATTTTTTAGAAAATATTTTTACAGTAAAAAAATTATTTTTATTTCAAAAATCTGTTGTTAAATTTCAAATATATATTTTATCATTTTTTATAATTTCACATATATCATGGATTTTATAATTTATAAAATCCAAAAAAATTATTTTTTCATTATTTAAAAATAAAAACTCTATATCTTTATATGATTCAACAAGTGAATAATAATATATATGATCTTTTGTATCATATATATCTAAATTTAGTAAAGATTTTTTTTTACTATTAATAATTTCAGATAAATTATTTTTACTTGATAAATCTACAAGATATAGAACCTCATTTAATGCCTTATTAAATGATTTTATAAAATTTATATCTGCGCCTGCTCATGAAAAAATAAATGGTATTTTATTTTCTTTATTTTTTCAAATACATAAAACTATATTAATTCAATGGTTATAATTAAGATTAAAAAAATAAAAATTAAAATTATACTTTTCTTCTAAATCTAGAATTTTATGCTTATAATAATTATCATTAATTTCTATTCTATTTGGTGATAATTTATAAAAATAAGTTAATGCAATACTATCTCTTTCTAATATTTCATAATAAGAATTTAAAAATGCATCATAAAAATTTGAGTGGGTAGAAATTCAATTAGAGTTTCAAATATAATTATATATTGATTTATATTCTTGAGAAGAAAATAAAAAATCTATTGGAATATATAATTTATTATTTTTATTTAACGATATTTTATTTTTAGTAAATTGTTTTATTTCATAAATAGGAAATCAATTACGTTCTTCTTTATAATTAATCTCACTTAAAAAAAATCCTAAAAAATCAGTTGAAAATAAACTTATATTTTGAAAATTTGAAGTTTTTAAAAAATTATCATTCATAAGTTTTATAGAACTATATCTCTCTATTCATTCTGCTACTCATTTTATTATTGATAGATTAGACTTTTCATCCATACCCTTTACTATTAAAGGTTTTTGATTTAATCAATTAATATTAACAGAATTTAAAAAAAATAAATCTATATTATTATTATTAATTTTATAATGTGATATGTAATTTAAAAATGAGAATTCTCATATTATTTTTGAAATATTTTTTATTTTAATATTAATATTTTTTTTATATAAATTAATATTTTTAAATACTAATAAATGCTTATCTAAATATAAATTATGTTCTATTTTACAAATATTTATATCTAAATTTGATTTAGATAGTTTAATAATATTTCTTCAATTATTTATAAATTTAAATAAATTATCAAAATCATAAACATTTATATTAAAATTATTATCAAATAAATAATATTTAGATATTTTATTTAAAAAAACATCTAAATATATTTGTCTATTTTTATCAATATTTATAGTTTTAATAATAAAATCAATTAAAAATGATTTTTCAAAAATAAAAATATAATCTTCAAATAAATCAATTATGTAATAATCATATTCTAAAAAATTATTAGATTTATATAAAATCAATAAATCTATAAAAAATCAGTAAAAAAATTTATTATTTTTTTCAAAAACTAGATTATTATTAGAACCAAAATCTAAATCACTTATTTTAACAAAATTATTAAAATTATTTAATCAAATAACATTATTATTTTCAAATTCTATTACTCTTTTATATATCATAATAACATAGTGTTCAAATATATTAATTTTTTATCTTCAAATAATTTTTTTAAAAAATTATTTTCTATATTACTATTTATTTGATTTGAAATGTTTTCTTCCAATACACTTCATATTTCTAAAGTTCATATGTTAAAATCTTTACTATATATAGATAAATTTTGATAAATATGTCATGCTTCTAATAAAAGAAATGGTAAAGTTTTATTATAATATTTTTTAAACATTTTATCAATTATTCAAAATGCAATAATTGTTCATTTTGTATTATTTATATTTAAAAATTGTATTGCTCAATATTTATCATTGTGATTAGACCATATAGCAGATTTAGTTAATATATTTGATAAAAAATCAAAATATTTTACTCATTTAGTTAATAAAATATTATCGCATCAATCAAAATAATAAATATTTCAATTATCCAAAATAGAAAATAATATTACATTATAAAACCCTCATGCTCATGGAACAGTTTTATGAACAGTTGAAATATTAGATCAATCATATACATGAATATGCTTTCTATAATCAATATTTCAATAGGATAACTTTAATAAATTTAATAAATCCTTATCTATTGATTTTTCTGAATTCAAATATTCTGTTCTAAATGATTTTCTGCTAATTAAATTTTTATAATTTGAAGAACCTATAGAAACTATTTCTTTAGATAAAAATCAATTATCATAATAATAAGGAACATCTGAATATTTATAATCTAACTTATAAAAAATATTATATGGATTATACCATTTTTTTCATATATATAATAATTCCTTATAAAATTCTTCTTCTAAAATAAAAATATCATTTTTAATAAATAATTCATAAATAGATTCTATTCAATCTAAATCTAAAACAGATTCATTATAAAAAGTTTCTATAAAATCTTGTTTTATAAAAACTTTTTTTAGATAATTCATAAAAAAAATTGAGATTACTTTAGAAAAAGAATTATTTTTTATTTCAATGTTATTATTTTGAAAAAAAACAACAAATTTTTCTCAATCAAACATATAATTAATAGCAGTATTTATTTTAATATTCATAAAATTATTTTATACAAATAAAAAATACTCTTTCTGATTCTTCAAATGCTTCATTGTAATTATGATCTAAAATAATAACTTTAGAAAAAAAATTAAGTGATTTTTTAATTTTACTTAAATCATATGATTTTTCTTCTATACTTTCATTATATAATTTATAATTATTTGATTCAAAATTATTAAAAATTTTTATATTCCATCTAACCACTTCATTTCAAATATATTCAGTAGTAAAAAAAATTATATCATTATCTATTTCATACATAATTGGTTTATAATTTGATATTTTATCTAACTTATATTTAGTATTTATATCAAATAAGAATATTCAATTTTTATTTAATAAATTATAAGATGAATTAAAAACTTTTTCCCAATCAGAAAAATCTAGCAAATGATTAATTGAATCAAAAAAACAAGTTATTAAATCAAATTTTAAATTATTAATTTGTATATTTTTAATATCTTGCTTAAAAAATGTTCCTTTTTTTACATTTTTTCTAGCAATTTCAATCATATTTTCTGAATAATCAATTCAATATTTATTATATTTAACATCAAGTAAACTAAGTATTTTTCAAGTTCAACAAGCTAAATCTAAAATATTTTTAGGAGTTATATTATTATTCTTTATTATATAATCAATAAAATTAATATAATTTTGTCTATTCCCCATTATTTTATCATAATATTTTGCAAAATAATTATACATATTTTTTAATCAACATAATTAATAAGTTTTTCTTCATTTATATAAATACTTCTATTATCTCAATAAGTTCAACGTATTTTATCAAGAGATGGATTATTCCAAATTTCAAGTAAATTATTATCTAAAATATTTCACAATTTTAATGTTTTACTTGATCAAAGTTTAGAATCAAGATAACAATCTCATTGCCATTTTATAGAAAAATTGTAAAATCAATTACTAATAAGTGTTAAAGATTTTTTAAATGGGTGAAAATTAGGATCATTAGCCTTATCTATATTTTTAATCCAAAAAGAATTTCTATTTTTTAATAATCAATCTCTCATATATTTTATATATGATTGTCAAAGAATTTTTAATTCATCATCATTAAGTAAATAATCTTTAAGTAATGTTCAACGTCAATATGGTGATAATGGTGAAATATAATGAAATGTTGCTCATAAATTTTTAACTAAATTAACCATATCCGTCATTTCAGATAAATTTTTTTTATGCATAACACTTGAAACTGTATATTTTATTCATGCATTTGTTAATAACTTCATACGTTTCATTGCTTTATCAAAAGATCATTCTCATCTCATCCAATCATGAATATCTTTTGTTGCTCAATCTAAACTAACTTGAAAATCTTCTAAATTTTTAATATTTTTTATCTTTTCTGCTATATCTTCTGACATTTCATCATAATCTGATAAAAGTATTATTGATAATTTTAATCTATCAGCTTCTTCTAATATATCAAATATATTGGCTTAATTGTAAAAAGTGTGTGGCTAAAATAAGGAATATTTGGTATAATAAAGCCAAATACTCCTTTATTTTTAACTATGTTAAATAAAAATAGCCATAAAATCTGTAAAAAATGTAAATCAAAGGAAATAAA
>CAYQAV010000007.1:0-3555 GCA_964415565.1 uncultured Candidatus Peribacteria bacterium
TTTTTTATTTCCTTTGATTTACATTTTTTACAGATTTTATGGCTATTTTTATTTAACATAGTTAAAAATAAAGGAGTATTTGGCTTTATTATACCAAATATTCCTTATTTTAGCCACACACTTTTTACAATTAAGCCTAATAACTGAATAGAATGAATTTTCTGTCATATTAAAGCTAAAGTTAGCTTACATAGATGACTAAAAAAAGAGAGAAAAATTAAACTAATTTTATCTCTCTTATATGGGAAAATTTAAACTTCTCAGCCACCCATTTTTTTCTATTAAGCCCGGATTTAGATATTTTGGGACAGACTCTTAGGGAGTTTTTTTGTTTATTTAAAAAATATGTGATAAAATATAATAAATATAATTTAATAATAATATATGGTAGAAATTCAAAAACAATCTGAAGCACAAGTTCTAAATGTAGAAGCTCAAAATAAGGTTGATAAATCAAATTTAACTCCTGAACAACAAGAAGTACAAAATAAAATTGATGAACTAAGAAAAAAGTTAGATTCTATTTGAGCTACTGAAAAAATCACAAAAAAAGCAGTAGAGATTTTGTATAAATGATTAACTTGAGATTCTTCTATAAAAGATGATCCAGAAGCAAAGCCAACTATTGAATTATTAGAAAGATATAAAAAAGCTTTTGAACAAGCTAAAAAAGATAGAAAAATAACAGAAGTAGAATTAATAAGTATTACAGAAACTATTTCTAAAATGTGAGATAAACTAGAATTTTCAGCTTGAATAGATGAAAAATGAGTCAAATTAAAATATGATACAGAAAAATTAAAAACTATATCAAGTAAAGATTTTTTAAGTCTTATAGAAAATGAAAGATTACAATATGTTACAAAAGATAATGTTGATGGTAATAGTTTATCTTCTGGTTCTGTAAAAGATATAGCTTTTAGTTTTGATCAAGACTGAGATGGACAATTAAATAAAGAACTTTATATGCTTACAACTGCAGGACAAGTTCTGCCAAAAGAAGTAAGGGAAGTAACAAAAGATTGAGAAAAATATATAAGAGTTTGATTAAAATGAGAATTTTTTAATTGAGAAAAAAGACTTACAATTCATGATAAAACAAATATTACAATTAATAAAATATGAACACCAGATGAATTAAATAATTTAGAACAAGAAAATCTTAAAAAATACAATGAATTTGTAGAAAAAAATAGTGAATTTAATGATGAAAAGTATAAAAATGCTATAGTCGAAGCACTTGAAAAAGATATAGAACCGAAAACATTTTTAAAAGTTCTTAGTAGAAGATTAGAAGAATTTGAAAAAATAAATACATTTGAAAAAATAGATCTAGAAATGATTTCTACTGAGCTAGCAAAAATTTCAGGTTCAAATAAATCTGACTTAGAATCAACATCAAAAGTACTTAGAAGATTAACTCCAACTACTTGGCAAGAAAGTTTAAAAGATTTATGATTTAAAGAAGAAGAAGTAAAACAATATGTAGCAAAAAATCCTGATAACTCTAAATTTTCATTTTGAGAAATAGATAGTTATACTCCAGCAGAATATTCTTTTCCAGCAGAGAGAAGTGATAGTTGAACAACTCTTTGTTCAAGAACAGCTAGAAAAAACTTAGCTAATTTATGAGTAAAGTGAGATATAAATCAATGAAGTAGTGCAAAAGCATCTTTTGATATATATGGTTGAGATGTTTTAGCTTTTCCACCAAAATGAGAAACTGATTCAAAAGTAGCTGATTTATATTTAGATGCTAGTCCAAAAAATAAAGATTATGGTCATAGAGTTGCTGCATTTAAAGAATGAAATCAATGGTTTGTACTTGATCCATATTATAAAATTTGAAATTGAGATACTAGATTACCAATCCCAGCAGAACAATATGTAAATACTATGCAAACACAACATTGAAGAAAATTTTGGTGAGCTCATTATTTTGCATAAGTAAATTATATATGATAAAATTAGTTAGAATAATATTACTCTAACTAATTTTTTATGTCTGTAGAAAAAATTAATCATACTCCAAAACAATCTCCAAAAGAAAATCTTGTTTCTCCTGAAACTAAATCTTCACCAGAAGCTCAAAAAGTATTTATTGAAACTAGAGAAAAATTAAAAACTATTTCTAGTAGAGAATTTTTAAAAATTCCAGAATGAGAAAGACTTAAACATATAACTAAAACATCAATTGATTCTGAAAAAGTATCAACTTGAGAAGTTAAGGAAATAGAGTTTACTTTTTCTTTTGATGGTAAATTTAACAAAGAACTTTACTTAAAAATAACTGCTGGACAAGTTTTACCAAAAGAAGTAAGAGAAGTAAAAGTTTGAACTGAAACATATACTAGAGCATGATTAAAATGAGAATTTTTTAGTCCTCAAAATAAAAGACTTACAATTCATGAAAATACAAAATTAGAAGTATCAAAAATAGGAGATACAAAAGAAATAGAAAAACAAAACAATGAAGTATTTTCTAAATACAAAGTAGAAAATAAAGATAATAAAGAATTAATTGAAAATAATTTTGATGATTTATTAAAGCAAGCAATTGACAAAGGAATTGATCCAAAGATTGCTATGTTTGTATTTTGATATTCTATAAAAAATATGCCTATTTTATCTATTGATAGACAAGTAAAACTTGAAGAATTATTAACAAATTATTATAGAATAAAAGCTAGATTTCCAAAATGGAATTGAAATATATTGGAAGATACAGAAGAAAGAAATAATTTTGTACTTACATTATTAAAAGAAACAAATGAAAATTGGAAAGAAAAGGCAAAACAATATTGAATAAAAGATGAAAGAATAGAAAAATATAGTAAAATGAATAGTTATGAAGCAACTTTATATATGAGTAATATTTGAAGTTGAGATCAAGGTTTACTTGATTATATTTCTGTTTGTGAATGAACTTATTGAAATTATAATGCAATTTATTGAAACTGAAATCAAAATTTAATTGATTTTTGTAGTATGTCACTAAATGAAATTTTATCATATCAAAAGGATTATAAAAAATCTAGATGATCTGCTGCAATTGGTAAATATCAATTTATGGATTATACTTTAAAAGATATGATTACTAGATATAGATTAGATTGAAATGCTAAGTTTTCTCCTGAAATGCAAGATAAATTAGCATATATTAAATTAGAAGAAAGATGATTAAATAATTTTAAATCTTGAAGTATAAATAAAAAAGATTTTCAATTATGATTATCACAAGAATGGGCCTCTATTGCAAAAGATAATACTTGATTAAGTTATTATCATTGAGATAATATGAATAATCATGCATCAAATGCTTGAAAACAAATTTTTGAAGTATTAGACAATTTATATGTATAAAAAGAATAGTTTTAAGCTATTCTTTTTATTATACTATAAAAAATAGAATCTAAAGTCAAATGCAACTTTTAGTTTTGTTGTTAAATACTTCATAAGGAGTTAAAAATCAAAGCCTCTCTTTAGGTCTGTTATTAATGAGAACTACATATTTTTGTAGTTCTTTTTCTGTTAAAGTTTCAAAATCAGTTCATT
>CAYQAV010000008.1:0-4766 GCA_964415565.1 uncultured Candidatus Peribacteria bacterium
GACCGGCGCGAGGCTGAACAAGTCAAGGCGTTTGACGCCCTTGGCCAAAAGCTGGCCAACTTAATAGCGTAATCATCCGCCGTAACAACCGTACTGGTACTGCCCGGCGGCAAGTGGACACCACACGATCTGCGCCGTACAGCGGCCACCACCATGGCAGAACTCGGTGCCCTCCCCGATGTGGCTGAGAAGTGCCTGAAGCACACCGAGGTGGGAAAGGTCAAGCGCATCCACCAACGCGCCCAGTACGAAGGCCCCATGCGCGAAGCATGGAAACTGCTGGGCAAGCCGTCTGGCACTACGGCAAGGAAGGGCCGATGGCAGCATTACCAATGTCGTGGCTATGCGTGGACGAAACGCTATCCTGACCAATTAAACCCTGCCCGTAACCTTTTGGTGCTTAACATGCTTCGACAAATTGGGAATACTGAGCATTGGATCAGTTCGATGAATGATGCGGTGACAGTTTGAGCAAACAATTGCCAAATCTTCCAATGCTGTCCTGACTACACCATCAGCCTTGGATAGAGGCAAAATATGGTGCACTTCACAAAATTCATCGCCAAGCTCCCCATAAGCATCTTTAAAGTCGAAACCGCATACCTCACAGCAAAGTTTTCCTGTGGCTTGGAGCGTTGCCTTTTTTTTGGCTTTGACAATTGACGAACTACGCTCACGCCGAAGGTGGGCTACAAGGCGAGGATTGCCCTCAAGGGTAGACTGGTTTTGATCTATGTCTGGAAGGGTCGGAAAGGTTCCGGCGTCAATAAGTGCCATAACACTTTGCACCAGCTTTTGGCTTTCCTCTTTGTCCGCAAACCAAACATTGCTTTGTCCAATTCCGCCCTTGACGGCCCGAGGAATTATTAGCTGTCGCTGCTCAACCGAAAGTAGCACGGCGTTACCTGCAAGTGCTTGAATTCGGTAGCTGCTAACGCCATTCTCCCTTTGACGTTTATTTGGTTTTGCGATAGTTTGAACGTCACGATAGACGGTCGCGTCTTTGTACCAACCGACTACTACCGTTCCGCCACTTTCTGGTCCGGCGGTCCATACGACGGTCACGCCACTTACGAAATCGTCATTCTTGCCTGCACCGAGTTTCTCTATCTTGATTTTTCCCGTTGGCTGAACATATCCGTACAGGATGCCGCCATTGTTGGTGAAGTTGCAAACCTCGTGACCAATTGAGTGCTGGTTGTATTTGCCGCCCCCTGTAATGGAATCACCGTCAATGCCGTTGTAGTGATTCATCCAACCGACATTGCAAAATATTAGTGGCATGTCATCTCCCAAAGTTCGAAATTAATGACAGCCGTGCTACTCCCCCTCCTGCGCCGCCACCATCCAGACCCGCTTCAGCGGTAGCTCTGCCTTCAAGTCCTCGTCCAGGTGGTCGTAGTGGGCAAAGAGTTGTTCGAGCAGTTCCTTTTGGGTCCACAGCCGCACCTTGAAAAAGCTGGCGGCAAGTTCCTTTTGAACATTGCTCTTGAAGCCGCTCCACGAGACAAACAAGCCCTCGTCCGCCCCAAACTTGGATACCGCGCCCAGCAGCTTGTCGACCGTCGGGCGGTCAATCGGGCTACTTTCCGACTTGACTTCCACGCACAGGCGCGGCGCACCGAATCCGAGGGGGGCCAGCGCCCGCCAGAATGTCCGCGCCACCGTCTGCACCTTCCGGGCTGCGGTAGGTGGTGTACCCCTGCGCTTTCAGGATCGCCTCTACCAGCCGCGTCAACCCATGGCCCTTGAAGCGGGCGGAAATGAGCTGGGCAATTTGATCGTGGGCCAAGTCTTCCAGATTGGTGTCTTCTGCGCCTTCATCCGTTGCCGGTGCAGTGGCCGTGGCCTTAGTCGCCGCTGAAATGGTTTCGGGCTTCCAGCCGTTGGCACGCATGGCCGCAATGCGCTGCTCGGCGTTGTTACGCTGCACCCGGCAGATGGTCATGAACGCGCCGAAGGTGTACAGCAAATCTTTGCCGAAGTTGGCTCGCGGCACGGCTTCGCCAATCCACTTGACCGGTCGCCAGTGAAAGTATGGGTCTGGCCCGCCAGCTTCAAAGTGGTAATCGCCCGTGACCTCGCCAATCTGAATCGCAGGTTGCGACTTGAGCGGCAATATCACCAAGTCACCCTTCTTGATGCCATGCGCAAACGGCCACACCTGGCTGACCCAATTCAAGATCGCCTTGGGCTTGGTGTCGGGGTTGCGCTGCGTCAATGCGGTGACGAGCTCCAGTCGCTCGGCGAGCCCAGCAAGGTTGACAGCGAGGCCGAGCCAAGTCACATAAACGCGGCTTTCTTGAATAAATTTTTGTTCGTATTCGCCGTGTGAACCGGCGCGGATTAACCAGATTGCCATACTCTCCCCTTTGTGTCGTCTTACAACTTAGCCATTCGGTCCCAGCGCTATCGCAGCGCCCGCGTCTCTAAGAATTGCAATAATCTCAGGCCCTAGCCTGTTCGGTATCTCTGCTGCTTGATTGATCTGAACATATTTGAACGTGTTCAGATCGAATGGGACCTTGTCGCCATTGTCTTTTGGCTCAAAGAGAAAAATCAGCCGATTGGTCTCTCGATGCTTCAGCGCATAGCCAGCTTCGACATAGACGTTTGGCCTATGTCCCGTCAAGTCACAAATGATGATGTCTGAAGACGCGATGGCCTCGTACATCTTGCTGTGGATAGGAAATGTCCCGCCTTCCTCGGTGCCCATGTCAATCAGTTCGAGCGCCAAACCATGTTGCTGCTGAATACCGGTCAGGGTCTGCCTCAGTTGTTGAAGCCGCAGGTTAGCTTTATTGTGGGCTAAATCAGGCGCATCCTGAGCGGGATACCATCTGGCTAAAAACACCCGTTTTGGAATTCTCGTTTGTGCTGCCTTGAATGTCTCCAACAATTGCTGTGCGGCAGATAGTGGATTTAGCATGTTTGTAATGCCCTGCGAGCCAAGCCAATTCCCAATCCTGTCAAGATAAGAAACAGTCCATCGGATCTTTGCTTCGTGATCGTCCCCCACTGCCCCACGCCAGACTCGCGCCGCCAGTTCAAAGAAAGCGTACGTGCCGCATAGCGATGGATGATTGACCGTCAACAGGGTAACAATGTCCGCCAGCGCAGCAAAAAGGTTGTCGGCATACGCGGTCAAGGTCTGACGATCTCGTGCGATGACCTCATCCATGGCGATCAGGCTGCGAGCCGATTCCCATAGTGCCGTCAGTGGGCGAACGCCAAATCGCTGCCGCGCTTGGGGCGTCAAACCTCGCAACCGGTCAACCAACAGCCGCGTTAGGTGCAACGCTGGGTTGTAGGCAAATTCACTATCCGGCGTCATGGCGTGAGCCGGATTCTGTCCCAGCAGCAACCGTAAACCGTGTTCAGACTCCAACGGCAATGCAGTGCTGTTGATGGTGTGAAAAATTAGAGACTCCGCAAAGTCATCGGTATCGCTGTCCGGCAAACCGAGCAACACCATGCAAAAGGGGGCCAGATACTTGGTCGGAGTGTTGGGGTCGTTGATGAGTTGCTCGGCAAGATGAAGGCGATGATTGCCATCAATGCGACGAATGATCTTTTCTTGCCTGAGTTGCACCAAGTCGCCACGCTTCACACGCAGTCGCTGCATGCGTACAGTCGGACTCGAATAGCGACGGGAAATGTCAACCAGGCCGGCATCTGAACTCTTAACCCCGAAGACCGTTTCGTTCAGTCCGACTGTCTTTTCACCAGATGCAAGCTGTGTCGGCGTAATGACATCTCCACCGACTAGCAAATCGACAGGTACGCGGACTGAGAGAATCACCTCAGGGAGAAAGCGGTTTTCGCTCTGCTCAAGATAGTTCTTGATCTCCTCTGCGTGCTTGGCCGACTCCACCCGCTGATGGCCTACTACTTGAAAGCCTTGACCGCCATTCTCCAACTTATAAGGTACTGAGACGGCCGCTAGATCACGTAGGTCGGCGAAGCCTCTGATGATGCGAAAAATACCCAGCACGCTTTCGGAAAACAACCCTTCGAATTCAATATATTGGCGACCACGGGACATATCAGGTTGCCTCCACAGGACGAGTACCAAGAATCATTTGTTCAACTTCCTTCTTTCTTTGAGCCAGTTTTTCATTGGCGGAGCCGATGTCTTTCAGAATTGCCAAGCGCCGTTCTGCGAATACTTTTTGAACATCTTCAGGGATTTCGGGGAGCCTGATTTGGGCTAGATTGGTGTAATACATACGTTGTTTCACGCCACCAACACGATTGAACGCCACCAACGCCAGGAAATAGTCGGTTCGAAGCATGAGCGCCATGAAGCCTGGCATGAAGCCGCTACGCAATCGCCACACTTGATATTCCGGGCTGGTAATTGCGTCCTCAGGCACTTCTGAAACGATACCAAGTGAGCCTACGTTTGCCCGGGTAGGATTGTGAAAGAACCAGTTTTTTTCTATTTTCTTGTAGGGTGCATTGAAGTCCTTGCCCACCTGCAGCGAGTTCAAGAAAACGCCTTCTTTATTGTTGACACCATAAACCGGCCATTCCTTTTCGGGACTTTCCCAAGGCCGCACGGTTTCCGCACACTCTTCGGTGAAGTCGCCGAGTCTTACAAACTTGGGATTCGCTGCAAGAAATGCGGCAGCACGACCCGCCTTTACGTCCCACTGCTGAATGTCTTTATAGCTGGCGCGCAGCACGCGCGATTGCGTAACCTGCTCAAAAGCTTGAGTCTGCTTAACAAGGAATGAATGAAGCTCTGCTACTAACTCCCACAT
>CAYQAV010000009.1:0-5197 GCA_964415565.1 uncultured Candidatus Peribacteria bacterium
AACATTGATGAATACAATATTTAACACCAATTCAAAAGCTAGAAAATCTTTTGGAGAAAAATAAAGTTTGTATATAGTCATTTTATACGTAGTGAATTTTATTAAATCTTCCTACACAACCTACTAGATTAGTACAAATAATAATATTAAACTAACATAAATAAATCTCATATCAAATATATTAATTTTTAAAGCAGCGAACACTTAATCAATCAAAAACAGCAGAACCTTTTCCCCAAGAGTCAGGAACCAAAGTATCATTACCAATTGTCAAATTACTATTTGGACCAGAACCTGCCCAATAACAACCATGTTCTCATACCATCATCAAAGATCAGTCATAACCAGATCTTCATCAAGCATATGGTAATTTTAATAAATTTGACATTTCTAGTCAACTATAACCATAACCATCTAAATTAATCCATCATCAGTATGTTGATATTTTAGTCCAATCAAAAGCTGTAGCTACACGATATCAATTGGCACATGGTCATTGTTTACTTATAATATCTGATCATCACCAATTATAACTTATATCATCATCTGACCAACTCCATGGAAGAGTATCAGACCAAACAAAGTCATACGTATCTGTTGAGGCGTTTAATCAAGTAACTCAAGGAATAGTAGTAGATCTTTGAGAAGTATCATTTACTGCAAACATTTTATTTCTTCACCATTGAAAAAATCATCAATAAGAACTTGATCAAGTTCAAGATGTGTTAGTTCAGACATTACATGATGAAATAATTAAATCTCAAATATAAATATCAGGAGAATCACATCAAGGATATGTTGTTGTAGCTGCTATATGATTCATAGAACAATTTGCTGTACTTCATCCATCTAAAGAAATACAATCCCAATCATATGATGATCCTGCTCAATTATCAACAAAATTAGCTAAATTTCAAGTTTTACATGCTCAAGCTTGAGTAAAAATTGATGCACTAGTTCAATTTTCAATACCACATAGACCATTAGAATCAAAAGCAACATAATCAAAATAAATACTTCAAGCTTCTCAAGATCATTTATATATACAATAAGTTATTTCATAATTTCAAGGATTCAATCATTCAAATATTGATTTTTCCCATCAATTTGAATAAGTTATTATATTTGAAGGAGTATCATATCATTCTCATTCATTTTGCTTTATTATTTGATATTCTCAATAAATATAGCCCGAATTTATATTACTATCTTCTACTATTTTACTTGAAAATTGAAAAGTTGATATAGAGTCTATTGTTTTATTAATAGTTAAACAAGAATCGCTAACTCAACTATTTAATGAATAATCTCAACTGAATTTATCAGTATTTGTATGAGTCCAAGTTCAACTCGTTGTTGTATATCAAGTATTTGTTTCAAAATCTATTATACTATTTGGTATTCATATATGATTTGCACTACAATTTTTAGTTGTTCATCAAAGTGTTCATTGACATGACCAAGTGAATTTTTGTCATAATCATTGATCAACCAAGCTTGTAGAAACTCATTGGTCACATTTATAAACTATATCATTTATATCATAAAAACTAGCCTCATTTTCAGAACTACAAATTCAATCAATAGTATAATCAAAAGATATATCATCTAAAAATAATGAATCATTTTGATTATTGGCATAATAACATAAGTTAAAATCATAAGTTCATGAAGCAATTACAGATGATTTATAATTTTTCCAATTTGATGTAGGAGAAAATTCTAATAAATAATTCTCATTTAAGCTTAAATCTTTATAATAAGCTTCAATATAACCTCCGTTATTTCATTTAGAATATAAATTCATTGAAAAAGGATAATCTAATTTTTGATTAATTGTTATACAAGACATGTATTCTCAATCTAGATCTACTCAATTTGTAAGTTCTAATGAATAACTTCAATTATACTTTTCAGATGTTACCCTAGTTCATGTTCAATCAGTAATAGAGTATCATCATTCATTTTCAAAAGTTATTATATTACTAACTGAATAATTACTATCGATACTTCTTTGATTTTTTAATCATCAAACATTATTTGACATATATGCATCTACTAATTTTATTGCAGCGTCTGGTTGTACTATAGGATTTAAGTCAATAACTTCTTTATATGATTGATTATCTTGTAAAATAGTATCAATAAAAAAGTTTTTTAGATTTTCAGCAAAAGTTAACTTTCAAATTCAAGTTGCTAACTCTGCTTCATTTCATTCAAATAAAATCGGAGTATTAATTCAAGGATCAAAATTAAATCATCAAGTAAGTGTTAAATTCGTATTATTATATGTATGAGGTATATTATTATATCAATCATATACAAAACTTTTTGAACTATAAATATTTTGTAAATCAACACTAAGTATATCAGATGTTAATATACTAGGTACTCATAAAATAAAAACAGTACTTCATGTCGAAACTTTTACAAATTTTCAATTATAATTTCATCTTACATAAGCTGTTCATAACTCTTTTCATGGAGCAGCAGTTCATCATCAAAAAATATTAGAAAATCAAACACTTTCATGGTTTTCTAGAATAGATGCAAACTGTACTTCTTTTTTATTGTTTGTAACTGAATACGCATAATTTGAACCTGTTAAAGGATCAACAGGAACTTTTGATAATTTTTGAGTTTTTCTCAAAAGGTCATCTCAAAAATATCATTGAGTCCAAGCAATAGATCAACTATAATTTATAAAATAAGATCAATCCGGTTCAGGATAAAATCAGTGTTCAATATTAAAAAGGTTTAATGATTTATTAATATTATCAATATCTGAAATCCTAACACTATCTCTAGCGCTTGAAGTATACATTCAATAAGAAATAAAAGCTATAGTACCTAATATTGATAAAATAGTTATAACAACTATCAACTCGACTAGAGTAAATGCATTTTTAATATATTTCATTTTAAATTATTAATAAATTATTATTTTTTTAATAAATCTCTTATTTCTTCAAGTAATAAAATATCTTCAGCTTTTTTTGGAGCTTCTACTTTGATTTCTTCTTTTTTAATTACTTTTTCAGAAGCTTTTGTTAAAATTGTAACAAAAAGAAATATAGCAAAAGCAATAATCATAAAATCAAATATTGCTTGTAAAAAGTTACCATATGTAATTGTACTTTCTCAATATACAAATTGTAATTTAGTGAAGTCAACACCTCCTAAAACTATTCATATAATTGGAGTTATTATATCTGCAACAAGTGAAGAAACTATTTTACCAAAAGCAGTTCAAATAACAACAGCAACTGCTAAATCTATAACATTTCATTTTAAAGCAAATTTTTTAAAATCTCAAATAAGGTTTTTGCATTTCATATTTTAAATATAAATATATAAACAATTTTATTGTACCAAAAAATAGAAATTGTAAAAACATTTTTTTGATTTATTAAGTATTTTTTTTATAATTTAAGAAATAATATTTTATAGAAGAAAAAATGAAAGAAAAATTAAGTAATTTAAAAATAGAATTTACAGAAAAATTAGCCCTAATTTCTAATCAAGCTGATTTAGAAATTTTAAATAAAGATTATCTAGGTAAGGCTTGAAAATTACAAGAAATCTTAAAATGAATTAAAGATTTAAGTAATGATGATAAAAAAATTATCTGACCTGAAGCAAATAAATTAAGAGACTTTATTTCTGAAAAAATAGAAAAAAAAGCTATAGAAATTGAGGAACAAAAATATGCTAATATTGAAAAATTAGAAAAGATAGATGTAAGTTGAGAATATACTAATATTCCTTTATGACATAAACATCCTATAAGTATAACTTCAAATTTACTTGAAGAAATATTTATTTCTATGTGATTTAAAGTTGAAGATGGTCCTCAAGTTGAAAATGAAAGACTTAATTTTGATATGTTAAATATTCCTGATAATCATCCTGCAAGAGATGTTTGGGATACTTTTTGGATAAGTAATGAAATAAACAAAAATAAAGCACCAGGAGAAAAAGTTTTACTTAGAACTCATACAAGTCCTGTTCAAGTAAGAGAAATGTTAAAATGAAAACTTCCTATAAAAATAATTGTTCCAGGTAGAGTTTTTAGATATGAGCAAGAAGATGCGAGACACACTTGTAATTTTTATCAACTAGAATGACTAGTTATTTGAGAAAAAGTTACATTTTGAGATTTAAAAGGTACACTTGAAACGGCTATGAAAAAACTTCTTTGAGAAAAAACTAACCTTAGATTTAGACCAAGTATATTTCCATTTACTGAACCTAGTGCTGAAATCGATGTAAGCTGTCAAATATGTGCTTGAAAATGAGAAAAAAATGGAAAAAATTGTAGTATGTGTTCTGGAAGCTGATTTGTAGAATTACTTTGAGCTTGAATGGTTCATCCAAAAGTACTTTCTTGAGCTGGAATTGATCCTGAAATTTATTCAGGTTTTGCATTTGGTATGTGAATTGATAGGATTGCTGCTCAAAGATTTTGAGTAAATAGTAGTCGTATGTTTTACCAAAGTAAATTGAAATTAAATGAACAATTTTAAAAAACTTCTCGGTAATATTACTGAGAAGTTTTTTATTTTATAAATTAATAATAGTTTATTTAAGTAAAGTAATTATAAAATACTAAGTTAATTTTAATTTAATCCTTTATACATCTAACAGAGAAACCGTTCGCCTGACTATTGTTGTTACGGTTAACTGTAGAATCATGCCAATACAATAACCTGAAATACGCACTAGTATTATTAGGCGTACTTGACCATAAGTACGCAATGCTACCACGACCGTAGAACGAAGAATCATCAGAAAGACGAAAACCTGCTAAAGGTATTTTAAGTGTATCTGTTAGTTTTCTATCTGGAGTATAACTAGCATTAGTTTTCCATCATAGTCAATCACATAACCGAAAGTTTGTTGCATTTCTACAATTTGTTCATCAATTTAGTGCAGTTTCTAGTATTTCCCATTCATTATCACTTGGTACATGATATCAAGTTGTACATGCACTAGGAGAATTTGACCATGTATATAGTTTTCACCATATAGTATTGTATTCACTATCTCAATTTGAATTATACTAAAAACATTTAGAAATCTTAGCATAACTATTATCTAATTATTTGGATTTTATTATTTAATAAACTGGATAAATTTTCTTTAAAAATTGAGTTAAATTCTCAACAAGTGTTATTAATTTTTTCTACAAAATCAT
>CAYQAV010000010.1:0-10890 GCA_964415565.1 uncultured Candidatus Peribacteria bacterium
AATGATTATTTTGACATATTAAACCTAAAATTAGTCTTCATAGAGGATTAAAAAAAGAGAGAAAAATTAAACTAATTTTATCTCTCTTATATGGGAAAATTTAATCATCTCAGCCACACACTTTTTACAATTAAGCCTAAATTTAATATAAATTAAAAAAATAGTAAAAAAAAATAGTAAAAAATTAAAATAAAACAAACAAAAAAAGAAGATTAATCTTCTTTTTTTGTTTGTTTTCAATCAAGGAACCAGCTATAATAAAGTGATGGAATAACAAAAAGTGTCATTGCAGAACCTGCAGCTAAACCAAAAACAATAGTAAATCATAATCATGCCCAAAATTCATCTTGTAAAGCAAGTGGTAAAACTCAAAAAACTGTAGTTAATGTAGTCACAATTATTGGTTGTAATCTTGTTTTCCCTGCTGAAGCAACACTATGAATGGCATCAATTCATATTTCAAGATTTCTATTTATCCTATCTATCAAAATAATTGCATCATTTACTACTACTCAAGTAAGAGCAATAAATCATATCATAAATGTCATACTATAAGGATTTCAAGTAATAAATAATCAAATATTTACTCAAAGTAATGCAAGTACAACAGAATACAATATAATAATTGGTTGTCTGAAACTATTAAATTGAAATACAAGTATTGAAAAAATTAAAAATAGTGCAATAAACAAAGACTTAAATGTAGAAATAATCAAATCAGAATTTGCTTGATTTTCTCATCATTTTTCAAAAAATACTCAATCTGGATATAAATAACTAGCTGCATATTCATCAACTTTTGGTTGAATTTCACTAGGCAAAGCATCACTATTTATATCAGCTTCAACTGTTATAGAAACTCTACCATCTTCTCTAGTAATAGAAGAAATAGATTTAGCAAATTCAGTAGTTATAAAATCTCAAACTCTTATCTTTCAAATTTGAGTATTTACTATCAAATTATCTATATCATCTGGACTTAAATTATCCTCAAATTGTGCTATTTTTAAAACTATATCATTGTCTTCATATGCAGATTTTATACTTCAAGCTTTAATTCAATTTGTATAAAAATATACTTCATTTAATATATCACTTGGTATTAATCATACATTTGCAAGTTTATCTCTATCAAATTTAAATATAAATTGTCATGGAGAATCACTACTAGTTGTAGTTACATTTTTTAGTCAATCTATAGTTTTTAAATGATCTTTAAATATAGATGCAGTATTTTTTAATTCCTCAACTTTTGATGAACTATTTGCTACTAATTTTACTCATACAGCTTTTCATGTTGGAGGTCAGTTACTTTGTGTTTCTATTGAAACATTAAGTCATTCTGATTCCAATTCTTTTAAATTATTTGATATTTTATCTTCTAGTTCATAAACATTCATAAGTCATTTTTCATCTCTTATGTTTTTATTTAAAAGTTCTATAAAAATACTTATTTTATTGCTAGAAATAGTCATATTATAAACTTTTAATTCTTCATATTTATATATTGATTCGTCAATTTTATCTACATATTTTAGAAGTTGTTCTTTATTTGTTCATTCTTTTGTTTCTACTGAAATATTTATAACTCAATTATCCGTTTTTGGAAAAAGTATAAATCAAATATTTGGAGCAAGAAAAACAAAAGTTAAAATCAATAGTAAAATTGGACTAAAAATAAATGTTCTTCTAGAAGTATTAGATAATAAAACTTTTTTTAGTAAATTATAATACAAAAGAGATATCTTATTTAAAATCCTATCTCTATAAGAAATCTTATCATCATTTTTTTCTACTTTTCAAAATCTTTCATGTTCCAAAAAATCTTTTTGATCTTGAGACATAGTTGCCTCAAGTTTTTCATCTTTATGAAAAGTTTTACTATCTTTTACAAATTTTACAAATAATGTAGAACTAACTGTTAACGCCAATATCAATGCTGCAACTAAAGTTGAAAAAACAGTTATAGGAATATATGCTAAAAATTTTCACATAACACCTGGTAAAAACATCAATGGTAAAAAAGCTACTAAAGTTGTTAGAGTTCAAGATATAAGTGGAGCTTTATATTCAGTTACAGCAAGTAAAACTGCATTTTTCTTATTGTATCAAAGTTTCATTTTTTCACTTGAAGCTTCAATGATAACTATAACAGTATCAATCGCTATTCAAAGAGTTAATACAAGAGAAAAATTAGTCAAAAAATTAAGTGAATAACCAAGAGTATCTAAAACTATAAAAGTTATCAGAAATGAAAGTGGTATCAATATAGAAGCAATCAATGATTCTCTAAGTCAAACAAAAAGTAAGATAGTTAAAAAAACTAAAATAAATGTTTGAATTGCTGTTCATGATAGAGTTGAATAATCTTCTAAGATTAATTCTGACATATCATTTACATAAAAAATACCTACTCATTTTAAATCAGGATTTATTTTTACAAAATTATTTAATGCCTCTTTAGCTATAACAGATACGTCAAAAATATTTACTCAAGAATTTTTATTAAATGATAATGATATATAATTTAATCATTTATTATCTTTAAATCATAGTTTTTTTATTGAATCGTCTCTATATTTATTTTCAATAGTTGCTATATCTGAAAGTAAAATATTTGATCATTTTGTAGATCTAATAACTACATTTTTTAATGCTTGTATATCTTTTAATTCTCAATCAAATCTAAAATCATAATTTAAATCTCAAATAGAATAATTTCATATTGGAGTATTTTTATTATAACTTTTTAATATATTTGATATTTGAACAAGTGAAATATTTAATTGTTCTATCTTTGCTTTATCTAATAATACATTTATTTCATAATCAGATGAATTTCCTCATGAACTAACTCAAGATAAATCAATTGATGATAATCAAGAAACTTGAGATTCAAGATTATTTTTAATTAATTGTCATTTTTGAGTTAGATCAAATTTACTAAATTTTTCACTATCTCAATATAGTAATACTTCAAACATTAAATCACTACTAGTTGATATTTCTACTACTGATGGTGTATTTGCATCTTCAGGTAATTCAGTTTTATCTACTTGATCTTTGATATCTGTCATAGTATTTCTAGTATCTACACCATTATCTAACTCAATTATTATAGATGAAATTCAAACAGATGAAGTTGAAGTAATTTTTTTAATTCAATCTACATTTTTAATTTTTTTCTCCAACTTATCAGTTATAAGAGAATCCATATCCTGGGGATTTACTCATGGATAAACTGTAGTTACTCAAATAATACCAAATTTAATATCTGGACTAGATTCTTTAGGAATACTAAAAAGAGAAAAAATTCAAGCAATTATAAGTAAGAAAATAATTAGATATGAAACTCTAAATCTTCTAACCCAAAATCAAAAAAATCATTTTTCTAAATCTTCATTTATTTTTTTTACAACGCTGTTCATATTATTCTTTAATTTTTAAAGTAAATTTTTCACTATCATAATTATCAACATAATTTAAAATAACATTTAAATCATCATCTAATTTAGAAATAATCTCAATTTGTTCAGAATAAACTTTTCATACTTCTATATCCATTTGTTCAATAGTAGAACCTGTTGAAAAATAATTTATTGTTCATAATCATAAACTGTTTATTTTCACAGCATTTATAGGTAATAATTTATTATTTACTTCTACTGGTATATTTAGATTTAAAATACTTCAAATATTAGAAGTATCAGAAGGCATAGTAACTTTTGCTACATATTTTAAATTAGCATCTGCATTTTTAGAAATAGAATAAATTTTTCATGTAAATGTATTTGCTCAATCTACATAAAATGCACTCATATTTTCAGTTACTAAATCAAGTTCTTCTTTATTAAATGATATTGTAACTTCTTTTTGTCATTCACTTAATATATTAAAAACAGGAGTTCAATTTGAAATTTCTTGTCATTTATCTATTAATATATCTCAAATAATTCATTTAATTGGTGATTTAATTGATAATTTTGTAACTTCATTTGCTGCTTTACTATAACTTATTTCAGCATCTTTTACTTTTATTTGTGCATCAGTGATTCTGATTTCAGTATCTCTAATTGCAGAATTTGCATCATTAATAACTAAATCTAGATTTCTTAAAGTTAAATCTCTATTTGAAATAGCTTCATCTAAAGTAGCTTGTGAACTTTCTTTATTTAAATCAAGAGATTTTAAATATATTTCTTTATCTTTTCCTAGATTTTCAATTTGTGTTAAAAGTGATGCTTGACTATTTTTATATGTTTCTAAAAAAGAATAGATTGAATTTGATAATCAAATAAAACCTCAGTTATAAGCATTGTATGTTGTTTTATATCAACCAATAACAGATTTATAACCTGAAATTTGAGTATCACTAATTGTTCAGTAACTTGAAACAGTATTTGAAATAGTAGTATCAAATGAATTTAAAAAATCTAGTATCTTTGTGTATGAATTTTTTATTACATCAATTTTTGCTTTATATTGTTCATTAGTTGATAATTCTCATAATTCAAAAGTATCTAAAACTGATTTTTTATATTCTATTAAATCTCACAAAAGTTTCTCTGATTCAATTTTTTGAGAATTATCTTTTGCTCATAAATATATTTCATATGAATTGTTTTTATTTTTATTTGCTTCTGTTACTCATAAAATATCGTCAGAAAAATAGATAATATCAGTAACAAAGTTTTTTAAGACAATTGATTCTTTATCAAGAGATCTAACAAATCAAGATAGAGTTTCATTATTTGATGATTGAAGATTTTTATAATCTGCTTCTAATTTATTTATTGAATTATTTAATTTATCAATTTCTATTGATGTACTTGTTGTATCATCACTTAATTGTAAATTTCAAAGATTTCTTTGTATATCAGAAACTGTTTTATCCAATTTAATTTTAGTTGATTCATAGTTTAATTTAGTTTTTTCTAAATTATTTTTTGAAACTTCTAAACCATTTTTAACTACTTCTAAATTATTTTTAGCAGCAGCTAAATTATTTTCAGAAGATGCAAGAGTTAAATTATAATTTGATAAATTATCATCTAATATAGCTAATAATTGTCATTCTGAAACATTATCTCAACTTTTAACTAATATAGATTTAACTCTACCATTTGCACTTGAACTTAGTGAAATATTTTGAGTTGAATCAAGTTTTCAAGTTTTATTTAAATATGCTATATTATTAAAATCTGAGATTTTTTTAACATCAATAAAAAAATCCCTTTTTCATTCATTAACAACTACATCAACTCAAGAACTACCGCAAGATGTAATAATAAATGTTGTTAATAACATTGTACTAATTATTTTTTTCATACTATAAATTAAATTAAATATTATTTTTTTCAGTTTCCATTTGTTTTATAAATTCCATAAGTTCCATTAAATCATTATTTCTAATTAAACCTATAAATTTATCTCATTTTAAAAGTATACTTAAGCTATCGCCTGTTTTTAATTCGAGTTTATCCCTAATTTCTTTTGGAATCACGATTTGTCATTTAGCTCAGAGAGTAGTAGTTCAATAAAGTTTCATATCACAACTATGTTTTTTCATTTGTTCTATTTGTAAGAAAAGTAAGAAAAGTCATACAGAAATTATATATAATATTTTTATAAATCAAGTTATTAGTAATAATTTAATTTATATTAAAAAATATAAGTATTGACTTTGTTAAATTTTAAATTATTGTCAACTAACTTTTAAAAAATAATTTAAAATTATGAATAAAATGAATGCAATTACATTATCTGCAATAATAGCTATATCTCAAGTTTGATTATCTAATGCAACTGAGAATATAGTATGAGAAACAACAAATTCTGTTGGTTCTATTATTGATAAAACATCTAAAATTAAAAAAAAATGGAAACTTATAGACTTAAAAAGTATACCAAACAAAAAATGAGAAATAATAATAGAAACTTTTTTTTTGTGAATGATGAAAAAAAATGAGAAATAAATACAAATACTACTAATTTTTGAATGAAATGAAAAAACAGAACGGACTTGATCAATATTAACTTGAAATAATATTAAATTTTTAATGAATGATAATTGTAAAAATATAGAATGATTTTAATAAATAAATAAAAATATGAATTTAAAAAAGATTTGATATACAACATTATTATCAACTGCTGTAATTATAGCATGAGCAAATTTATTTTCAGAAAAAGTTACAAAAGAAAGAGAGGAAATGAAAGTAAAAGTTGAGACGTAAAAGTACTAAAATAGTACTTTTTTTTGTTAATTTAAAATTAATTAATATAATTAAAAAATATATAACTAATGAAAATTATGATAATAATAGAAATTATAGATGAAATATTAAAAGCTGGATTAGTTGAAACTAAAAACAAATGAGCTAATTTTACTAAAGATGATTTTCACAAGATAAAAAATAAAATTTATTCTATATATAAGATTAAAAAACCTTATTCAAGTATAGAATTAATAGAAAGATACAATGAGTTGATTGCAAGTTGAGAAATAGAAGAAAATTTATTTTTTCAAAAAATACTTAGAAAAAAATGAGTTAGAAGTCAATCTTGAGTTACTGTTATTTCCCTACTTACAAAGTTTTGGTGATGTCCTTGAGAATGTGTTTATTGTCCTAGTTTTGAATGACTTCCAAAAAGTTATATACCAAATGAACCCGCAGTTCAAAGAGCAGAATTAAATCAATTTGATCCAATTAAACAAATACACAATAGACTTAGAGCGCTTGAAATAACTGGTCATAAAATAGAAAAAAATGACATAAGAATAATAGGTTGAACTTGGTCAGTTTACCCATTAAAATACCAACAAGATTTTATAAAATGAGTTTATGATGCTTTTAATACTTATGATGAAATGAAAGTTTTTATAGAAAAAACTGAGTTATCATGAGATAAATTTGCAAGTTTTAAGATAAATGAAACTTATAAAGCAAAGATTTCATCTTCTATTGAGGAAGCAAAAAAATTAAATGAAACTTCAAGATGTAGAGTTATATGAGTTGCAATCGAAACTAGACCAGATTGGATAAATCCAGAAGAAATAAAAAGACTTAGAAGTTATTGAGTAACTAGAGTAGAAATCTGATATCAAACTACTTTTGATGAAATAAATGAACTAAATAAAAGATGACATTGAAACAAAGAAAGTATTGAAGCTACTAAGATGTTAAAAGATGCTTGATTTAAAGTTGTTGCACATATGATGCCAAATTTACTTGGTTCTAATCCAGAAATGGATATACAATCTCTTGCTAGAATTTTTGATGACCAAGCTTTTAGACCAGATGAATTAAAAATCTATCCTATGATGGTAACAGATAAATCAGAGTTAACTGAAATCTGGAAAGCATGAGGATTTAAAGCTTATGATGATAAAACTCTTATAGATCTTACTGCAACTCTTGAATCTATGATTCCAGAATATATAAGACTTAATAGAACATATAGAGATATACCCGCAAGTGAAATTTTAGAATGAAGTCATCTAGCAAATCTGAGACAAATTGTAGAAGAAAAACTAAAAGCTGAATGAATAAAAATGGTAGATATCAGACATAGAGAAATAAAATTTGCAAAAAATGATCCTAAAAAAGCAGTATTAAATGATTTTAAATATGAGGCTTCTGATTGAGTTGAACATTTTATAACTTTTGAAGATCCAGATGATAGAACTATTTTTTCACTTTTAAGACTTAGATTACCAAGTATAAATAATGAAATTCTAGAAATATTACCAGAATTAAAAGATGCAGCGTTAATAAGAGAAATTCATACATTTTGAGATCAATTAAGTATTTGAGAAGCATGAAGTACTTTTGGTCAACATATAGGTTTTGGTAAAAGACTTATAGAAAGATCAGAATTACTTTCAAAAAAAGCTTGATATAGAAAAATAGCTGTAATTGCATGAGTTTGAGTAAGATGATATTATGAAAAAAGATGATATATCTTAGAATGAGAATATATGATTAAATATTTATAAATAACTTATAAAAAAATGAAACAAGTATCTAGAACATTTTTAAAAAATGACGAATGAAAATATATACTAGTTAAACATAACGGAAAAGATTATTGGACTCTCCCATGATGACATGTTGAAGAATGAGAAAATATTTATAAAGCTATAAAAAGAGAAATAAAAGAAGAATTAAATCTAGAAATAAAAATTCTTTGAAATAAATTAGGTTTAAAAATAGAAAATATAAAAGAAAAACCTTCTCCAATTTGTACATACAAAATTGAATTTATAAATTGTGAATGAAAAAAAATTAGTAAATTAGAATATATATTTTTGAGCACAATAAAATCTGGAAAAATTAAAATTCAAGATGAAGAAATCGAAGAATATAAATTCTTTACAAAAGATGAGATTTTAAATTTGGAAAATACATTTTTACAAATTAAAGAAATATTAAAAAAAATATAAAAGAGAGATTTAAAAATCTCTCTTTTAATTTGTGAAAAAATAAATATATAAATTTATAAGTAATAAGATAAAAAATAACAATAAAATAGCTAACAAAAATGAAACTATAAAAATAAAAAATATTCATATAAAAGAATAAAAAAATATCTTTATTTTTGTTAATCAAAAAATATTTAATAATCAAAAATTGGACTTATTTTTCTTGAAAAAACTCTCTAAAGAAAGTATAATAATAAAGAAGGTAAGTATAAAAATAACTAAATTAAATGCATCTATAAAAAGATAAAATCTATCTGTTATTTCTCAAATACTATCTTGTCTATCATTTATAGTTTTAATACTAATATTTTCGCTTTTTGCTTGTTTTTTTATATTTGAAACTATATTTTCATCATATTTTAATAAAAAATTTAAATAAATATTATATTTAAACCTAGAGTTATTTTCATTTATATCTTTACTTAAATACTCTAACGGTAAATAAATTTTATTATCATTTGTATAAAGCGATATTTCACCTAATGGTTTTTTAGTTATTATTCATTTTACTTTCAATTCTGTATCAAATATTTTTATATTATCTCAAAAAGTATCATAAGTTGATTTATCTATAACTAAAACTCAATCAGAGTTAATTATATCGTATGAGTATCCATCATAAAAAGGATAATTATCTTTATGATAAACAAATTTATATAAAATAGGTCTATCATTTTTATCAAAAAGTGTAGAGTCAATTTCTACAGTTTCAGTTTCTTTAAATAATTTATAATATGATTCCAAAAAAGATGGTTTTACAATTTTATCACTTGATAAAACTATATCTCATCAAACTAAAGGTTTTATTTCTTCTTTTAAATAATCTTTAACTCATAAAATAACATTATTTCATAAAATATATGAAAAAAGACTTAAAAAAACAGCTAGAAAAACAAAAAGAAAATACTTTTTCTCTTTTAAAAAAATTATTTTTAAAAATTTATTAAACATGTTTTTATTGTTTTATCAAAGATAAATCAGTCATTTTATATGTATAATCTGAAATTTTTGCTACTTCATCATCATGAGTTATCATAATAACGGTATTTTTAATTTTTTTGTGTAATAAATTTATTAAATCTATAATTTTTTCTTTATTTTTTTGATCAAGAGATCCTGTTGGTTCATCAGCTAATAAAAGTTTAGTTTTTCAAACAAATGCACGAGCAATTGCTACTCTTTGGCTTTCTCATCAACTTAAATTAAAAACGTAGTTTTCACTTTTATTTTTTAATCAAACTATTTCAAGTATTTCATCTGTTGTAAAATTTCTTTCAAGATTGTTTAATTCTATAACTAAATCTATATTTTCTCTGATTGTTAAATTATCAATTAGTTTAAAGTTTTGAAATATATATGAAATATTTTTTCATCTAAATAAAGTGATTTCATCTTCACTCATTTTTTTATAATCACTTCAAAATAAAAGTATTTCTCAAATATAATCTCTATCAATTCAAGAAATCATGTTTAAAAAAGTAGACTTTCAACTACCACTTGGTCAAACTACTGAAATAAAATCTCAGTCATTTATTTTTAAATCTAAATTTGTAAATATATCTACTTTTTGGTCTAATTTTCAAAAAAATTTACTCAGTTTTTTTATTTCTATCATCTTTTTTTATTACTTTTCTAAAATTTTATTTTTTTCTAAAAAATCATATAAATTTCAAACAATTATATCATATCAAAGTGGATTTGGATGAATTCTATCTGAAATATTTAACTTATAATCTCCCATAACTCAATCTAAAAAAGACTTAAAAAAATAAATATCTTTATTTTCTTTAGAAATCTCTTCATAAACTTTTTTAAAATCACTTCTGTATTTAAATCCTAGATTAATTGGGATGTCCATTCATCATAATACTATTTTTGTATCTTTAGGAAAAGCATCAATAATAGCTTTAATATTTTCTTTTAAATCTACAGTAGATAATCATCTAAGTCAATCATTTCATCAAATAACAAGTATAATAATCTCTGGATTTTTATCTAAATAAAGAGAAACTCTTGATTTCAAAGAACTAGAAGTATCTCCGCTAACTCAAGAATTTATAACTTTATAATTATATCATAAATCTGTAAGTTTTTTTTCCAATTTACTAGGATAATTATCTACTAAATCTACTCAATATCATGCAGTTAAACTATCTCATAGTGATAATATAATCTTCTCTTTTTTTACTAATTCTTCTGGTATTTTGGTTTCAGAAACAATTTGATTATTAGTACAAGATATAATAAAAAATATGTAAAAGAAAATTAAAACAATTTTTTTCATAAAAAATATTTTTACTATATAAAAGTAAGCAAATTATAATAATTTTAGGCTTAATTGTAAAAAGTGTGTGGCTAAAATAAGGAATATTTGGTATAATAAAGCCAAATACTCCTTTATTTTT
>CAYQAV010000011.1:0-21474 GCA_964415565.1 uncultured Candidatus Peribacteria bacterium
TGTGATTATTTAGCTTAGATTGATATCAGACTTGAAAAAGTATAGCAGAATTATGATTGATATGAAGTTGAGTATGAGCATGAGTATATGTTTGAAAAAAGACAGTTAAATTATGAATGAAACAAATATCAAAACTAAGAAAGTCTGCAGAAAGACTTGTTGAGAGTTCTAAAACTAAGCAAGTTATTTGAGAAACAGTTTCAAAAGTTGATGAGATAATACCTAAAAAAGAACTAGATATTGAAGCATTAGCTAAAAAGAGAATTGATATAATAGAGAAAGTTGAATGATTGGAAAAATTATGATTTCCTGAAAGTATTTCAAGAGATATACTAGAGAGTTGATTATTAAATGAAAAATTTTATTGATGAGATTTATTAAAAAGATTTGATGCATTACAAAAGAAATGAATTGATTATAATACTATGGTGGATGATGTGATGAAACAAATTCCTGATTTAACAAGAGAAGAAGCATTACTAATATTTACTTACACTGATAATACAATTTATCGTAATTTAAATGCTTTTATGAGATGAGATAAAAAAGTTTTAGAAACTATGACTAAAGAAAACATAGAAGTATCAAGAAGGCTTGCTTCAAAATTAGAAAAGGCTATGGAAAAAATGCCGAATTTAGAATGAGGAAAAGATTGATTTATATTAAGATGAGATAAATGGGAGTGATGGTTTTCAAAAAACTGAAAAGAATTACAAGTATGAGATGAAATAAATTTAGATTCGTTTACTTCGGTTTCGAATAATAGAAATGATATATTGTTATGAAAAAAATACTGACATGATATATTAGTTGAAATTGTTTGAAAAGAGTGAAAAGTAAAAGATATATCTCAATTAGCAATGTTTGTAAATTTTGCTGATAAATTATGAGCAGTTAAAACAGAAGTAGAATGAATAATATTACCAAACTCTATAATAAAATTTGTAAAAAAAGAAAATGCAGTAATAGATGCTATTGATAATAATGGAAAGCTTGTTCCTCATAATATTAAAAAAATTCAATGAGAGCAAATTAAATAATTGTATTTTTGATGAAAAAATGCTATAATAATATAAATATTAATAATAAAAATATGGATAATACTACTAAAAATAATTGAAATTTTGAAGCTATTGCTTCAAATATGCAAAAACAAGATCAAGAATATCTAAATGGTAGCAATGCTGATAAACAATCATATTGGAATTCATTATTTGTTTGAGTATTTTATTGAAGAACTTGATTAGAACTTCCTTTAAATTTAAATGAGTATAAAAAAACTATTAGTTATCTAGAAAATGACTTTGATAGATTTATTCCATGAATTATAGATGTATTAGAAGATAATGGTTTTACTTGAAATTTAGAGGATATATTTATTCTAGATGAACAAGATAAAGATATATTAGAAAATATTCAAAATAATTCAGATCAAGTAAAGAACACTATTGCCACAAAAACTGAAAAAATAGAATGAATTAATATATCAAATGAAGAATTGGCTGAAAAAATATGAGATTTATTTTATGATAGTTTATCATCTTTTATATCTTCTTTATGAGGGAAAATAGATAATACAGAAATTGCTGAACTACTAAAAGAAGCTAGTAATCATATCATGGAGGCTTGGAAAATTTGTTTACCATATGTAAGTCACGATTTTCCAGAAATGAAACATACAGCTGAAGTAAAATGACTAGATATAGATAAGGAAGAATTATCAAAGAGTCTTTCAAATTTAATGAATTCTGAATTATCAGATTTTTTACTTAAATTATCAGCTAAAATACAAAAAGATTGAGAAGCTGACAAATGAAGAAATAGGATTAAATTATCAAATGAATTATTTGCTTGTGCTGATAATTTAAAACAAGCCTCTGAGTTATTAAAATAGTTTTTATATAATCAATTAAAATACAAAAAAATGAGTTCAAAATCACGAACTCATTTTTTAATTCATCGAAATACAACTATAAATATCATCGTTTTTTGTCGTTTTCGAGTTAATCATCGGGGGGTTAATAATAATATGTATCAATTCTAATTTTTGTTTTTAGAGTAAATGTAGTACAAGTCTCCACATTGACTTCTAAAAGCCAAAAATTGTATCTCACATACTTTATTTATTAATTTTCGTTTTATGGAAACTAAGACAAATTTACTTTGTGATTTATTAGAATGTGGTTATTTAGATATTAATTATCTTACTGATTTACTTGATAACAATAATATAGAAATAGATCTTCAAGATTTAAAATCGAATTATTGAGAATTAAATATCAATTGGATAATATATGATGTTATGACTCAAATAGCTGAAAGGTTTATTGATGATAATCAAGAAGAAATTGAAAAAATTCTTGATTTATGAGAATATTGAAATTTATATGATTATATGAATTCACATGAAATTTATGAAATTTATACAAATTATATTGATAGTCATATATGGTTCAATGATGAAAAAATTCAAACATTATTTGAAAATTCAAAGTATCAGGTTTAATCCTGGTACTTTTTTTTGTATTAGCTTTGATTCGCAGAGCGATAAATCAAAGCTTTTCTTTCAAAATCAAAATTTGACTTAATATTTTTTCAAATTATTGATTTTTTAGAAAAGCAAACGAGCGATATACGAAAATGATAAGTTTTGATTTAGAAGTTCAGTTAATTTATTTCTTTTAGTTTCTTTTTCTTTTAATTTTAATTTTCCAAAATAATAAGTCAAATTTAGTGATTTCTCTGAGAGTTTTTACTTAATTTTGAGTTTATAAAGAAAAAGCACCAAGCTTCAACCAAAAATGGTATAAAAAAAACAGGTGAGGGATAAACCCTCTACCTGTTTTTAGATTTTGACTTGATTTATTTATATAATTATGTATATATAATGAGTATATATTTAAAATACTAATTTATTGTATTGTAATTATTGTATTTCTGAATATATTTGTATTAATTATTTAACAAAAAATAACTATGAGAAAAATAAAATATATTTCACTTTTCAGTTGATGATGAGTTGGTTGTTTTTGATTTAAAGATGAATGATTCGAATGTATTGCTACAAATGAACTTTTAGAGAAAAGATTAGAAATACAAAAATATAATAAAAAATGTAAAAATAAAAATTGATATATTTCATGAGATATTAGAGATGAAATTGTTCAAAATAAAATATTAGATGTAACTAAGTGAAATAAAATTGATATTGTTATTGCTACTCCTCCTTGTCAATGAATGTCTGTAGCTAACCATAAAAAAAATAATGAATGATCAAGAAATTCACTTGTTGTAGAATCCCTTAAGATTATAGATAAAATAAATCCTAAGTATTTTGTTTTAGAGAATGTTAGGTCTTTTTTATCTACTTCTTGCACTGATAAAGATTGAAATAATAAAAAAATAGAAGAAGCTATAAAAGACAATCTTTCTTGATTATATAATATTTGATTTAAAGTTATTAATTTTAAAAATATTTGAGTACCAACTAGTAGAACTAGAACTTTAGTTATTTGAGTTAGAAAAGATATAAAAAATATTACTCCCTATGATTTATTTCCAAAGGAAGTTTCTAAAGAAATTACTTTAAAGGAAAGCATATGACACTATAAAGAACTTAATAAAATGTGAGAAATTGATGAAAATGATTTTTTACATTTTTTCCGTGAATATAGACCTAATATGAGAAATTGGTTAAAAAATATTTGAGAATGAGAAAGCGCTTTTGATAATATTAATGATAAAAATAAACCGCATAAAATAGTTGATTGAAAAATTGTAATAAATCAAAATAAAAACTGAGATAAATATAAAAGACAATCATGGGATAAAGTATGACCATGTATTCATACAAGAAATGATATATTAGCTAGTCAAAATACTGTACATCCTAAAGATGATAGAGTTTTTAGTATTAGAGAATTAATGACATTAATGTGAATACCTGAAAATTTTCAATGGTTTAATATGCCACTAAAAGAATTAAATAAGCTACCTTTTGATGAAAAAAAGAAATTATTAAAAAAGGAGGAATTAAATATAAGGCATATTATTTGAGAATCTGTTCCAACTTTAGTATTTAGAAAAATTGCTAAAAAAATCAAAAAACATGAATCATATAATAATTATTCAAAACAAGATATTCAAAAAATTATAGAAACAAATAAATTATATGAATTTAAAAATATTATTTTATATATTAAAAATAATAAAAAATTATGATTTACAAATCTTTCGAAAATAATTGAGTTGAGCAATACTTTTAAAGAAGATACTTCTGCTTTTTATACTCGTAAGGATATTATCTTTAGTATAATTAAAGATTTACCTGATTTTAAAAATAAAGATTGTATAAATATATTAGAACCATCAGTTTGATCATGAAATTTTTTACCATTACTTATTGATAAATACAAACATATTAAAAAAGTAAATATTGATGTAATTGATATTGATAAAGAAGCTTTAAAAAAATTAAAACTATTGTTAGAAACAACAATTAATATGCCAAAAAATATTAATATTAATTTTATTAATATTAATTATTTAGACTATATCCCAAATAAAAAATATGACTTAGTCGTTTGAAATCCGCCATTTAAAAAATTAAAAAAATGAGATTTAAATTATAAATACTATAATATTAAATCTACAAACATATTTGTATATTTTTTATTAAAAAGTTTAGAAAATTGAAATTATGTTTCTTTAATTATACCTAAATCATTTATATCATCTCCTGAATATAACGATGTTAGAATTAATTTATCTAAAAATAAGATTGATAAAATAATTGATTTTTGAGAAAAATGATTTGAATGAGTTAAAATTGAAACAGTCAACCTAGAGATAAAATCTGAAAAATCTACAAAAAATGATAATATATTAATTGAATCATATATTAATAATTCTTATAGATTAGAAAATAAAGATTATATGTTAAATACCAATTTTCCTTATTGGCTACTTTATAGAAATAGTTTTTTTGATATAATTTCAGATAAATTACATTTCTGATTATTTGATGTTTTTAGAGATAGGCAGATTACAAAAAAACATTGTTCAGAAAATTGAAAGATTAGAGTTATAAAATCTAGAAATTTAAGCAGGGATTGAAAGATAATAGAAACTGAAAATGATATATATATTGATGATATTTCTAATTTTCAAGTAAATAAATTTTTTAATAAAGAAAACACTATTGTAGTACCAAATCTTTCTTATTACCCAAGAGCAGGTATTATACCTAAAAATGTTATTATTGATTGATCATTAGCAATACTTATTCCAAAAAAGGAAATTAATCTTGAAAATATAAAATATTTTTCATCTGAAGAATTCACATCTTTTTATAAAATAGCTAGAAATTTTTGAACTAGATCTTTAAATATTGATACAAATTCTGTATATTTTTTTTGACTGCCTAATTAATAATAAATATGGATATAATTATTGAAAATTATTTAAATGAAATAGATCTTGATATAAGAAAAACTAATAATGCAAGATTTATGGATCAAAAAGTTACTCCTGATGTATTATCTATAATAGCAGATTCTATTTTAGAATTTGTATGAGATGATATAGAAAAAGAGTTTACAACTACTGATATATGGAATTCTAATTTTTCTAAGACAAATATATTAGATATTTTTAGAAAGCCTGATTTGGATAATCCAAACGCTACAAATGAATATGATAAATTTTTTGGTCAACCATTAAAAATGTTATGATATTCGAAACTTTTAAATGAAGAAAAAAGATGAAGAAAAAATTATTATAAAATTAATAATTATAAAATATTAGAATATATTTCTATAAAAGAAAGAAATTCTTTAAAATTTATTCAAAAATATTTATATAAAGTTTTAAAAGATAGTTGAATTATAAAATTATTTAATGATTTTTTTGATGAACAAAATAAGGATTCATTTTATACTTTAAAGCAGTGATTTATAGATTTTATGATTTCTAATACACCAATTAATGAAGTATTAGAGCCTAAAAGAATATTTACAAAAATAATTAATCCATTAGCATTTTGACTTAGAAAACATTGAACTATAAAATGACATTTATCAAAATCACCAATATCTTATGATGATTTAATGTATAATCGTACAAACTGGAGAGATATATGAAATAAAATGACAACTGAAACAAGAGAAGAATATGAATTCAGATCAAAAGAAGAGGTTCTTAGAAGAAGATGAAGATATACTGATTATTCAATTAATAGAGCCAAAAGAACTATTTATAAATTATATCATCCAAATAGCGAAATTAATGATGAACTTTCTAATTGCGAAGCTACACAAGTACATCATATATTTATGAAATCTGAATTTCCTAAATTAGCAGACTATGTAGAAAATTTAATATTATTAACTGGTTCTCAACATAGTGTTAAAGCTCATCCAAGTAATAATACAAGAGTGGTTGATAAAGATTATCAATTATTACTTTTGCTTGCAAAATCAGATAATATAAAAAAATCAATAGATAAATGAGAAATGATTTATTCTTTTGAAGACTTTATACATGTATTAAACACCTGATTGAGTTCTTCATTAAGTATATCTTCGTCATTTTCTGATATAATTAGTGAGTTAAGTGGTATGTATAATAGTTGAGAAAAAAGATAGATTAATTTCCATCTTTTTTTTTAAATAAATATTACTTCAAAAAATTAATGTAGAATTAATATAGTATTATTATAATTATAATAAATAATTATATATTATAATAATGGCTTATTAATAGGAAGTATTTTATTGACAAAATACACTATTTATATACTATTAAATATAGATTTAATAATTATATTATAAAAATGATACCAAACTCATTAATTTCCCCATTTACTGATTGAATAAAAATATATATTAAAAGAAAAATGTTTAATAAATCAGCTACATATAAATCAATTGAAAATGATATTGATAAGGCTTTTAATGTTTTTGATAAAAAATTGAATATATTACTTAATGAAATGTTTGAAGATATAATTTGAACTATAAAAGATGGAGAAACTAAGAAGTTTTTGAAATCTTTTGATAAGGAGAATTTGTATAATGATGTTGAATCAAAGTTTTGAGACTTTTCTAAAAATAAAATATGTAATGATTTTATTAATAATAATATTAAAAATAATACTAAATTAAATAATTTAAAATATGATTTTGAAATTAAACTTATATCATTTAAAAATATATTTGATAATGAAAAGTATAATTATAAAGAATGAACTGTTAAAAAAGAACTACTTTTAAAAGAAAAAGATAAAGTTTGTATTGCAATAAGCGATAATTTAACAAAATCTGAAGAATTATTATGAGAAATAATATTAAATTTCTTTGATGATTTGAAGGGAATAATAAATTTATTACCTGATAACGAAAAGATTGTAATAGAAATGCTTTTAATAAATTTAAAAAATACTTTAAAAGAGTTATTGAAATCTGAAAGAAATAAAGTTTACTACAATAAACTATCGAAAATAATTTGAGAATTATATGATGATATTTTGAATTTAATAATATAAAATGCTGATTTTTTAGAAGTAGCTCTAAATAAAGGAAAACTAGACTTTTTATATAAGTGATATATTAGGTGCTAATGTTTATTTATATTAATATATATTTTATGGATTCAATAATATTACCATGACATAAATCTGATGTTTGGAGAAAAGCATGATGTAAAAATTTTATTTTACAAAAGTTATTTAGTAATAAAGAAGTTAAATTTCAGATAGAAGAAGAATGAAGAAGTGTTTTAGTCTTTTCAGATTGAGAAATTAAATATTGATTAACTTGTAATAAAAATAAAATTCCTGATAATCTAGATTTTATTTTATTAACTGATAAGAGACCAACATTAGAAAGTTTAAAAAAATGAGAGATAAAATTTAAACAATGGTTAAAACATCCTAAGATAAAAAAATATTCAAATGATGATATAATTAATTCTTGGAATAGAAATTTTACTTTTATAGAAGAAGATAAGACTAAAAAAATTAATTGATTAAGAAAACCTCAAATTTGAGCAATTTATTCATGATTATCACATATTAAAACTTCAAAAGAAATATGAACTATTGTTTTACCTACTTGAACTTGAAAAACAGAGACAATGTTAGCCTTATTAATTGCTTGAAAATTAGAAAAATTATTAATTGTAGTACCTTCAAAATCTCTCAGGTTACAATTATTTGAAAAATTTATAAATTTATGACTTTTAGAAGAATTTGAAATTATAAATAATAATTGTATTTATCCTAAAGTATGAATATTAAAAGAAAAATTTTCGGATATTAATGAACTAAAAGATTTTTTAGATAATACGAATGTTATTATTGCTACTATGAATATTTTAACGGATGAGCCCCCGGAAAATCAACAGATTATTTCTGAAGCATGTTCAAATATTTTTATTGACGAGGCTCATCATTCTAAAGCTATAACTTGGGAAAGTTTTTGTAAAAATTTTTCTAAAGAAAAAATACTCCAATTTACCGCAACGCCATTTAGAAATGATAATAAAAGATTAGATTGAAATATAATATTTAATTTTTCTTTAAAAGAAGCTCAAAATGATTGATATTTTACAAATATCAATTTTATACCAGTAAAAGAGTACAATTCTAGTAATTGAGATTTAAAAATTGCAGAAGTTTGAGTTAAAAAGTTAAGAGATGATATTAGTAAAGGTAAAAATCATATTTTAATGGCTCGTTGTGAAAATAAAAAACACGCAATGAATGTTTTTGAAATTTATAAAAAACATAGTGATTTAAATCCAGTATTAGTTTATTCAAATATAAAATGAGAAAGAGATATTTTAGAAAGTATAAAAAATAAAGAACATAAAATAATAGTAGCTGTAGATATGCTTTGAGAGGGATTTGATTTACCAGAATTAAAAATTGCTTGTTTTCATTATATTAGAAAATCTTTACCTATAACCTTACAATTAGCATGAAGGTTTACAAGAACAAAATATGATGAAGAACTTTGAGAAGCAACTTTTATTGCTAATATTGCAGATATAGAGGTGTGAGAAGAATTAGATGAATTATACTCACAAAATTCAGATTGGAATAAACTTCTTTGAAAATATAGTGATGAAGAGATAATTGAAAAACTTGATTTTCAAGAATTTATATCATGATTTACCAATATAGATAAAACTGAAATTTCATTACAAAATATAAATATGTCTTTAAGTGCTTTAGTTTACAAGGTTGATATTAAAAAATGGTATCCAGAAAAGTTTATTGATTGATTTACTTGATATGAAAAAGCAGATATAAAATTTCACAATATAAATAATAATGAAAAGGTTTTAGTTATTATATATACTGAAAAAGACTTAATTGATTGGTCTAATTCAAAAAGTGTTTATTGATTGAATTGGAAGAATTGTATAATTTATTGGAATGAAAAACAAAATCTTATTTATGTTAGTTCTACAGAAAAGAATAGTTCTTTTAATAAAATTATTGATAATATAACTAATAGTAAAGGAATATTAGTTAATAAGATGGATGTTTTTAAAACATTTCATAATATAAAGCGTAAAAAATTACATAACATTTGATTAAAAGAATTTTTAGGTAGAGATTTAAGCTATAGACAAATGGTTTGAAGAAATGTCGAAGAAGCTTTAAGTATGATAGATAAGAAAAAGTGACAAAAGGCATTTGTTTTTTGAGTTTGATATGAGAATTGAGATAGTGTTTCTTTATGATGTTCATATAAGTGAAGAATTTGGAGTCTTTTAAGATGAAATATATATATGTTTAAAAATTGGTGTGATCATATATGAAGTAAATTAATTGATGATACTATTGATTCTAATCAAGTTTTAAAAGATACTTTGTTACCTAAACAAATTGATGAATTTCCTAATGATTTAACACCTATATTATTGGATTGGAATAGCGATATATATTCGTATAATGAAACTAATATTGATCTTGAATTTAATTGAAAAGTAGTAAGTTTTTCATTTATTGATTTAAGTTTTCCTAAATTAATTGATAAAAATAATCTAGAATTTAATATTGTTACTGAATATTGAGATTTAAAATTTAATTTCAATATTTCTAAAGATTGAGATAATTTTGATTTTAAATTTGATAATAAATCTTGATATGATATTTATATAAAAATTTGAAAAACAAATATAAATATTACAGATTTTTTTTATAATGCACCTCTAAGATTATGGTTTGCTGATGGTTCGGCATTAGAATGAAATGATTTTACTGAGTTCACTCAAGATGTTAATAAATACGAAAAAAATAATTTAATAACTTATGATTGGTCTGGTGTTGATTTAAGTAATGAGGCACAATGAGTTGATCCGAAAATCAAAGATTCTATACAATATTATATTATTAATAAATTAAAAGAAGAAGAGGATAATTATGATATTATATATGATGATGACTATAGTTGAGAAATAGCAGATATTGTTACTATTAAAAATTATGATGATAATAAATTATATATAAAGTTTTTTCACTTGAAATTTGCTATTTGATGAAGAGTTAGTAATGATATAAAGAATTTTTATGAGGTATGTTGACAAGCTCAAAAATCTGTAAATTGGAGACATAAACCTTGAAAAGAATTTATATCTCACTTACTTAGGAGGATTATTAAAAAGAGGAGTTGAAAAGAATGTAGTAGATTAGAAAAATGAACTAATGAAGAATTAGAAAGTTATTTAAATTTAATGAAGAAGCATATACCAGTTGAAATTCAAATTTATATAGTTCAACCATCATTATCAAAAAGTAATCCTTCAATGGATATATTAACATTATTATGAGTTACTGAAAATTACTTAATGGAAATATGATGAATTAAATTAAATGTAATTGTAAGCAATTAATTATTCATCCTCAATGAAAAAATATAAAATTATAATAAAAAGATTCTTTTTTTTAAATTAATTAAAGAGAATAAGAGCCTTTAGATAATAAGTTATTTTTTATCTTATGAAATATGTAATTATTTGATAATATTAATAATAATGGATAAAAATAATATTGAAGAAAAATTATCAGAACTTAAAAAATCTAAAGAGATTTTAGATAATTTAGTTAAAAGAATGTGGGAAGCTGATAATCAAAAATTATTCTGAGTAGATTTATTTTGTCTTTGAATAATTAGTAGAACTAATTTATTAATTGCAGGCTTTTCTGATTTATTAATTAATAAGAATTTTATTAGTTCTTCTTCTTTAATTAGATTACATTTAGATAGTTTATTGCAACTATTTTGAGTATGGTTAGTAGATAAACCTCATGATTTTGCAAAGCATAAAATGGATTGAGGTCAAACATGACATTATAAAGATAAAGATTGAAATAAAATGAAAGATTGGTATTTAAGAAAAAAATTTTTTGAAAGTGAAGATAATAAAATATTTTTAGGCTTAAAAGATATTTACAGTGAAACTAGTTGATTTATTCACTTTAGTGATAAGCATATATTGTCGCAAATATCTTTACTTAAGGATTGAAAATTTACAATGGTATTAAGTGATAAAATGAATCATATACCTTTAAATAAAGAAAATGAAGCTATAAATGCTATGTTATTAATTACTTGATGAATTATAAAATATATTAATTCATGGATATATACAAAAGAAAACCCTCATTTATGTAAAAAATATAAGATATTATGAAAAAAATAAGAAAACCAAATATAGCTAAAACTTTGTTAAATAATTCTATTTCTGCAATGTTTTCTGCAATAGAAATACATAATAAACCGAATATTTCTTATAGATATCCAACAGTTACTATACTAATATTAAATGCTTGTGAGTTAGTATTAAAATCATATATTTATAAAGTACAAAAAGATAAAAAAATTATTTTAAAAAATACAAAAACTGATAGATATCCTACTTTACAACATGCTATTAATAAAGTTTTAATTTGAGATGATAATTTAGTATTAAAAAAGAATATAGAAACTATAAATAATTATAGAAACTTAATTATTCATGCATTTACAAATGAGTTAGACGAGTTAATTTTTTCATTAATAAATAAAAATGTTGAACTTTTTGGAAAGTTTTTAAATGATTTTTTAGATGAAGATATTAATAAATTTTGAGATGATTTAATTTTATTACCTATTTGATTTAAAAAACCATTTAATCCAATATCTTTTTTATGAAAAAAAGATATTTCAAAGTCTTTTTCTGATGAAATTTGAAAATTTTTAAATACTATAGTTTTGATTACAAAAGATTTAGATATGAAATCTATAGATGAATCTATATTAATACCATTTAAACTAGATATAATTAATAAAAACAAGATTAAAAATGCTGATATAATAGCTAAAATTGAAAAGAATTGAGATTGGTCTTTTTCTAAAAATACTTCATTGCAATTAACTAATGAACAATCAGCACAAAAAATGAGACCTCCTACAATTGAAGAAATGTCTATAGTTTTTACAATGAGATATAATGAATTAAAAAATATTCTTAAAGATATTTATGGGAATATTTGAGATTCTAAGGAGAAAAATAAAAAAATAAAAGAAAAATATACTGAAATAAAAAACAATTCTAACCATTCAGTATTATGGTATAAAAATCCTATTGATAATAAAATATATTTTCATAAAGATATTAAATGAACTTTTAAGTAGTATAAAAAAAGAGCAGTTAAAAAACTACTCTCAAATTTCCACAAACAACTCCTAAATAAACTAAATTAACTCCTACCAAACTCCACATAATCTTCTTACTCTCACTCTCATAAGCTATATACCAAACAATCATAGGAAGCAATAATATTTTCCATAAGAAAAATATTAAAGGATATTCAAGCATAAATATAACTACTGGATTAATCTCAATTCATCAATCTAAAATAGAAAAATATGTACTGAAATAATCCATATCATTTAATAATGTGAATATTAGAAGTAAAATAAAATTTATTCTTACGATACTCCAATAACTCTTCTTTGATATTTTGGTTTTCATAGAGGCAAAAAGTTAAAATTTAAATTTAATTTTTTGCCTCTTTTTTTAGTAACTTTGAAATTATCAGATAAATATTTCAGTAAATCTCATTTAATATAAATACTTTCTCCTGGTTTTATTAACTCCTTTGTATTATAATCATATTTTGGAAATAATGGATAAAAGTTAAAATTTACTCATCTACCAACTATATCAGCTTTTTCAAAATCCATTTCTTCAGGATTAGGAAAATAAAAATCTTTATGCCACCTAATTATTCTAAATCATTTATAATACTTCCTATAATATCAAGCAAGTCTTCTAAATTTAACATCCAGTTCTAAAGGATTTTGAACAACTACAAGAAATAATAAATTAAGTTTTCTTGGCTGATATATAAAATCAAGGAGTTTTACATTTTCTCATCAGAAATTATTTTTAAAATCTCTAGGATTAAAATAAATACTAGCTTCATCAAGAGCTATATTGAATTTAATATTTTTTTGTAGATTATTTCAGTATTTCTCATGAAATAATCTAGCTCATTCAAGATATTTAGGTAATCTACTTTGTTTATGAGTAAATAGCTTATCTCTGTATTCATATAAATTAATATATTGGTGATAATCATAAATATCAGATAAAATATTAATTAAATCTGTATGATTAGATATTTGAAATTGACTATAACCATTATAGTAATTTGAAATATTAATCTCTTTTTTCGGATTATATACTTTTAAGTATTTAGTTATATTTTGAGTTTTTCAAGATCCAAACTCTCACATAACTATATAAAATCAATTCATTTTTTAAGATATTAGTTTGTAAAAAATCTTTCAAACTATTAATATAACAATTCAAAGGATGTAATAAGATAAAATATTAACTGTAAAAACAGTAGTGTAGTTAGATAGAGCAACTCAAACAGTTAAATTGATATGATATAACAAAAAAGCTATTAAAGTTGTTGTAAAGTTTAAAAATAATCCCCAAAATGCTACTAAAAATAAAACCTTAAAAGATTTTTTTACAAACTCATACAAAATAGGAACTAGTCATGAAATAACCTTAGTTCCTGTTTTTGTAAGAAATCATAAAGCAGATATTAAGGCAGTTCATATGGTAAGTAATATTGCAGGCATAATTAAGGATTAATAAAGTAAAATTCTAACAGTTAAAATAAGCATAGGTATTCACATAAAAAATAGTATTAAATAATCAATAATAGTTAAAGTTCAAGAAGTAAATATAATTTCTCATCAGAAAAAACTTGCTCATGCCATAATATGCTTTTGAAATTTAATAGTTTGAAGTGTTCCAAAATAACAATATGTTTTTTCTCATATTCATCAGAAAACTCTAAGAGTAGAAAATATATTATTTAATGGATTTGTAATAAATGAAAGTATCTTATTTGGAATAAATAATAATTCTTCTAAAAAGGGAACCTTGTCAGCATATCATAAATCAAGAATTCAATTTAAATTAATACTTAAATCATAGCTTCAGTTTGAATAATAAGCAAAACTTCAATCTCAGTTAAACATATCACAAGTTTTATTATTATCATTTCTATTTATAATAGTTCAATAGTCAGAGTTTCAGGGGATATAGTTTATTCAGGAAGTTCATCAAGTTCATACAGAAAATCAAGAGCTTCATCAGTCTATAGCTCAACTTAAACTATTATTTAAATCAGTGATTTTATTTTCATCTATAGAAAATAATCATCCTATTTTATCAAATATTCAGTCCCAAAATCATTTTGTATCATCAGATAGGGTTTCTATTGTTTCTCAATTTTGTCAGTCAATTCAATTAACTCAATCAATTCAATTAACTCAATCAATTCAGTTTATTCAATCAATTCAGTCAGCTCAGTCTTGTCAATTAGCTCAGTCAATTCATGAAGTTCAATAACAATCTAAAGTGTTAAAAAATCAATCATTATTTTTATCTTCAGATAAATCATTGATATGATTTAAATTTGTATCCCAACAGCTGAATCAATCAGCTCAATCTTGTCAGTCTACTCAATCAATACCATTAGTTCAGTCAATTCAATCTTGCCCTGCTGGTCATTGAGGTCACATAGGTCAAGTTTCTCATTGAGGTCATTCAGGTCAAGGTGGTCACTCTGTTCAAGAGCTAGATTGAATAGCTCAACATTGATAATCTATATAATTAACATCATTTTCAGAATTATAATAAGGGAAAAAACTTGATGAATATGTAACTCATATATGGCTTAAATTTGAATTACATACAAGAGTATCTCAATTTCTTATGAGCACTCATGAACATTGTGTATAAGGATTAGTTCAGGTATCATTTACAAATATTTCACAAGCTAAATCACTATTATAAACAAATTGTCATATAAAGTATCAATCTATAATTTGATCAGGAGAATTATTTAAAGAAACTAAATATGAATTTTCTTCAGAAAAACTATCATATTCACTTTCAACAATAATTTTGTTTTGGGTATTATATTTTATATCTGCATTATTTCAGCAAACCTGATACATATCCATATTACAAAATTCTGTAAATCAGAACATATTACATTCATCATAAATCCAAGGTTCTCATCAAGAAAAATCCTCACAAGAACTTGGTCATCAAGTTAAAGTTATGTTATTACTTGAATATTGTAAAGTTCATAAATTATCTGAAAAAATATAATATTTATAAGTTCAATCAGTATTCTTATCAAGTACAGCAAAGTTATTATTATCAATATTTAAACCTTGTATTTCTCAATAATTAGGATCTTTTCAAAAACTAATACTATTAGCTCATCAGGTATCATTTGAAATATAAATATTTTGTCATGAAAAATATATTCTTTTAGATCATACATTTCTTAAAAAACCTCATTGTCAGAAAGTATTTAATTTCATATATCATAATGAATCTAAATAACTATCTCATGTATTAGCAAAATTTCAGTTATATAAAAATTTAAAATCATGCCAATTTCAATTGATTGTAAAATTAGTATAGTAATTAAAAGAATTATTATTTAAGTAGTAAATATCATAATAATATACCCAACTACTATTAACTAACTCTTGTCATGTATTTATATGAATATAATATTTTTTTAATCAACTATCAAAACTTAGAGAGTAACAATTATTAGTTGAAATATTATCAAGTAAATTATTATTACTATCATATAATGAACATCAATTTATATTTTTTAGAAAATAATGATTATCTCAAATATAATAATCATAATCAGCAAATACTGATATACTTGATAAAAGAAATATTCAGATTCATAAAATTATTTTCTTGATCATAATTTGAATGATTTAATAGATAAAGCAATTATTGAAAATGCGACAAAGAAAATAGACCAAAACCATATAAGAAAAGTAAAAAATAAATCCTGAGAAATATAATAAGCTCAGTCTTCTCATAAATGAAAGGCTCTATAAACTTGCCCAGTTCCTGTATAAATTGGTGGATTAATATCAATACTTCAACTAAAACTGGTACAATCTAAATCAGTTATATATTCTTGTCAGACTTTAGTATCAATAGAACTAAATGTGCAATTTCAAAGGTACATGTTTATTTATGGTTAAGAATAGAAAAAATAAATCCAAGAAAATAAAGAGAAAAAAGCAAAAAAGTAATTCAAAAAATATTTTGAAAGAAAAATCAAAAATAATTTATGAAAAACTGAGTAAAAATTCAGCTTGAATAAAGTAAATCAAACATTTTTAAATTTTTTATAAAAGTAAAAGGGAGAGTTTTAATCTCCCTTTTTTCTTATCATCTTCTAGTAACGAATCCTTTAACAAACCCGAAGATAAGAAAGACTGCTAATAAAGGCAGAATTAATGGTAGTAATTGCATACCAACACTAATAAATGATTGTGCCATATTGGCAATACCAGTACCTAAAGTACCAACTTCAGTGGCATCAACTGTAACTAAAGCGTCTGAACTAACAGTAGCTCAAAGCGATAGTAAAGTTATCAATCCTAAACCTATTGCAGTAAATATATTAGCCATAACTAAAATATTTAAGAAATAAAATATGGAGCTCTATTTAAAAAATAAGAGCATAAAAAAAGACCCCTGTATATCTCAGATAAGGAGAGGCAAAAAACCTCATCTGAATATACAAAAGCCTCTATGTTTAGTTTTAATAAATAGACTAGAACGAATTAATTACATTTTTACAGTTTTAAGTAAATCAATTAATTGTTCCTCAGTAACAGTAATATACTGATTTTGGTCATAATAAGATTTAATATCTTCAGACCATTTCTTTTTAACGGTTTTCAATTCTACTAAATTAAGAACTGTACCAGCTCTTTCTCAGTTTGGAATTGTGAAATCATAAGATGAAACAATAAAGTTTCAATTCTTATAAATCTCTTCTTTTTGTATTGTAGGTTTTACCTGCGACATAATAAAAGAAGTTAAAAAATAAAAAATGCTTACAGATATTTAAGTACCAAAAGGCAACTTTTAAATATCTATAAGCATTATATAGAAAATGAATTAAAAATCAAACTTTAATTTACAATTTGTAGTAAATTAATTTACATAAAGTAATTTTAATGATTTCAATTGTTATTTTTATGACTTCAGTAAAACCAAATTAAAAAATTTATTTTATCATCATAAGTTGTTAGTTCAACTCATGTAGTCTCAACAACTAATTTATCAAGTTTTGTTTTAGTTTTATCATCAATTCTAATTGATTTTGGCTCTTTCATAATAAATAGATTTTATATAATAAATAGACTTTATGTAGTATACTTATTTACATTTATTTAGCAAATTTGATTTAATATTGCTATTTTATAGCCTAAAAATAACCAAAAAGATTTTTTAAAAAAGTATCCAAAATTTAATGTTTTGTTAATATGTTATGAATATAATATATGTTTTTTATTTTTTATAAGTATCAATTAATATGCAAATTATTTTATAAATTCTATTATTTTTTTCTTGTTTTGTCATTCAAGTCATTTCTTTAATTTTTTTGTTTAATATTTTCTTTTCATCAGGATGTAAGACTCAAATACATATTTCAATGTCTTCATTTGAATAATCTAATTTATTTTTTAAAGCAAGAGTAAATAAAAATTTTCTGTTCTTTCAGTAAGTTTCATTATAATTGTTCATAATTTATTTTTTAAAAAGTATTATCTAAGTGTTTAGTAATGAAAAAGTTTAAGATTCTATCTCAATATTTTTCATATAGTTTTTCAAAAAATAGACTTTCAGTTTTTATAGATGTATAATTATCCATATAAGCACTTGCCATAGAGAGATATAAACTCAATTTTTTATTAGTTATTCAAGTAACTAATATATCTTTTCTTTCAGGTCTTTTAAACCTCTCATAAGTAGAAGTTTCTTTGTAAACTTCTATAATATCAAGATCATAAAATTTATTGAAATAATCCAGTGCATATTGCTTGGAGTAATTAAAAAGAGCATTAATTGAATTATTTGTAAGTTCTCTTATTGCTCTTGATTTCTTTCTATACTCTAAACGAGTAATAGGGAAGTCTTGGGTTATGTAATGTTTAAAAATAAATTTTCAATTTATTTTTGTTTTATGTTTATTCTTTTCAAGAATATCAAGTTTTTTGTTATACAAAACGAGTTCATGTCTATCTAGCTTTATATTTTTATATGTGAGTTCGTTTCATATTCAAACTCAGTATTCTTTTTTTTGCTTGTTTTTGTAATATTTCATGAAGTCTTTGACTTCAAGGTTTCACCAGTCAATACAATAATCAATTCTTTTTACTATATCATTTTTATTTCTATCAATATCAAATACAGAAAGGATATAATCAAAATACTCTGAATATGCTTTAAAAAATATTCAATTAAATTCTATTGCATGATATACATTTCTATTTTTTTTCTGAGTTTTTTGTTTTACTTTTATATTACAAATTTCATTATTATTCTTATCTATAAGTTTGAAATATTTAAGTTGTTTTCAGAATCACCAGTCAAAAAATATAATTTTAAAATCAAAGTTTAGAATGATTTCATGAGAATTTTCACATAATCAATTTAGTGTGTGTAAAAATTCTAATCATTCAGGTAACTTAACAGTTAGAAAATCAATATTTTCATAATATACAAAAGGATTAAGTTTTAATACCTCATTCGTATGCTTTATGGTAGTTTTAGATTTAGTCATAATTTTTAGGAATTAAAGTCTAAAATTTAAGGATTTTTTCGTTTGGTCGATTTCTAGGAGCTTTAAGCTGAGTTACAAGGTTTGGGTGGTTTCTATTCGCCCTACATTATCATTGTAGGGCGAGTATGTATTAATCATGAGTCACTAAATCAGTGACAATAAACTCTCAATTTTCATATTTTCAGTTTCTAATTTCAGAGTGTGTATAGTCTCTAAGAAGCTGTTTTACTTTTGTTTGTGATAACTTTGTTATCATGATAGTTTTTATCATCTCAAATAATCAATTTACTTCTTCTAAATGGTCATAGTTTTTCATAAATTTTTAGCTAACAAAATAAAGAGCAGTTTTTAATTGCTCTTAAAATAAGGATAACCGATTTAGGATTTTTAACTTTCGCTATTTATACAGGATTTCGTTCAGATGCTGGCTTATAAACTCCACCATGATAAAAACAGTAAAGTATTTAGTGTAAAGTTGCTAAACATTTAATTAATACAATAAAAAGAGCATTGATATGCTCTTTTTATTGTATTAATTATTTCAACCATTTTATAAAACTTCTTTCAATGAAATCATCAAAAGTCATATTTTTATAATTTCATTTATTTTCTAAAAATTCTTTTATTTCATCAATTGTTAATAATGATAAATAGAATGGGTTTTCTTTTGATATAACTTTATCTTTACAATAATCTCAAATAATAGTTTTGTATGTATCTTTAAAATCAGTTGATGTTATAACAATAGAATATTTAGATATTCAATATTTATTTAATCTTTCAATATAACTTTTTAATTGACTGACTTCTCATGCTCAATTTTTATCATTTTTTTTATATTTTGCTTCTAATATAACATATCATAAATAATTAGTATTTTTTCAAAAATTTCAAATATCTTTTTTTAATTTTAATAATCTATCTATTTTTTCTGTTCAGTCTTCAAATGCAAATTCTTTAAATCAAGGTTCAAAATAAGATGTATTTAAAAGAAATCTTTCACATAAATCTTCAAATTTATTTCAATTTCATTTATTAGTTGCTGATTTTTTTAATTCTATTAGTGTATTATTAAAATCACTCGATAAAATACTTTTTATTTCTGATAAATCATTTTTTTCTTCACTTTCAAATACTATTTCTTTACTATAATCTATAACTTCTAAAAAACTTTTTGATAATTCAAAGTATTTTAAAATATTATAAATTTTACTTTCTCAATTATTAGAGTTATAAATTGCTTGAAATAAATTATCATAATCAGTTTTTATACTTCAAAATTTTGTTCCATATTCACTTATAAAATCTCATTCTATTTCTAAATTTCAAAGAACTTTAACAAACTCTGAAATATTTATTTTTTCAGAGTTTGGCAATTTTCAAGAAAAATATTTAGATAGTTTATTGAAATTCATAAGTATTTTTATTTTAGCATATTTTTAAGAAAAAAGGAAATTATTTATCTTATAATCAATTAATAATTTCTAATGTATCTTTTATTTTATCTGGTAAATCATCAAATTCAAAAAAATCTGCTAATCTAATTCACATTTCAGGTTTAGATAACTTTGTTTTAGATGATAATATTCAACTAAATTTAGGTATAGTTGTTTTTAAATTTTCTAAATCATCAATAGAATTTATTCAATTTTCTTTTAGTTCAGTTTTAAAACAATCAAATAATTTAGCAGATAAAAATTCATCCTCAAATTCTTTTGTTCATAATGTTATTAATTTTAAATCAGTAAATTTAAATTTCAAACCATCTATTATTTTTTTTGTTTTAGTTTTTTCTTCATAATCTTTATCAACTACTGAAATTATTTTAACTCAATCTCAAATAATTGAACAAAAATTTTTTAAGAAAGTTGCTTCATTATCAATTCCTCAACAATCAATTTGTCTAACAAATTTTTTCTCAATAAAATTTCAATATTTTTTGTAATATGCTTGTGAAAAAAATTTTAATTCTGTTTCTCCTTCATAAAATAAAAAATATTTAGAAAAGAAAATATCTACATTTTGAATTCATAAATTATGAATAGTTTCATTAAATTTTTCTATATCATCTGAATCTAACTCTAATTTAATAGTTTTTTCTCAATCATTTTGAAAAAGTATTATATTTGATATATTGGCTTAATTGTAAAAAGTGTGTGGCTAAAATAAGGAATATTTGGTATAATAAAGCCAAATACTCCTTTATTTTTAACTATGTTAAATAAAAATAGCCATAAAATCTGTAAAAAATGTAAATCAAAGGAAATAAA
>CAYQAV010000012.1:0-5900 GCA_964415565.1 uncultured Candidatus Peribacteria bacterium
TGGAATGATTATTTTGACATATTAAACCTAAAATTAGTTTTCATAGAGGATTAAAAAAAGAGAGAAAAATTAAACTAATTTTATCTCTCTTATATGGGAAAATTTAATCATCTCAGCCACACACTTTTTACAATTAAGCCAGTTATTAGTATTTGGAATATCTATTATTCAATAATAATAGATACCGAGTAAATAGAAATTTCAAATTATTTTTTAAAGAAAAATAAGCTGACCTAGTTTTTTTGTGTATATACTCAAGTTTTCATTTAGAATTTAATCTTTTTTCTTTTAAAAAATCTTCATATTTCTTTCAATATAAATATAGATAATAACTAAAAGTTTTTTTATCAGTTCTAACTAATAGTTCAGATAACCATTTAAGAGCTCTATTTCTTAAAAAACTAAGCGTTTTTAAAAACAAAAAAATATTCAAGCTAATCGCTTGAATATTTTGGGACAGACTCCTAAGGGAGTTTTTTGTCTCATGTATCAAGAGATGATATAATTCTTGATATTTTATTTTCAACAGAAACAAGTAAAAATAATCATATAATTCTTCAATTTTCAACTCTTACAATAAGTAAAGGGGAAGCAATTTGTTCAAAAATTTTTCAGTTTGTATAAGTAAATGATACATCTATAACATCTCATTTATTTAATCCTATTATTTCTTTTCAAATATCTATTTGACATCATCTCTCACTGATTTCATATAACTTTCATTTAAAATTATTTATAGATACAGGAATAATATGTTTAGTGATAATTTTTCTCCTTAAGTCAGAACGTCTTGATTCTACTCATGCCTTAATATAATGATTTTGTAATAATCTAGTAGATTCTTCTAATGTAATATTTGTTTTCTTTTCATTTATTGAAGATCCAATATTAATTTGATCAATAGAATCTATAGATGCTAAATCAAATAAAAAATTCAAATCAGCTAAATTTTCTTCTGGATTTATACTTAATCAAAATGTATGTGAGATCATTCTATAAGATGTAGTATCATATTCATTATTAATAAAATTATTAATTGAAAAAATATTTGAATTTGAATTTCAATATATTGATAAAAAAAATTCTTCCATTTTTTGTAACATTTCTATTGATTTTTTAATTTCTAACTTTTCTTTTTCACTTACCTTTTCAAATCTTGATTTTAAAAAAGTTAATTGATGTTCTCTTCAATTTAAAGCATTAGTTACAACTAATGTATATTTAGAATTAGATCAATAATCTTTTCATACTTCTATATTTCAAGCAATAATATGTGAATTTTTACTTACTTCATTAATTTTTCCTTTTTTTGTAACTATTCTTGTAGCTGTGACTTTTCAAATAATTTCAACTTCATCAGCAATAATTGTTGTATGTTCAACATTTCAATAAATTGTAACTTTTCATCATGGTGCTATAATCTCACTTCATGAAATTAATTGTCTATTATTTTTTTCATCACCTACTATAATATTTCAACTATATGATTTAATATTAGCTCATGATATATGTGCTGATTTAATTAATATATCTAATTTACACATTATAAAACCATATATATTTCATCATTCATATTGTATCGAATTACATCTTATTCAATATTCATTTGCAATATTACATCTTAGTATTGTAACATTAGGATTTCTTAAAATAATATTTCAAGAATCATTATCTATATCTTTTTTTATTATTATTGATTTTGAAAAATCTAAAAATCATTTATTTTTTAAATCTCATTTTTTAGAAACAAAAAAATTACCATTTGCTATATATCTTACAACTCAATTTTCTTCTATTTTATCAAAAAATTCAATTCAAGATCTAATAATATTTGATATATTAATCTTCACTGCTTCAATTTGTATATTATCTTTTATTGGAAATCAATCAAGTCAAATACCATAATATCAATTACTTCAAGAAACATATTCTAAAAAAAATTCTCATTCTTTTACTTCTGGAAAAATTGTTTCTAATTGTTTTAAATCTACTCGTCATAATTTATCAATAATTGGCTTCTTTTTCTCTGATAAATTAACTAATTCATTAAGTGAATCATTTATAGCACTTTTAGGATTTTTGATTTTATAAGGAATTTTTACTCAGTTTAGGGTCTCTCTATTTCAGTTTTCTCATAATACTTTTTCTATTTCACAATATATTTCCGATAATCAATATCTAATTATACTTATTTCTTTTCAATCAGGATCTTGATTCCAGAATCAATAAAAAAAATCATCTATATTTATACTAAAATTTCAATTTTCTCAAAAACGGTATTTAAATTGTTTTATATCAAATTCATTAAATTCAATATATCCTAATCAATCTAAATTTGGTTCAGTAATTTTAATTGATTTATATAATTCAAATATAATTTTTTGATTTATATTTCATGTTCCATTTAATATTTTAGTATTAGAAGTAAGAACTTTGTTATTACTATCTAAAGCTAAATAACTTAAAACTTCTTCTCTTGTTCAATATAAAATTAAATCAATTAATTTAAGATTTGGAGATTTAAAAACATATCATTTGTTAAAAATATAGTTAATGAATTCATTTATTTTAGTTTTAAATATTTGAAATTGATTATCATCAGAAATAGTATTTCAAAAATCAAAAAATATTGAATTTATTACTATTTCTCAATTTTCATTACAACTAATAAATCAGTTACATAAAAATTTTTTATTAACTAAGCAAAAAGAATCTACTAAAGTTGATGAATCTAATACTCCTATAACATTTTTTGAAGTATTATCAATCGTTGTTTCAACTTTAGGAGTATAATCCTTATTTAGAGATCAATTTCTTATTATCCCTTTTAATGTATCTAAAATTCACATATGAATTTAAATTAATTTAGTAAATTTTAATTTATATATTTTATATAATACATATTATATAAAATATGTAAATAATAATGAATTAATAAAAAAAATTCTTTTTTTAAGAGAATTTTTTTTATTTTTTTATTTAACAACTTCGAAATTTAATCTAAGCATTTTTTCATCTGCTTCTATTAATTTTACTCTAACATTATCTCAAAGAGTAAATTTATTTCATAATTTATCTCTATGTGTTTGTAATTTTTCATCATAAACAGTTCAGTCTATTTCTACAAATCATTCTGCTGTATCTGGTAATTCTACAAAGAAACCTTTGTAAATTGTACCTGAAATAATAGCATCAAATTCTTGTCAAACCTTGTCTTTATAATATTTTACCAAGAAATAATCTCTAACTTTATATTCTAATTTATCACTCATTCTTTCTTGATTACTAGATTGTTTACCAACTTTTGGAAGAATAGCTTTATAATGAGCTTGTCTTGTTACATCTAATTTTGTAGTCAAAAATTCTTTGATAATTCTATGAATTTGTAAATCTGGATATCTTCTAATTGGTGAAGTAAAATGGCTATAAAATTCAAGTCATAAACCAAAATGTCCAAAATTTATATGAGAATAACTAGCTTGTGTTAGTGTTCTTAGAGTCATTCTTTCTAAAAATCTTCTTTTTGTATCTGGCATATCTCCAAATTTTTCAATTAATTCTCAAAATTCTGCAGTTGTTGATTCCTTAAATTTAAATTTAACACCAAAGATATTTAATTTATCTTGTAAATCAGTTATATCTTGTTCTTTTGGAACTTCATGGATTCTATATAGAAATGGAAATCTAGAAAATTCTTTTGCTACAGCTTCGTTTGCTGAAACCATAAATACTTCTATAAGTTTATTTGAATCATATTTTGGATATTCTTTTACTCAAATTGGATTACCATCAGCATCAAAATCTATAACTGTTTCAGGAAAATCAAAATTTAAAACTCCTGATTGTTCTCTATATTTTAAAATTATTTCTTTTAATTCATTTGCTTTATTAATTGTTTCAAGTAATTCTAATTTTACTTCTCATCTAAACATAAGTTCATCACCTACATTTAATTTCTTTTGTTCGATCATATCTACATCTTTATATGTAAGTCTGTAATCACTTCTAATAACAGATTCCCAAACTCTAGATTTGATTAAATGCCCAGTTTTTCCTCAAATATGCATTTCACAAGTAAGAGTTAATTTATCTGTATATGGATTTAACGAACATAAGTTATTTGATAATTTTTCAGGTAACATAGGTATAACTCTATCTGCTAAATAAATAGAAGTAGCTCTTTCTAATGCTTCTTTATCAAGTGGACTATTTTCAGTTACATAATTTGTAACATCTGCAATATGAACATAAAGAATAAAATCTCAATTATCTAATTTTTCAAGAGAAATTGCATCATCTAAATCTTTTGCATCTGCTCAGTCAATTGTAAATGTAAACATATCTCTGAAATCTTTTCTTCTTTCTATTTCGCTAGTATCCACACTTTCACCAATATCTGCTAATTGTTTTTGTATTTCATCTGGAAAAGTGATTTTAGCTCAAGCTTCAACAGCCAAAGTTAAAATTTCTTCTTCTCTTTTATCTAAACTTCATTTTCTTGCAATAATTTCTTTGATTACACCTTCTGGATTTTTCTTACCAAATTTTGTAATTTCAACTCAAACTATATCTCAATTATGAGATCACATAGCGTTTGTACTTGCTACGAAGATATCATTTTTAATATTGTCATTTTTAGGAACAACAAATCAAAAACTTTCTCTACCAACTTTATATTCACCAACAATTAATCATTTTTTTCTCTCAATTACTCTAACAATTTCAGCTTCTTCTTTTCATTTAAATGTTTTCACTGAAGCTTCTACTAAGTCACCATTCATAGCAGTAGATTTATTTCTACCAAAAACAAAATATCATTTTTTAGTTTTTCATGTTTCATTTTCTGTTTCTACATCAACAAAACCAAAATCACCATTTCATTGAGAATAAACTCAAATTATATTAGTATCATTAGTTTTATGTTCTGCACTTGCTTTTAAAATTCAAATTATTTTTGCTTCTTTATTTTTACCTCATTTTTTATCCATAATTTCAACTTCCACCAAATCACCATTTGTAGCTGAGTTCATATTTGGACCAGCTATAAAGAAATCCCCTGTATGAAGCGATTTATCACTAGGAACTACAAATCAAAAATTTTCTCTCTCTTGGAAAATACCTACGGCTTTGCTCATTTGTTTTTGTTTTAAGAAATATTTAATTAAATTATATCATACTTTTTTACAAAAGAAAAAAATAATATGTATTTTTTAAATTAAAAATTTTTTTATTAAAAAATAATTATCTTCTAAAAACTTTTTAAGTAATTTTTTGCTTGTAAAATATGTTCAATTATGATAATTCAAAACAGAAATTCCAATAGAAATTCAAGTTCATCAATATATATTTTCATACTGAGAAACCTCTGATCTTTTTAATAAATCTAAATCAGAATTTATAAATAAAAAATCTTTATTTTTTAATAATTTTATTATACTTTGATTCATTTTATAATCCAATGTTTCTCTTAATATTATACTTTTGTCTATCAATTTAGTTTCTCATAAAAAACTCATAGGGAAAACATCTGGGATTATAAATTTTTCTGGTTTAAATGTATTTATAAAAAATAAAGCTCCCTTATTTTTTAATTCTTCTTCTCAAGCAAAACAAAAGCATATTTTTCAAGAATTTAATTCTTCTATAAAAAAATCTACTAAATAAATCAATATAGCAATACTTATTCTATTATCCAAACTAGTAGAAAATATTGATGATTCTGTTTCAAAAAAATTAGTTTTATATCTTAAAGACATTCAAATTTTTGGCTTAATTGTAAAAAGTGTGTGGCTAAAATAAGGAATATTTGGTATAATAAAGCCAAATACTCCTTTATTTTTAACTATGTTAAATAAAAATAGCCATAAAATCTGTAAAAAATGTAAATCAAAGGAAATAAA
>CAYQAV010000013.1:0-3321 GCA_964415565.1 uncultured Candidatus Peribacteria bacterium
AACATTGATGAATACAATATTTAACACCAATTCAAAAGCTAGAAAATCTTTTGGAGAAAAATAAAGTTTGTATATAGTCATTTTATACGTAGTGAATTTTATTAAATCTTCCTACACAACCTACTAGATTAGTACAAATAAATAACATGTTAAATTAAAAAATACTTAATGACAATGTCTCTAAAAATCCAAATCAGAATGCTTGAAATTTACTAACTTTATCAAAATATAAAAATCTTTTTATAAAAAGATTTTTTAAATATAATAATTAAAAATTATATTCTAAAATAATATAAAAATGAAGCATTTACTAAAAATTTGAGCAATAAATTGGGTTCATTTTCAAAATCCAACTAAAGAAGAACTTATTGATATTGGTGAAGAATATGACTTACATGAAATAATTATTGATGATATAGTTGATTTTACAACTCAAGATAAAATAGATACATATGATAATCATATTTTTATGGTTCTTCATTTTCCTAAATACGATTATGCGAATAAAAGGTATAAATCTAATGAATTTTCATTTATTTTATGAAAAAATTTTATAATAAGTATAACTTCTCTTCCAAGTAATAATATAGAAAAAATAAAAGAAGAATATCTAAATGAAACAAATGATTTAGAAAATCCAGAAAAATATAAAATTTCACCTTATTATATATTGTATAAAATAATAGATTCAATGTATGATAAAACACTTGATATTTTAACAAAGTCAAATAAAGATATTATGGCTTTAGAAGAATGAATATTTGATCAAGATTGAGTAAATAAAAAACTACTAGAGGAAATAATGGTAAAGAAAAGAAACCTAGTCTTTCTAAAACATAACTTTATTTTTCAATGAGAACTTCTTACTGAATTACAAAAAACTATTGAAAAATTTTATGATTGACAACTTGATTTATATTTTGAAGATAGTATATATAAACTTGATAAAATAGACAATAACATAACTATATTATCAAAAAATGTGACTTCATTAACTGAAGTTTACAACTCACTTATGAGTATAAAAATAAATTCTATATTAGCAAGACTTACTGTTTTTACACTTATAATTTGAACTTTAACATTTATAGTTTGAATATATGGTATGAATGTAGAACTTCCTATGCAATGATGGAGTAGTGCATTTTATATAATTGTAATACTTATGATTATATTATCATTTGCATTATGATTTGTATTTAAAAAAAGATGATGGTTTGAATAAAAACTATAAAAAAATAATAATAATGATATTTTATATAACTACATTATTTTTAATATTAAGTTTAATCAATTCAAAAATTTTAAATAATTTTTGAATTGATTTATGATTCTATGTAAAATGAAATTTTGAATTTACAAAAGCTATGTTTTTTAATGTATTTTCCTCTATTTTTATAATATTTTATTTTATAATAAACTATAAACAAAAAATGATTATACCTAAAATAGCTTATTATATTTTATTATTATTTTTTGTTTCACTAATTTCTTCAAGTTTTTTCATTACAAATGTATTTTGAAATGAAGTAAAATGACATTGATTATTGCTATTTATAAACTTATTATGATTATTTATAATATTAATTAATCAAGAAAAAAATATTAAAATAAAAATACTTAAAATAATTATATTTTTAAGTATTTTTCCAATTTTATTGGCTATAAAAGAGTATTTTTTACCTACTTTTGAATACAATGAAATACAAAATAGAGCATTTGGAACTTTTTGACATCCAAATTTATTGGCACTTTTTTTATTAATTTTACTTCCATTTTTACTTGATAAGATAAAAAATAATAGTTATTTTTTTATCTTTGTAATTTCAAGTTTTGCTATTTTTTTAAGCAAATCATTTATATGAATAATTATTTATATAGATTATGTATTATGGTTTTTAGTAAAAAAATTAAAACTAGAAAAAAAATACACTATAACTTTTTTAATTTTAATTAGTTTTTGATTAATAATTTTGATTTATAATTTTGGTATTATAACAAAATTAAGCTCATTTATTTCTAGATTTTTCATCATAGAAACTAGTTTAAAATTATTATTTTCAGATATAAAATATGTTTTTTTCTGACTATGAAATGATAGTTTACAATACTTGTTTGATAACTTTAAATCACCATATCTATATATATTTGAAAATAGTTGATTTACAGCAGATAGACCACATAATGCAATCATATCTAGTATGATAAATTATGGAATATTTTGATTGTTTTTAATGTGATATATGTTATATTATTTTTGTAAATTTTATAAAAATAATATTTATTTTCACTCAATTTTATTATTTTTAATATTTAATTTATTTAATTTTTCATCTGTAATTCATTATCTTTTTATTATTTTAATAATTTCTATAATTTATAAAAAAAGTGATAATTTTAAAAGTAGTTATTTATTAAAAATATTTTTTATAATCATATCAATTTTTTCAATAATTAGTTCAAGTATTTATTATAATGAAGAAAATAAAACATTTATAAATCAAAAATACAAGTCAGAAAATCAAATATATCAAGATTTGAAAAATGAAAATATAGAAAATAAGATCTTGAAATCAGATTCAAGTTATGAAAATATATGTAAAAATCTAACAAAAAGTATAAATTCAGCGGAAAATAATCTATTTTGTTGAGATTTATTTTGGAATATAGATAATAAAATATCACTTTATTATTATAAAAAATGATTGGAAAAATTACCTGATATGCGGAATGAAAATTCTAAATATTATGATAATATTTTTGTAAAAAAACTATATAATGAGAACAGATTTTTTTCAAATAAATTTAGTAATTTAAAAGTTATTTTAGAAAAAATAAAAAAGAGCTAATTATTTGATTTATGTATTTTTATATGATAATATTAGAACTAATATATATAACAAAATTTTATGGTTTTAATCTTTTCAAATAAAAATAATGCATATGAAGAAACTGAAAAAACAGATGTAAATCAACTTTTTTCAACTTCAAAAGCTCCTGCTGCATTCTGACCTTATAATAAAGCTTTTTTTGCATGAGATATATTATTTTGTTCAGGGCAAGTAGCAATTGATGTAAATACTATGCAATTGATAAAATGAGATATTGAATTACAAACTAGACAAGTTTGTAGAAATATATCATATTTATTAGAAGAATATGGATTAAGTCTAAAAAATGTAGTAAAAACTACTATTTATTTAAGAGATTTAACTGATTCAAAAAAAGTAAATGATGTGTATAAAAATTATTTTGTGTTGAAACCAGCTAGAACAATTATAGAAGTTTCAAAATTACAAAAAAATGGGCTTAATTGTAAAA
>CAYQAV010000014.1:0-3487 GCA_964415565.1 uncultured Candidatus Peribacteria bacterium
GAACATGGGAAGCTCCTTCATATTCATGGAAAAATTTTACAGATTTAGCACTTATTGATATTAATGATATAATTAATGACTGAAATAAATCAGCTCCAATTTGATTTAATGAAACAGATGCAACTTATACATTATCTTGAAGTTCAGATTTATATGTAGTTGATAGCTTATGAAGAGTATCATGATTTTTAAGTTGAAGTATTATTGAAGAAATACCATGAGTAACTATGAAAACACCAGAAAATTATATTTTAAATTGAAAAATAGTAGAAAATACTTGGAAACAAATCTATCTACCACAAAAACAAGATTTAATTGTTAAAGTATCAGCAGATACAGAAGAATCATATGATTTAATGATAGCATGATGAGATTATTATACTAAAATATCTTGAGTAGAAACAAGCTCATGACAAATTGATAGTTTTATATCAACGAGAGAAAATACTCAAATAGATTTTGATGATAATAAAATATGAGATTATAGTTTAATGATAGATAACTTCCATAACAATTGAACGTGAACAGTCTATATGGATAATGTAGAATCGAAAATAGAACATCAACAATACAATATAAACTGGACAGAAGTAATAAACAATACAATTAATGCAGTAATATATGAAATAGATAATGATAATGACTGAATTTATGACAATAGTATAAATTTACCACCAGTTTATCATGATAATACAGCTTCAATTACGAGCTATAATATTTCTTGAGAATTAAATATAAATACTATAAAATCATATATAGAAACAGTAGCTATAAACTTAAATTCAATAGATAATGAATGATGAAGTTGAATAGATAAAATTTACTATGCTATATGAACTGATACATGAAGTCTTATATATGTAGAATATATAGAACCTATAATAGTAAACTGATTATGAGATTATACACTAAACTATTATTCAAAAGATTTATTTGGAAATATTGAACAAAATAAAACAACAAATTTTTCACTAATAGAAAGACCAGAAACATATGCTTGAAATATATCATGATATGTATATGATGATAGTAATGAAAATGGGTTACAAGATGAATGAGAAAAATTTATGGCATGATGGAAAGTATGTATAGATACAAATAATAACAATGATTGTGAAGAAAACATAGAACCATTTAATGTTACAAACAATGATTGATATTACGAGTTTAGTTCTCTAGTTACTTGAACTTATAAGATATTAGAAATTCCACATCAAAATTGGATAGTTACTAATCCAACAGATTGAAATTATATTATAAATTTACAAAACTGACAAAAAGTAGAGAATAAGAATTTTTGAAACTTTAAAATCAAATGATGAAAAAAATAGATATTTTTTCATTAAAAATAATTTTATAATATAACTTTCACAAAATGAAATTTTTTAAAAATGTTAATTTAAAGATATTAAAAAAATCTTTATTAGGAGTATTATTATTAACTATATTTTTATACTCATGAATATTTATATATAGTTACATATTTGAACAGGATAAAATAACAATTGATAAGTATAACTTTAGTCAGTTAGAAAAATCTAAACCTATATTAGATTCTATATATAGAGAAGCAAAAAGATTTTATAGTTTAAAGGAATTTAATGATATATATGATGCTAACATAAAACCTATAAAGGACTGTTATTATGTAAGTAATAGTAATTGAAATGAAAAGTATATATTTTGATTTAAATTAGAATCTTTAATATATAAATTTATAAAATTTTGAGAAAATTATGCTTATCCTAAATATGATTTACCAACTGATTATGCTTGTACTTGAGGAAGTAGCTGTCATTATGATATTATTTTTTGAATATTCTCTAAAACAATATAGTATAATTTTTATTTCATACTTACAGAGAAACCAGAAACATATGCTTGAAATATATCATGATATGTATATGATGATATAAATAAAAACTCTATACTAGATATATGAGAAAAAACAATGGCATGATGGAAAGTATGTATTGATTTAAATAATAACAATGATTGTGAAGAAAATATAGAACCATTTATACTTACAAATAATAACTGATACTATGAGTTTGATTCACTCTTAACTTGAACATATAACATAAAATTGATACCACATCAAAACTGGGAACTAATAAATCCAACAAGTTGAAGATATATTATAACTTTATCAAATTGACAAAAAGTTGAACAAAAGAACTTTTGAAACTTTAAAGTCAAGTGATGAAAAAAATAAATATTTTTTCATTAAAAATTAATTTTATAATATAACTTTTACAAAATGAAAATTGAAGCTAAAAAAATAGTTGTTATTATTTCAATAGTTATTGTTGTAATAATTTGAATAACTTATTTATATAATAAATATAATACAAAAGAAATAATATCACCAGAAGAACAAGCAAAACTAGAAATAGATGAATACAATTTTGAGCAATTAGAAAAAGTAAAAAATATTTTAAGAAATCTTAAGAGAACTGATACTAAGTTTTCTTCATTAAAAGAATTTAATAATATATATAATAGTAATATTAAACCAATAAAAAACTGTTATTATATTAATAAGTATAACAATAAAGATAGAGTATTATATAATTTCTGATTTAAATTAGAATCTGATAAATATATAAAAAAATATTGAGATGAAAACTATATATATCCTAAGTATGATTTACCTATTAGTAAGGTTTGTTTTTGATTAGGTGAATGAGGTTGTTATGATTTAGTATATGATAAATTTAATAAAACAATATCTAATCCTTGTCAGGATTAGATATTGTTTCTTGTAAAACAATATAGTATAATTTTTATTTCACACTAACAGAAAGACCAGAAACATATGCTTGAAATATTAGTTGATATATATATGATGATAGTAACAAAAACTCTATACTAGACTTATGAGAAAAAACAATGGCATGATGGAAAGTATGTATAGATACAAATAATAACAATGATTGTGAAGAAAACATAGAACCATTTATACTTACAAATAATAATTGATATTATGAATTTGATTCACTCTTAACTTGAACATATAACATAAAATTGATACCACATCAAAACTGGGAACTAATAAACCCAATAATTTGAAGATATACTATAACTTTATCAAATTGACAAGTTATAACTAATAAAAACTTCTGAGCTTATAAAACTAAGTGAAATAAATAATATATAATAATTTAAAAGTATGAATGAAAAGATTAAAAAATTTTTTAAGAATAAATATTTTAAAATAATAATTGTTGTATTGTTATGATTATTTATATTAAGAGAATTATATGCAGTTTATGTAGATATGTATAATTTTAGACAATTAGAAAAAGCTAAACCATATTTAGAAACAATAAATGAGAATACAAAGAATTTTTGGCTTAATTGTAAAAAGTGTGTGGCTAAAATAAGGAATATTTGGTATAATAAAGCCAAATACTCCTTTATTTTTAACTATGTTAAATAAAAATAGCCATAAAATCTGTAAAAAATGTAAATCAAAGGAAATAAA
>CAYQAV010000015.1:0-10227 GCA_964415565.1 uncultured Candidatus Peribacteria bacterium
AAAAAACCTGAACCATACAAAGGTAAATGAATTAAATATGTTGGTGAACATATCAGAAGAAAAGCTGGTAAAACTGGTTCTAAATAGAAAATTTAACTTTAAATCATAAAATATTAGAAGATGTTACAAAAAACATTAAAAAGATTAAGTAGAAAAAATAGAATAAGATCTAAGATTAGTGGTACTAATGCTAGACCTAGACTTTCTGTTTTCAGAAGTAATTTATACATTTCTGTTCAACTTATAGATGATACTGCATGAAAAACTCTTGCTTCTTCTTCTGATTTAAGAATCAAAAAAGAAGGTACAAAAACTGAAATGGCTAAGGCGGTATGACTTGCTATGGCTAAAAAAGTTCTTGACTTAAATATAACAGATGTAGTTTTTGATAGAGGTTGATTCGCATACCACGGTAGAGTTCAAGCATTAGCTGATGCTCTAAGAGAAGGTGGACTTAAATTTTAATTATTTAATACTAAAAAAGTATGGCTTTTTCTGGAAAAGATAAATGAAATAAAAAATTTCAAAAACCAAGAAAAGAATTCAAAGAAGAATTACTTGCTATTGATAGAGTAACTAGAGTTAACTCTTGAGGTAGACAACTTAGATTCAGAGCTGTTATGGTTATCGGTGACGGTAAAGGTAATGTTGCTTTAGGAACTGGTAAATCTTGGGAAGTTGTAGATGCAATAGCAAAAGCTGTAGCAGATGCAAAAAAAAGATTAGTTACTGTTAAAATTGAAAATGGTACTGTTCCATATAATGTTGAAGCTAAATTTAAAGCTGCTAAAATTATGGTTCACCCTGCTTCAGTAGGTACATGAATAATTGCTTGAGGAGCTGTTAGAAAAGTTTTAGCTGCATCTGGTTATACTGATGTTTTAGCTAAAAGATATGGTTCTACAAATTTAATAAATAATGCTAAAGCTACTATAAAAGCTTTAACATCATTTAAATAAAAATACTTATTAACGATATTACATTATGTTATCATTAAATAACGTTAAATCTACTTCATGATCAAGAACAACTTCTAAAAGATTTGGTAGAGGTAATGGTTCTGGTAAATGAACTTTTTGTGGTAGAGGTATGAATGGTCAAAATTCTAGATCAGGTGGATGAACTGCTCCATGGTTTGAAGGTTGACAAACTCCTCTATTTAGAAGAATGCCAAAATTAAAAGGTTTTTCAAATGCAATGTTTAAAAAAGATTTTAATATTGTTAATTTATCTGATTTAGAAGTTCTTGCTTCTAAATGAATCACTGAAATTACTAAAGAAGTTTTACTTTTAAACAGAGTTATTAGAGATAAAAACTTAGAAGTAAAATTATTAGCTAAAGGTGAATTGAAAGCTAAATTAACTGTTAATGTAGATTACGCATCTGTTTCAGCAAAAGAAGCTGTTGAAAAAGCTTGAGGAAAAATTGAAACAAAATAAAAAAAACCTAAGCTTTTAGTTTGGGTTTTTTGTTTTTTTATGTATAATTAAGATTATATTAATTTATAAATAATTTTATCTTATGATTAAGAGTATAAAATCTGTATTTGGAAATAAAAATATCAGAAAAAAAATAGTTGCTACTCTTTTGTTAGTTTTAGTTTATAAGGTTTTATCTATTATCCCAGTTTACTGAGTAGATACTACTAAACTATCAACTATTATTGAAGCTAATAAATGATTGTCTTTTTTTAGTGCTTTAATGTGAGGATGATTATCACATTTTTCAATAATATTAATGTGATTATCTCCATATATTAATGCCTTAATTATTATTCAATTACTTTGAGTTATAGTTCCAAAAATAGGTGATTTACAAAAAGAATGAGAACAATGACAAAAAAAGATTACTAAAATGACTAGATGGTTATCATTACCTTTAGCTTTTGTTCAATCTTATGGAATGATTGTTTTATTAAATACTCTAGCTTGAGGTACTATAATTGATTTATCAGATACTAAAACAGTATTAATGGCAATGACTATTGTAACTTCTGGTACGATATTTTTGATGTGGTTATGAGAAGTTATGACTGAAGTTTGAATTGGTAATGGTATATCTGTTATCATTACTGCTTGAGTTTTAGCTTGAGTTCCTACAAATATTATGTCTCATGTTAGTGCTTGAACTTATTGATTACTTTCATGAATTTTAGTAGCTACATTAGCTATAATTTATGTAATTATAAAGTTTACTGAAGGTAATAGAAGAATACCAGTTATTTATACTAGAACTTGAAGAGAAGAAAAATCTTATTTTCCAATAAGAATAAATCAAGCTTGAATGATTCCTATAATATTTGCTGTTTCATTAATTACATTTCCTTCTATTGTTTGACAATTAATGGTTTCATCTGCAAATGATAAGGTATTAAGTGTTTGAAATTTCTTAGTTGCAAATTTTAGTATGTCAAACCCTTCTTGGGCATTTATAGCTTTATATTTTTTACTTGTAGTTTGATTTTCATTTTTCTATGTATCAATTACATTTAATACTGAAAATATTGCTGAAAGTATTCAAAAAAGAGGTGGATATATTCCTGGTATTAGACCTTGAGTTGAAACTTCTAATTATTTAACTAAAGTTTCAGGACACTTAAATTTATTTTGAGGTTGATTTTTAGCTTTAATTGCTGTTCTCCCTTATATAGTTTGAAAATTTATGTGAGGTCAATCAGTTGATTTCATAATTTCTGCTTCATGATTAATAATTATAGTTTCTGTAATTCTAGATGTAGTTAGAAAAGTAGATGCTGAATTAAAAATGTATGATTATTCAAAATATAATTAATAAAAAAAACACTTTTTAAAAAAGTGTTTTTTTATTTGTTTAAATAATCTATGAATAATTTTCAATCTAAATGATCAACTTCATGTTGAACTATTCTTGCACTTAATCATTCTAGAATCAATGTTCTTGGAGTTTTTTTCTCATCTATATAATTGAGTTTTATAGTTTTAAATCTTTCAATATCTCATTTTTCTCATGGAACAGATAAACATCACTCACTATCAATTTCAGTAATTTTTGAGTGTTCAGTTATTTCAGGATTTATCATAATAACAGTTTTAAAATTTTCATCATCCCGGTCTTTTAATAAACTTACAATTATTAATCTAATTGAGTGTCATACTTGAGGTGCAGCTAATCAAACTCCTGCATTTTCAGGATTTTTAATATATTTTAGCATTTCACGACCAAGTTGTACTGCATCTTTGAAATTTTTATCAGTTATTTTTTCAGCAATTCATCTAAGTATAGGATTTTTGTTTCAAGTTTCTATTTTTAACATTTTTTAATCGTAAATAATAATTGTTCTCATTATAGCTTAAATATTTAATTTTGCAAATGTAGCTTGTTTAAATTTTTACTTTACAAAATTACTTATATCTATAAAATATATACAAAATATATATAAGACATAATTAAATTATGATAGAGTCAAGTAAAAAACAAACAAATTCTAGAGTAGTAACACCAACTGAAAATATAAATGATAAGACATATTTTTCAAATATTTTAAGACCTTTGAAATTGGAAGATTATGTTTGACAAGATAGTATAAAAAAACATTTGTCAGTTTCTATTTCTTCATCAAAAATTAGATGAGAAGCTTTGGATCATATACTTTTTTATTGACCTCCAGGACTTTGAAAAACAACTATTTCAAATATTATAGCTCACGAAATGCAATCAGCTCTTAAATCAACAAGTTGACCAGCAATTGATAAACAATCAGATTTGGTAAGTATTTTATCAAATTTAGAAGAGTGAGATATACTTTTTATAGATGAAATTCATAGATTAAAACCACAAGTCGAAGAAATTCTTTATACTGCAATGGAAGATTTTGAAATAGATATCATGGTTTGAAGTTGAACTTGAGCACAAAGTGTAAAATTACCATTGAAAAGATTTTCTCTTATTTGAGCAACAACTAGATTATCAGCACTTTCAAATCCACTTAGAGATAGATTTTGAAATATTTTAAAGCTTGATTTTTATACAAGTGAAGAATTAGCAAAAATAATTCACAATAACTCATTTAAATTAGATTTAAGCCTTTCTAATTATGCTCTTGAATCAATATCTAAAAAATCTAGATGAACACCAAGAATCTCAAATAGACTATTAAAAATAATAAGAGATTACCATACTATCTGAAAAGATTTACTTAAGGAAGAAATAATTGATGAAATATTTACAGATATTTGAATTGATGATTTATGACTTGACTATTTGGATAGAAAATATTTAAATACAATTATGGATAAATTTGCTTGTTGACCGGTTTGATTAAATACACTTTCTAGTGCTATTTGAGAAGAAGAATCAACTCTTGAAGATGTTGTTGAGCCTTATCTTTTACAAATTGGTTTTATAGAAAGAACACCAAGAGGTAGAAAAATTACATTTGATGCTATTAATCATTTAAAAAAATAATTATGATTTTTAAAAAAAATATAGAAAAATATAATCTTGTTGAATGAGTTGAAATTGTTAAAGAACAAATTATTAAAAAAATCACAAAAACTAAATGAGTTTTTGTGATTTTGATTGCTTGATGAACTGCAAGTTGAAAAACTTCAGCAGTTGCTAAAAAAATAAATGATTTTTTCCCTGATTCTCAAATATTATCTATGGATAATTATTATAGATGACCAAGTTTTATGAAAGAGCATCCTGATTATAATTTTGATCAACCAGAAGTTTTAAATTTAGATCTATTTTTTAAGCATTTAAAAGATTTAAAAAAGTGAAATGATGTTATGATTCCTTCATTTGACTTTAAAAACGATCCAAAAATGGATGCTATAAAAATTAAATCAAGTAAAATTATAATTGTAGAATGACTTTTTGCTCTAACTGATAAAATTTCAAAATTAGGTGATTATAAAATTTTTGTTGATCTATGAGCTCATAGTCAAATACTTAGAAGATTATTTAGAGATGTTGAAAGAACTTGAGATAAGCCAAAAGATATATTAAAGTATTTTTTAGATGTAGTTTCTCCTATGCATAAAAAATATGTAGAACCAACAATAAAAAATGCTAATGTTATTTTGATTAATGATTATATACCAAAATTGGAATCACAAAATGCAAAAATTAAAAATGCTAATGTTAGATTTAAGGTAACTCAAAAAGGTATAAAGGAAGTATTAGATGAGATTATATATAAATTATGAGGAACTTATGTTTGAAAAACTGAACAAATAGATTATTTCTTTAATCCTAATAATTGAAATTTTAAAAAAACATGAGAAATATTAAAAATTTCAAAATTATGATTTAATAGATATTTTTTTACTTATTTTTGACCATTAAATGATAAAAAAATCTATGAAGACAGATATACTATGAAATTTTTTATAGATTATGATGCTTTAATTGATTTTAAATCTCTTTTTCCAAATGATGTAATTGAGATATCAAAGTTGAGGAGAACATTTTTCATTTCTTGAGTTTTAATATGTTTAGATGAACTAGAAAATTGAGAATCTTATCTAACTTTTAAGTTTGATGAAAAAAATTGAAAAACAATAATAACTGATGTTTTAGAACATCTTGAAATAGATGCTAGAACGTGAATTAAAAAATCTTATATTGAATTAATATACAATAAATAATGTCTATTTGGCAAACTAAATCTTGGCAAGAAATGCTTAAAAACTCAAATCAAATTCAAAATTTTTTTGAATTTGATTGAGTTTTTGTTGAAAAAAGAAGTATTTGATTAGGACAATTTTGATTATTTATTTTATGAATAAAAGAAGAAGTTTTAAATGAAGATTTTTTTAATAAATTAAAAAAACTTTGTAAGGATGAAAATTGTTTATTCTTTCAGTTAGAAACTATAAGTTATGAAGATAAAAGAATTTCTATAATACTAGATTTTAAAGTTTGATATTATAAAAAATTTATAACTCCATATACTGCAATCATAGATTTAAATTTGAGTGAAGATGATATATTATCTATGATGAAACCTAAATGAAGATACAATATAAGATTAGCAGAAAAAAAATGAGTTGTCGTTTATGAAGTAGAAAAAACAAGAGAAAATGTAGAGATTTTTTATAATTTGATGTTAGAAACTACTTCTAGAGATAATTTTAACTGAAATAGTTTAGATTATTATCTTTCGTTTTTAAATGGGATTAAGGAATCAAAATTATTTATAGCATATTATCAAGATGTAGCAGTTTCAGCTGGTATTTTTACATATGTTTGAAATGTAGCAATTTACTATTATTGAGCATCAACTAGTGATGTTAATTACAGAAATTTAATGGCTCCTTATTTATTGCAATGGACAGCTATTTGTAAGTGAAAAGAATTAAACTGTAAGATATATGACTTTTTGTGAGTTGCATCTCCATGAGATGAAAAAAGTAGTTTACAATGAGTAACTGATTTTAAATCTAAATTTACTTCAAATATAATAAAGGTAAGTTATTGCTATATATTTATAAATAATAAAATTAAATATAATTTGTTACAGATTTTGAGAAGGTTAAGAAAATAATCCATTCTTGAATTCCTTCCTTTTAAAAGGAAGGAGGCTCATAAAAATATAGTCCTTCTCCTTTTTTAAAGGAGGAGATTCAGAGGTGGATTATTTTCTTATCTTTTTTCTTGATTTTAAAATGAGAATGATTATTATTATTAGTAATATTTTATTTATTAATTTAAAAATATGTTTGAATTACCAAAATTACCTTATGAAAAAAATGCTTTAGAACCTTACATTTCAGCTGAAACTCTTGAATATCATTATGGTAAACATCACCAAGCTTATGTTACAAATTTAAATAATTTGATTGCTTGAACTGAGTTTGAAAAGATATCTCTTGAAGAAATAATTAAGAAATCAAGTGCTGGTATTTTTAATAATGCAGCACAAGTTTGGAATCATACTTTTTATTGGAATTGTTTATCACCAAATGCATGAGGAGTAGCAAATGGAGAAATATGAGAAATGATTATTCGTGATTTTTGAAGCTTTGAGACTTTTAAAGAAAAATTTACTGCAAGTTGTATTTGAAATTTTGGTTCTGGTTGGACTTGGCTTGTTTTAAACTCTGATTTAAAGCTAGAAATATACAATACTAGTAATGCAGCAACAACTATTACAACTGATAAAAAGGCACTTTTAACATGTGATGTATGGGAACATGCATATTATATAGATACAAGAAATGCTAGACCAAAATACGTTGAAAACTTTTGGAATTTAGTAAATTGGGATTTTGTAAATGAAAATTTGAAATAATAAAAAGGTCTATTTAGACCTTTTTATTTGTATAAAAGCATTATTTAATTATATTTTTATAAATTAATTTTTAAATGTAAAAAATGCTTCCAGAAGTAGATATATTTTCAGACTGAGGTTCAAATCCTAATCCTTGAAAATGAGCTTATTGAGTTATACTTTGTTATAAATGAATTAAAAAGGAATTTTATGCAGGTTATAAACTGACTACAAATAATAGAATGGAGTTAATTTGAGCTATTACTTGACTTGAAAAACTAACTAAAAAATCAAAAGTAAATGTCTTTACAGATTCACAGTATACAATAAATGGTATAGAAAAGTGATGGGCAAAAAAATGGAGGGAAAATAATTGGTATAGGACAAAAACAGAGAAAGCTGTCAATTTTGATCTATGGGAAAAATTGCTTGAATTAGTATCAAAACATGAAGTGAAATTTAACTGGGTAAAGTGACATAATTGACACATAGAAAATGAAAGATGTGATGAATTAGCTACTCTAGCTATGAATATGGACAATTTATTAGATGATATTAATTATATTCCAAGTCCTGAAGAATTATCAAAAATTACTAATAATTTTTTACAAAAAAATAATTCTTTAGAAAAAAAATCTAGTGATAAAAGTATAAAAATAACAAAAGCCTGAGATCTTTGTCGTAAATGTTCAACCCCAGTTGAGAAAAAAATACCAAAACATACATCTAAAACAAAAACTCAAAATTATTATTATGAATATTATTTATCATGTCCAGGTTGCAAAACAAACTATATGGTTGATAGTGCAAAAAGAGAAATAAATACTCTGAAAATATAAAAAAACTCTTGCGGAACGCAAGAGTTTTTTTATATAACAACTATATTAACTATTTTTCAAGGAACATAAATTTCTTTTACTATTTCTTTTCATTCTAACCATTTAGCAACTTCTTCGTTGTTTTTAGCTTTTTCTAAAACACTAGCTTGTTCTTCGTCTTTGTTTATTTCAATTGTTCATCTTAATTTTCCAAGTACTTGAACTCAAATAGTTATAAAATCATCTATTGTCATAGCTTCATCGTATTTTGGCCAACTAGCTAATGAAATTGATTCTTTTTCTCCTGATTGTTGCCATAATTCTTCAGCTAAATGCGGAGCAAAAGGATTTAATAATATAATAAAAGTATTTTTCCATTCTCTTTGTAACTCACTATCTTTTGGTAATCAGTTATTTACAAGGATTATAAGTGCTGCAATTGCAGTATTGAATTTATAGTTTTCTATATCTTCTTGTATTTTTTTTATAGTTTTATGTAATAATTTCATAGTAGTTATATCTTCTTCTAGAGAATTTTTTGCTTCACTTGTGAATAATCTCTCTGATTTTTCTAAAAATCTTTTTACTCAAATTATACCTTTACTATCCCATGGAGCAGAGTCTTTGAATTCTGCCATATACATTTCATACAATCTTAAGCTATCAGCTCAAAATTCCTCTACTATATAATCAGGATTAACTACATTTTTTAAACTTTTTGACATTTTTGATACTATTCTGTCTACTTCTTCACCTGTTTCTATTTCAAAATATTTTCAATCTTTTTCTTCAACTAAGTCATTTGCTAATAATCATCCATTTTTTCTTTGATATGCATGAGCTAAAATAAGTCATTGATTTCTCAATCTAAAAAATGGTTCATCAAATGAAACTACTCATATATCAAATAAGAATTTATGCCAAAATCTAGCATAAAGTAGATGTAAAACAGCATGTTCAGCTCACCCTACATAAGAATCAACTTGTCCCCAGTATTTCTCAATTTCAGGATTAACTAAAGCTTCATTATTTTCATTATCCATATATCTCAAATAATACCAACAAGAACCACCCCATTGAGGCATAGTGTTTGTTTCTCTTTTTCAAGTTAAATTATCAGCTAATTTTATATTTACAAAATCTGGAACTTTTGCAAGTGGAGAACTTCCATCACCAGAAGGAGCAAAATCATCTACATTTGGTAATTCAAGAGGTAGCTTATAATCACAAACTATTTTTCCATAAATACCATCGTGTATTTTTGAAAATACTTTTTTATTTATAATTAATTCACGAACCATACCAGAACAACAAGTTGCTCAAGAACAATTTTCATTTTCTATAGGGTTTCTTTTTAGAATATAAGCCATATCTTTGTTAGTGGCTTCTTCTAAGCTTGTAATGTGAGGTAATTTTTTTAAATCAGTTAATTCTAAATGTATCAAAGGAATTGGTTCTCACCAATATCTTTGTCTTGAAAACAACCAATCTCTCAGTTTATAATTTATTTTTTTATTTCAAAATCAATTTTTTTCTGCAAATTCTATAAGTTTAGTTTGTGCTTTTTTACTTGATAATAAATCAAATTCTCATGAATTAACTAAAACTCAGTATTCAGTAAATGCTTTTTTTTCATTATAAAAATGATTCCAAAAATCTAAATGGCCAGTCCAATTTATAAGTTTTCAAACTTCGTCTTTTTTTACCCATTTTACTGAATGTTTTCATTCATCAATTTCTGATTCTATTTGTTTATTTGAATTTAATTTAACATAAAATACTCTTCAAATACATTGTTGATTTTTATTTTTATTTGCTCTATATCATAAACTATATGCATAAGATAAATTTACATCTCATATTATTTCAAAATCAGTATATCAAGTTTCTTCTATTATTTCAGCTTTTACTGCTTCTAGTTCAGTTTGTAATTCTTCAATTCATCATCAAATTAGATGTATATGTTTTCAATTAGAATGTTTTTCAATTTGTAATAATATTTCTCATTTTTCATTTTCTAGAATAACATCTATAGTTTTTCTATGAAGAGTTTCAACTCAGTTTTTAGGAGCATCTTTTCATTTATATTCAAATGTTTTAGCTATACTTTGCATTATTTCTAACTCATATTTTTTTGCAAATTCATAATATCT
>CAYQAV010000016.1:0-6754 GCA_964415565.1 uncultured Candidatus Peribacteria bacterium
AAGTGAAAAAAGAAAAAAGAAAAAAGATATTGCTAAGCATAGATTATTACAAAAACAATATTCAGAAGTAATAGCAATTATAAAAGAACTTGAACAAAAATTATCAGTTACGAAAAAATATGATTATTTTTCATATATACCATATACAAAACTTCAAGATAATGCTGAAACTCAAAAAATTGGGTTGTCATATTTATTAAAAACTATGGATTCAACATATTCATCAGTATTTCAAAAAAAGGTTTCTTCTTATAAAAGTGCTATTCCTTGATTTTCTATTTGAGAAGCTATTCCTGAAGGTTTACCTCTTGTTTTAAACATAATTGAGAGAATGGATTATATTGAATATTTTGAAAAAGATTGAATTACTTTGAAAGATATAAACATTATTAAAGGTATAATGGTATCACAAATTAATCGTGCACTTACTACTTTGTGATTAAATTGAAAAGATTCATTTAACTGGCAAAAAAGTCCTGTTTGAGCTATATGAATATGACAAATTATGCCTTCAACTTATGCACTTTTTAAAAATCATGAAAAATATAAAAATCTATTTCCAGAAGAAGAATTTTCTAAAGCTGCAAAAGACCATAAAACTACATTTCGTTTACAAATAGCTCATTATGATGATCAAATTTATCAATTACCACAAAATATTAGATGAAATTGGTTTACTTTATTACAAGATAAAGAATATAAAATTTGATTAAATTCTATACTTGCAGCATGATATAATTGAAGTATGAAAAGAATAGTTTCAGAATTATTTTGAGATATGCCAGAAGATTCAAAAATAGAAGATTATCAAAATATTTTAGTTCCAAAAGTGATAATATCTAAAATGAAAACTGCAAGAGATTTAAAAATAGCAAAATTAGAAAATGAGATTTTTAAAATTCGTGAAAGTTTAAAGAAAAAAGGTATTAAAAAACCACAAATTGATTTAATTAATTCAAAAATTAAAGAAAAGCAATTATCTATAATTTCAGCTACCAATACTTATAAAGAATCAGTTACTTATGTATTAAAAACTGAATTTGTTATAAACTATGTTTGAGATAAATATCCAGAAGAATTTAAGAAAATATAATATAATTTTATTATATTTTCTTTTTTTCTTGCAAAAAAACTTCTAGCTTATAAAATAAAAAAAGAGTAATTTTTAAATATAAAACAATGACAGAAGAATTAGTATATGTATTACCAGAACCAAATTATATAATTGAAGTTAGCAAGGAATTAGGATTTAAAGATTTTCAAGTACAAGTTGTGCTTGAACTTATTGCAGAGTGAGCAACTGTTCCTTTTATTGCACGTTATAGAAAGGAAAAAACTTGAGATTTAGACGAAGATCATATAAGAGCAATAATAGATTTACAAAAGAAATTAGAAAACATATACAATGCTAAAAAAACTGCCGTAAATGGTATAGTTGAATTGTGAAAAATGACTCAAGAATTATTTGAAAATATATTAAAAGCGAAAACTCTAAAAGAAGTAGAAGAAATATATAAGCCATATAAAAGCAAGAAAAAAACAAAAGCTATGATTGCAATTGAAAAATGATTTCAAGTTGTTGCTGATGAAATAAAGAAAAATAGAGATGGTTTTGAGATACCTGAAAATTTACTAAAGGATTATTCTAGAGAAGAAATAATAGAATGAAGTATAAATATAATCTGAGCTGAAATTTCAGCAAATGCTGATTTAAGAGCTGATTTGATAGAAACTCTAACAAAATACAATAATATAACTTCAAAAATAAAAACAGCTAAAGCACTAGAAAAATTAAATGAAAAAGATAGAAATCAAATACCTAAATTTGAACTTTATAAAGATTTTTCATGAAAAATTTCATATTTAAAACCATATCAAATTTTGGCTTTAAATAGATGAGAAAAATTGGAAATACTTAGTATTAAAATAGAAAAAACTGATAAAACTTATGAATGAATTGCATTTCATTATGCTAGAATTTTGAAAACAAAATATCCTTTTATAGTAGAATTAGAAGCTTGATTCAAAGAAGGTTATGAAGCACTTTTTGGTTCTGTAGAAAATGAAGTTAGATGAAATTTAGCTGAAATTGCAGAAGATGAAGCTATAGACACATTTAAAAACAATTTGTATAACTTGCTTATGACAAAACCAGAATATGGTAAAAAAATATTGGCTATAGATCCAGGTTTCAATGCTGGTTGTAAGATGGCAATCTTGGATGAATTTGGTAATCCAATTTCATTTGAAAAAATATTTTTACACAAAAAATTAGAAGCAAAAGCTATTTTGAAACTTATTTTAGAAAAAGAAGATCCAAAAGTAATTGTTATTTGAAATGGTACTTGAGTAAATGAAACAATTGATTTGTTAAATGAAATTACAAGTATAGAGATTTACATAGTAAATGAAAGTTGAGCTTCAGTATATAGTGCTAGTAAAACAGCAGCTGAAGAGTTTCCAGAATTAGATAGTTTGGATAGATGAACAGTTTCAATTGGTAGAAGATATATAGATCCGCTTAGTGAGCTTGTAAAAATCCCAGTTTGAAGTATATGAGTAGGGATGTATCAACACGATATGCCAGAAAAAAAACTAGAAGAAAAATTGTGATTTGTAGTTGAGGATACAGTAAATAATATAGGTATAAATGTAAATACAGCATCAAGTTATGTACTAGAATTTATTTCTGGGATAGATAAAAGAGCTGCAAAAAAGATTTACAATAATAGACCATATAAATCAAGACTTCATCTAAAAAAACAACTTAGTGAAAAGGTATATGAACAAGCTGCATGATTTCTTAGAGTGCCTGAAAGTAGTGATAAATTTGATAATAGTGATATTCATCCAGAGCAATATGCTTTGGCAAAATATATTGAGACCTCACCCCTAGCCCCTCTCCTTAGAGGCGAGGGGGATATAGATATTCTTTTTAAACAAAATGAAACAGAATTAAAAAAACTTTATCCAGATGTTACAATTTGAACAATTAAATTTATTTTAAATTCAATTTCAAATATTTGAACTGAAAAAAGAGTAAATTCAGCACATCAAAAAGCGAGTGCAAAAATAGACCCAAAAAGTATAAAAGAAGGAGATATTATTTCTTGAGTTATCAGAAATGTACTTGCGTTTTGAGCTTTTGTTGATATTGGTACAAAAAATGATTGATTAGTTCATATATCTCAAATTACTGATAGATTTATAAAGGATCCAAAAGAAGTAGTTGAAGTATGACAAAATGTAAAAGTAAAAATAGTTGCAATTGATCAAAATACAGGGAAGATTCAGTTGAGTATGAAAGGGTTGAATTAAAAAAACACACTAACAATTTATTTGTTAGTGTGTTTTTTAATTGCCCTACAATTAAGTAGGAAGGATCTAGGATTTATTTTGTAACCTAGACTTTGTATCTAAATTATATAATTATATAGAAAAAATCAAATTTAATTCAGAATAGTTAAATTATTTATTTTATTTAAAATCAATTTAGTTCTTGCTTCTATAAATCAATCAAAATTATCATTTTCTAGCATTTCTACCATTTCTTCAGAAATTAAATGAGTTTTTAAATATTCATTAAATTTTTCATTTCATATTTCTTTTCTAAAATCTTTTATATAAATACTTGGATTTTTATTATTTATAAATTTATTATTTGTTTCTTTAGTTAATGGAGTTAAATTTGCAATATTATTTAAAAGATTATCTCATTTTTTTCTAATTTCTTTTCATATAATTGAATTTTCTGGGAAAATATGATGAAGTTCCATTTTACTCTTATTTTCAGTTCATTTATTGACTTCTACTCAGCTATAAAAATCTTTAATTCAGTTATTTAACATTAATAATTCTAAAGCAGTAAATAATTGAGTAGATTGTTTATTATAATAAGCATCTAATTTATAGTTATTATCATCAATATTTATTTTAAAATTTCTATTTCTTGAATTAATCAACTTATTTGAATAGTTATCAATTGAAAGCTCATTAAAATCTTTTTGTATTCTTTCATTTTGTGCTCAAGAATACCTATTAAATAAAATAGTATTCCAAAACCATTTAGATAAAAATATTCTTTTTTCATGAGTTAAATCTTTATGAGATGAAATATATAAGGATAAAAATTTAATAATCGGTTTAAATTTATTATAATTTCAAGTTTGAATCTTAAAATTATCTAATTCATCAATAAGTTGTTTAAATAGTTTATTTATTAATTTACAATTATTTATTAATTCTTCGGTAGTTATTTTTAATATTTCTCTTTCTTTTACTTGTTTTTTATCTTGTAAAAATAACATTATAATAAATAAAAGTTCTTTATCATCATTAAATTTATAAATTTCATCTTCTCCTAAATTATCTAGTTCATTAAAATAATTGTTAGTTGAAAGTGATTTTTTTGATTTCATTATTTTTATAAAATTTCTTAAATCAAAATAATTATTTCAGATTTTTTTATAAGTTTTTGCAACCATTATATCAAACATATTTAATTTAGTATTTTTTGTATTAATTCTTTCAAAAATATCTAAAACTTGTTCTAATTTTCATTCTTGTTCTATAACATATACTTTTCTATCAAGGATTTTTTTCTTTAATATTCATGTAATAGTAAAAAAGTCTCTTATGTCATCATTTTCTAAAAAATTTAAAAAATCTTTTTCTGCTTTATCAATATATAATGCTTTTAAAGGGATAAATCTTAATCAATATTTTTTATATAAATCTTTAATTGAATAATCATTTAATTTAATATATTCTTCTCATATTTCTATTTTTTCATCATCAAAATATAATCTATCTACTATTCATTCTTCTTCATTTTCATTAAAATTTTTCACATCTATAAATAATTCATATTTTATAGGTCTTATATTATTTCATTTATAAATATTTTCATTAGAAAAAATTGAAGTTAGAGTTGTTGTTCTTTGTTGTCAATCAAGTAAATAAGTAATATTTTTATTTTCACTTGTAGGAAAATTTATTTCTGAAATAGCTCATCAAACTCTTCTTCTAGCTAACTCATTTCATCATTCCCAAATTAGAATACTATTAATAGTATAATTTCTATATAAACTATCTAATAATAATTTCACTTGTTCTTTATCCCAAACATATTCTCTTTGAAATTCTGGAACTTGTAATTCTCACGTTACAGACCTATCAATTAAATCTTTTATATACTCTATTTTCATAATTTTATTATAATTAAATTATTTATTCATCTCATTATATCAATTTTTATCTCATAAACAAGACATTAAATCCGTATTAAATTTTGAAAACTCTTTGACAAGAATTTGATATAAATATAATAAAAATAAAGCTCTCCTTTTAGCTTTAAATAAGTAATTTCGGTAATTCCGACAATAGCTTTATTTAGACATTTCTTACTAAGTATATAAATAGTATATAAAACTTTTGCATAAAATAATTATTTAAATATAATGAATTAAAAGCTCTCCAAAGTTTTATCTCAAATAATTTAAAAATATGGAAACAAAATTGGCAATTTTTGAACAAAAAGAAATTAGAAAAGTTTGGGATTCAGAGAAAGGAGACTGGTATTTTTCAATTGTTGATATAATTGAGGCTTTGACTCAATCTAGTCAGCCTAGAAGATATTGGGCTGAATTGAAAAAAAAATTAAAAGAGGAGTGAAGTGAGTTGTTCGATATTATCGAGCAACTGAAATTAAAAGCTTCAGATTGAAAAAATTATCTTACAGATGTATGAGATACAAAGACTATTTTAAGACTTATTCAAAGTGTTCCTAGTAAAAAAGCTGAACCTTTTAAGATGTGGTTAGCCAAAGTTTGAGATTAAAGAATAAATGAGATTTATGACCCAGAACTTGCAGTAGAAAGAGCTATTTCAACTTATAGAAAAAAGTGATATAGTGAAAATTGGATAAAACAAAGACTTAAATCTATAGATATAAGAAAAGAACTTACATCAGAATGGAAAGATAGGTGAATAAAAGAGTGAGTAGAATATGCTATATTAACAAATGAAATTTTGAAATCTTGGTCAGATATGACAACAAGTGAATACAAAGATTTAAAATGATTAAAAAAAGAATCACTAAAAGATAATATGACTAATTTAGAGCTTGTTTTTAACATGCTAGCAGAAGCATCAACTACAGAAATAATAAAAGAAGATGATATACTTGGTTTTTAAAAAGTAAAAAAAGCAAGTAAAAGATGATGAAATGTAGCAGGAGTTGCTAGAAAACAATTAGAAAAAGAAACAGGGAAAAAAGTAATTTCAAAACAAAAAATACTCTCATGAAAAGAAAAAATAATGTAGATTAATTTATAAAATAAAACTCCTTTAATTTTCTTCACTTTTCAACAAAAATATGTTAGACTTATATAAATTAATATATAAGTCTTTTTTTATGAAAAGTTCAGATATTACAAGTTATGAAAAAGCAGGTTTTGATTGACAAAAATACATAGAAATGCAAAAAAATGCAATACTAGATAGAATCTCTAAATTTAAAAATAGACTTTATTTAGAAATATGAGGGAAGTTTTTGTATGATCCACATGCATCAAGAGTAATGCCAGGATTTTTTGCTGATAGTAAAAAACAAATCTTTTCATCTTTAAAAGACAACGCAGAAATTATTTTTTGTATGAATGCTCGTGATTTAAAAAATAATAGACAATTATCAAGTGAAGATATAAATTATGGAGATTATTGTTTAAGTATGATTTCTGATATAGAAAAGGAA
>CAYQAV010000017.1:0-12855 GCA_964415565.1 uncultured Candidatus Peribacteria bacterium
AATGATTATTTTGACATATTAAACCTAAAATTAGTCTTCATAGAGGATTAAAAAAAGAGAGAAAAATTAAACTAATTTTATCTCTCTTATATGGGAAAATTTAATCATCTCAGCCACACACTTTTTACAATTAAGCCTAAAAAAATAAACCTTTAAAGGTTTATTTTTTTATTAGAAAAATTTAATTTTATCTGCATTTGGATGTTCTCTCAATTTTTCAAGAGTTTTTGCTTCTATTTGTCTAATTCTTTCTCTTGTAACTCAAAATTCTTTACCAACTTCTTCAAGAGTATGTACATCTCAACCATCTAAACCAAATCTCATAATGATGATTTTTCTCTCTCTAGGAGTTAGAAAATCAAGCATTTCATATAAATTATCTTTTAATAAATTCATATTTGTTTGAGCATCTGGAGTTGGATTTTTATCATCTTCTATAAAATCTCAAAGACTTGTATCTTCTTCAGATCAAACAGGAGAGTCAAGACTTAAGATATCTTGAGATATTCTCATGATTTGTCTTACTTTTCTTATATCCATATCTAGCTCAGTAGCTAGTTCTTCCATAAGAGGTTCTCTTGTTAATTCTTGAGTTAGTCTTCTATAAGTATGAGTAAATTTATTTATTGTTTCAATCATATGAACTGGAACTCTTATAGTTCTAGCTTGATCAGCAATTGCTCTAGTTACTCATTGTCTAATCCACCAAGTTGCATAAGTAGAAAATTTAAATCATTTATCAGAGTCAAATTTATCAACAGCTCTAAATAATCCTACATTTCATTCTTGAATTAAGTCTAATAAACCTAATCATCTTCACATATATTTTTTTGCAATTGAAACAACAAGTCTTAAGTTAGCAGCTGCTAGTTTTTTTCTAGCTTCCATACTTCAAGCTCTTATTTGTTTACCAAGTTCTATTTCTTCTTCACTTGATAAAAGTTCAACTCTACCAATTTCGTTTAAATACATTCTAATTGAATCATCGCTTATTTCAGATAATGAAATATTTGATTTATCTTTTTTCTTTTTTTCATCAGTAGAAAAAAGATTTTCTTTATCCATATTATCAACTATATCTATTTCTAATTGAAGAAATCTAGTATATACTTCATCAAGTAAGTCTAAATCATCTTCAGCATTTGGAATAGCCACCATTATTTCATCTTGAGTAACAGTTCATTCTTTTTTACCTTTTTTCATTAATTCTTGAATTTCTTCTGGCATTCATTCAAGCATTTTTTCAGGAACATTCACATCAATAAATTCATTTAATCATTTTCAAACTCTTCTTTTATCTTCACTTCTATCTTTTGGTAGTTTACTTAATCATTTTTCTTTTTGAAGTGCTAAAGCAATATCTTCAAAGTCTTCAGCAATGTCAATATCTTTTAATTCTTCCAAATCTTCAGGTGTAGGCTCTATAAATATTTCTTCCTGTTCAAAATCAAAATCATCTTCATTATCATTTATATCACTTATTATATCATTATCTACAGATTCTTCATCATCAAAATCAATATTTTTTCTTTTTTTAGATTTAATTTCTTTTTCTATAATTATTTCTTCTTTTTTTGTTTCTTTTTTCTTTTTGGAATTATTTTCAATATTAAAATTTTCAATTTCTTCATTTGTTATTCAAACTTCTTTCAAAATATCTAAATCTAAATCATCTAAAGATATTTCTTCTGCTATATTATTTTTTACTTTTTTATTATTATTTTTAGCTGCCATTTAGCTTTTTATTAGTAAATATAAATAAGAAATCTATACAAATAATACAAAAAATTCCTTCTTATTATTCTTTTTTAGAAGGAGCAAAAAAGTATTATATTAATTTTTTCATCTTTTTTAAAGAAGTTCATATTCTTTTCGCGATTTATTATATAAAAAAAAGCCAAATAATCAAATTTATTTTATTTTGGCTTTTTTTGCTTTTGATACTAGGATAGAATATTTTAAAAGAGCATCATTATCTCAAGAATTTATCAAGTTTTTTAGCTTTAAAACTTCACTTTTATAAAACTCTCTATTAAGTCATTCTATTATTTTTTTTAGTTCTTCTTCTGTATGAGTTGAATTTGTTATAGAATTATCATTTTCAACTTTTAAAGAAATTGCTTTATATCTTTCTTTTTTAGATAATTCTAGGCCATCTAAATATCAAATTCAGTTTTCTATAAATCATTTCAAATCTTTTCAAATTGCATCTTCAAAAATTATATTTTTCTTTATATAATCTATGTTTTTTTCATCCATTATACAATATCAAATTGCAACTTCACTAGAACTAAGAGTTTGTTTTATTTCTAGATTTTTGTTTTTTGAATCATGATTTGTAAATCTAATCTTATTAAAAGCATCATAAACTATATTTGAATTTATGTTTAGTAGTGTAGAAATTTCTTTTAAATAATAGTCTTTTTCTATATTGTCAGAGTAACTTTTTACTATATCAAGTAATTCAGATAATAATTTTTTCTTTTCTTCTATACTATTTGTATCAAAATTTGATTTTTTTATATAGTATCAGATAGGAGTAACTGCTTTTTTTATAAATTCACTAAAATCTTTTCATGAACTAATTATTTCATCTGGATCTTTTCATCAACTCAAAAGTATGATTTTTACTTCAAAACCTTCGTTTTTCATTTTTTCTAAACTAAGTTTTGTTGCTTTTTCTCAAGCTCAGTCTCAGTCGAAACAAAGATAGATTTTTTTTGTAAGTCTTTTTAATAATGTTAAATGTTTTTCTGTTAAAGCTGTTCCGGAAACTGCAACTGCATTTGTAAAACCTCATCTATATAGAGCAATCGCATCCATATATCACTCAGTAATTATAACGTAATCAAGTTTTGTTATAGAAGTTCTAGCATTAAATAAATTGTATAATAAATTTGATTTATCATATATGTTTGATGCAGGAGAATTTAGGTATTTTGGTTCTCATGTTCCATGAATTCTTCAAGCAAACGCTACAAAATCTCATCTAGCATTTTGAATAGGGAAGATTATCCTATTTATAAATTTATCTTTTTTAGATTTTGTATCTATAAAAATATGAGAATCAGAAATTTGTTCATCATCATATCATTTTCATCTTAGATAATTATATAATTCAACTCAAGAATCACTATATCATATACCAAAATCTCTTATGACATCATCACTTAATCATCTATCAAATAAATATTTTTTGATTTCTGGATAATTTTTTAATGCTTCTTTATAATAGTTATTTGCATCTCTATAAAGAGAGTACATACTCTTTTTTTCTTCAAATTTTTCTTTATTGAAATTACTATTTACCTTTATTCAAGTATAATTTCCAAGTATTTCAAGTGCATCTCTAAATTCACAATTTTCTATATCCATTACAAATTTTATAGGGCCTCATCATTTGTGACAACCAAAACAATATGCTATTTGTTTTGCTGGACTTACCATAAAACTAGGAGTTTTTTCATTGTGACCAGGAAAAGGACAGTTACTTTTGTAATTTGCCCCAGATTTTTTTAGACTAGCATATTTTGAAACTAAATCTACTATATCTATTGCGGATTCTAAATCTTCGCTTATTCCCATTTTTTATATAATTTTAGTAAGATTTCTTTTTATATTCTAAATTATTTATTTTAAATGTAAAGAAAAAAACTGATTTTAATCAGTTTTTCTTTTTTCAAAAAATTTTATTTTTAAATTCATTCAAAGTTTTCTTAAATATATCTCTTCAACAGCTCATCTGTTATATATTTTTCATCATCTAACAATCGTTTCTTGTTTATGATCTATTACTTCATGTCAAAGTAATTTTATATTATCTTGACTTCTGCCTGAATAATATTTTATTATATTGTTTCAATCATATTGAATAAAAAATTTATCTCATTTTCTATATGTTGTTTCTATATTTAACCAAGAATTAATTTTGTGATTTTTTATTTTTGAAAAATCAACTTTTACAGCATAAAAATTATTTCACATATATTCAAAACTATCACTTCACATAAATCTATAATCTCAAATATTTCATTCAATAATTTGAAAATCTCTTGGTCACATATCTTCAATTTCTTCTCTTAGATTTACTACATCATTTCTAAGCGCAGCCAATTGATAAAGATCGTCATTTTTTAAATTTTCAGGATTATTTTTAAGTAAATAATCTAAAAAAATTCTGAAATTTATATTATCTCAGTTAGCTTTTACAAGTTGAAGTAATCATTTATCAGTTCATTCTTCAAATGTTTTTTGTAAATATGAATTTAAAAATCTATCATATTTAGATTTCATTTCTCAAATTATAGGACCTTTATTTATTATTTCTCACTGATTTTTATAAAAATCCGGTACAATATCTCCAGCCATATTTTTAAAATTAATTATATTAACTATATTTTATCATAAAACTTCCATATTTTCAAAATTACACTATAATAAAAAAAAATTATAATTAAAAATATGAAATTATGTTTGTAGTTATTGATTGACTTGATGCTTCTGGTAAATGAACACAAGTAAAATTACTTGAAGAAAATCTAAAAAAACTTGGTAAAAAAGTAAAAGTTTTAGATTATCCAAGATATGGGGAAAAATCAGCTTTTTTTGTAGAAAAATATTTAAATTGAATTTATGGAAAAAATGTATCTGCAAAACAAGCAAGTATTTTTTACGCTCTTGATAGATTTGATGATAGTTTTAATTTGAGAACTGATTTTGAAACTTATGATTTTGTTATAAGCAACAGATATGTTTCTGCAAATATGATTCATCAAACAGGAAAACTTGTGGACGAAGCAGAAAGAGATGAATTTTTAGAATGGTTAGAAGATTTGGAATTTAATATTTTTAATATTCCTAGACCTGATAAAGTTATATTTTTAAATGTAACACCTGAAACTAGCCAAAAACTGGTTCTTAAAAAAGAGGAAAGAGAATATTTAAAAGATTGAAAAAAAATGGATCTTCATGAAGAAGATAAAAATCATCTAACTAATGCTTATAATGCAGCAATGCAAGTAATAAAAAAGTATGATTGGATAAAGATAGATTGTGAATTTGAGTGAAATATGAGAAGTATAGAAGAAATAAACGATGAAATTTTAAAGCATATTTTGTAAATTATTAAAATAGGTTTTATCTAATTTCTTTCACAAACTCAAAAACTCGACCAGTTTAAACTTTGTTTAAACTTGGGACTCAAACAATTTTCGTTTGTTTCAGAAAATAGAAAAACCAAATATATAATATAAAAAGTCTCTCCACTTAATTTTATAATAATGCAATCAACAAAAAGCAAGTGAGATGAGTGAGAATTAATTGCTATAAAATATTTACAAAAAAATTGATACATAATAAAAGATACAAATTTCAAATTTGGTAGATTTTGAGAGGTAGATATAGTTGCTTTTAAAGATTGAATAACAGTTTTTTTAGAAGTTAAATATAGGCATAGTATAAAATTTTGAACACCAGAAGAGTCAATAACAAAATCTAAATTATATAAATTTAGAAAAACAATTGAGTATTATGTCGTGAAAAATCATCTTAATTTTGAAAAAATTAGATTTGATGTTATTACAATTTTGAAACAAGATAAAAGTTATAAATTAACACATTATAAAAATTTAGAAATATAAAATGAGTGAAAAATATAAAGAAATAAATGCTTATATACAAAAAGTAGAAGACCATGAAAAAATAATAGATAAAGAAAATGAAGCTTTTGAAAAAAAGTGACTTTGGTGAGAATATTTTTGAAATGAAAATGATTTAGTAGTTGAAATCTGAACATGACTTTGAAATTTTTTCTCAGGAATTGTTTCAAAAAATCCTATAAAAAATTTTATATGATTTGAAATAAGATATAAGAGACTTTATTTTACGGCTGAAAAAACACTTGAAAAATGATGAAAAAACTTTATTTTAGTTAAATCTATGGCTCAAAATATTTACAGAATATTTGAGAAATGAGAAGTTTCTCTAACTTATGTTTTTTTTCCAGATCCATGGGATAAAAAAGACAGACAAAGAAAAAATAGATTATGGAGTGAGAAATTTATAAGTGATTTGTATAGTATAACAAAAACTTGATGAAGAGTTATTTTCAAAACTGACCATTTATGATATTTTGAAGATACTATTGAGCTTATAAGAGTTTTTTCAAAGTGGAATATAGAAAAATTATCATATGATTATGAAAATGAAATAGAAAGTTTTGATAAACAAAATCTAACAGAATTTGAAAGTATATTTAGGGAACATAAGTTAAAAATAAATTATTTAGAATTAATAAAAGAATAAAATCAATTTGAATTTTATTCTTTTTTCTTGCTTTTTTTGCTATCTTAAATATAGTAGTAATTACTATATAAAGTATAGTAAATTATAAATATTATATAATATAAAAAATATGTCAGATTTAATTAAAAAATTGGAGTGGAGATATGCTACAAAAGATTTTGATACTACAAAAAAAGTATCAGAAGTAGATTTAGAGGAAATAATTGAAGCATTTAGACTTACACCATCAAGTTTTGGTTTAGAACCATGGAAATTAATAATTATAGAAAACCCTGAAATAAGAGAAAAATTGCAAGTTCATAGTTGGGATCAAAGTCAAATTACAAAAGCATCACATTTACTTGTTTTTGCTAGAATTAAAAATTTAGATAATGAATATATAGACAAATTTCTTTTAAATAACTCAAAAATAACTTGAGCAACAAAAGAACAATTATCAGTATATGAAAGTATGATGAAATGATATTTCTCTAGTTTAGATGAAAATGGAAAAATCTTATGGGCAAGTGAACAAGTATTTTTAGCACTTTGAAATGTTATGAATTTATTGGCACAAAAAGAGATAGATTCATGTGCAATTTGAGGTTTTGATTCTTTAAAATATGATGAAATATTAGAATTAGATAAACATTGATTAGCTTCTGTAGTTGTTTTACCTATTTGATATAGAAGTAGTGAAGATAAAAATGCATTTAAGCCAAAAGTTAGATTTAGTAAAGAAGAAATAGTTTTGAAAATATAGTAATTATTTAAATTTATGTTAAAATAATCTTACTTAAAATATAGTCTAAAATAAAATGAATTTTTTTGATATAAAATCAGTAGTAATAATTTGAGCTTCAGAAGTAGAATGAAAAATTTGAAATACACTTTTAAAAAATCTATTAAATTTTTCTTGAAATAAATATTGAGTAAATCCAAAATGAGGTAATTTTGAAGAAATAATTTTTTATAAATCTATTTCTTTATTGCCTGAAATAGTAGATATTGCAGTTTTTGCAATTCCAGCAAATTTTGTAGAAGAATCTTTTTTAGAAGTTGCAAAATTTTGAATTAAAAGAGTTATAATCATCTCTGCTTGATTTAAAGAAATTGGTAATTTAGAAGGAGAAAATAAGCTACAAAATATAGCTAGTGAATATTATATTTCACTTCTTTGACCAAATTGTTTATGATATTTTGATGTAATAAATAATCTAAATCTAAGTTTTTGAGTTAAGAACATAAAATCTTGAAATATATGATTAATCTCTCAAAGTTGAGCAATTGCAGTTGCTTTAAGTGATTGGGCCAGTAATAAAAATCTTTGATTTTCAAAAATTATTTCTATGTGAAATAAAGCTTGAATTGATGAAGTTGATTTTTTACTTGAGCTTGAAAAAGATGATAAAACGAAAGTTATAGCATTATATCTAGAAAGTTTAGAAAGATGAGAATTATTTTATGAAATTTCAAAAAGAGTTTCAAAAATTAAACCAATTATTTTGATAAAATCATGAGTTTCTAATTTATGACAAAAAGCTGCAATTTCACATACTTGAGCTTTATCATCAGATAAAAAAATACTTGATTCAGCTTTTTTACATAGCAATATTCACTCAACAAATTCGCTAGAAGATTTTTTTTCTATGATAGAAATATTTTCAAAAGTTGATTATAAAAATATACCAAAAGAGTTAGTAATTATTACAAATGCAGGATGACCATGAGTAGTATCAACAGATCATTGTGAATTTAACGATGTTGTTCTTAGTCAATTTAATGATGAAGAAAAAGAAATCTTAAAAATTTGATTATCTTCGTCATCAAGTGTTTCAAATCCTATTGATATTATTTGAGATGCAACATCAAAAACTTATTCACAAATACTTAACAACTTTTCAAAAATTGTGAAAAAGAGAGCTATATTGTTGCTTCTTACTGCACAAAGTGTTACAGATGTTGAAAATATTGCAAATGTAATTTTAAATCATAAAAATACATATAAAGATGAATTAATTTTTGTATCTTTTATATGATGAAATCTAGTTTTAGAGTGAACCAAAATTTTAAAAGAAAACAATATTTTGCATTATGATTTTCCTGAAAAACCTATATTTTTATATTCTAAATTATTAAAACAAAAATTTTGGGAATTGAAAAAATCAGAAGATAAAATTGATTTTATTTTACCAAATGAATTAACAAATTTAAAAGAAAAATTAAAAAAAGAACAAAAATTTTGTTCAAATGATCTAACTTGAGAAATATTATTAAGTTTTGGTATAAATTATTCAAGAGAAATTTTGGTTACAAAAGTTGAAGATGTAGAAAATGCTTATGAAAAAATAAATTCGAAGCTGCTTGCTGCTAGAATTAGTTCTCCGGATATACCTCATAAAAGTGATGTTTGATGAGTTATTTTAAATATTTCTTCAAAAGAAGAATCAATTTTAGCTTATAAAAAAATACTTGAAAATATAGAAAAAAAGTGTCACCAAGCGAAGATATTTTGAATTACATTTGCAAAAATGGTAACACAAAAGAAAAATACTCATGAAATCTTTATATGATTTAAAAGAGATAAGAGTTTTTGAAATATTATGTTTATTTGATTTTGATGAATATATGTAAATGTATTTGAAGATGTAATTATGAGAATTTGAATCGTATCAAAAGATGAAATACTCAATATGCTTAAAGAATTAAAATCTTTTCCAATATTAGAGTGAGTTAGATGACAAATTTGAATAGATTTTGAAAAGTTAATTGATATAGTTTTTGCATTACAATTTGTATTTAAAGAATTTGATGAAATAAGTGAGATTGATATAAATCCAGTATTTACAGATGATATAGAAAGTATAGTAATTGATGCAAAATTTTATTTGTAAAGGTAAATATTTAAGGTTTTCTTAATTTTATATGATATAATCTTTGCATATATTTATTAATAAAAAATTATGTCTAGAAATATACATGAAAAAAATAATGATATAGTTAAAAAAATAGAATGATTATTTCATATAATACCATTAAAAAAATTTAGGAATACTGAAAAAGTTGATTTTGATGTTATGTCTTTATACCAAGAATTTAATTGAATTGATATTGTTACCCATAAACCTGGAGCAAAATCACCATGAAGTGCTTGATGAAAAGATAATTTATGGTATATGCATACAGGGCAAGAAGATAATTTGATTACACTTTCTTGAAATAGATATATTGAGTTATATACTAAAAAACATTGAAAAATAGAAAGATTTGAAATATCTCATGAACTTATAAAATGGAATTGAGAAATTATATTAGAATGACCATGAATTTTATGATGGCCAACTTGAGTTTTTCATAGAAATTATTCTCCTGAAGGTTCAGTTTCTATGAATTTTGCAGTTAGAAATGATAAATTTAATTTTGATACAGAGTTTAATATATATAAACTAGATATTGAAACTTGAAAATATAAAATACAAAGATTATGAAAATTAGATCAATTAAATAATAATTAATAATAAAAAAATATGACAAATAATATAAACCCATTTGAAAGTGCTAAAATACAATTAAAACAAGCTATTGAAATATTAAATAGTCAAGTATATACTTCAAAATTAGAAGTTATTTCAAATCCAAAAAGAATTATTGAAATAAGTATTCCAGTTAAAATGGATAATTGAGAAATAAAAGTTTTTACAGGTTTTAGAAGTCAACATAATGATGCTCGTGGTCCTTTTAAATGAGGTATTAGGTTTCATCAAAATGTTTCTAGAGATGAAGTAAAAGCTCTTTCAATTTGGATGACTTTTAAATCTTGAGTTATTGATATACCACTTTGATGATCAAAATGATGAGTAATTGTTAATCCAAAAATGTTGTCAATTACTGAATTAGAAAGGCTTTCTAGATGATATGTAAGAGAATTATACAAATACATAGGTCCAGAACAAGATGTTCCAGCACCTGATGTAAATACTACTCCACAAATTATGTCTTGGATGATGGATGAATATTCAAAACTAGTTTGAGTTTATTCTCCAGGAAGTTTTACATGAAAGCCTTTAACTTCAGGTGGTTCAAAATGAAGATGAAGATCTACAGCTCAAGGTTGAGTTTATGTTTTACAAAAATATTTAGAACTTATTTGAGAAAATATTACTTGAAAAAGTTTTATTGTTCAATGAGCTTGAAATGCAGGTTTAACTTTTGCAGAAATATTGACTTTAAATTGAGCAAAACTTATTTGAATTTCAGATTCAAAATGATGAATTTATAATGAAAAATGATTAGATTTAAAAGAAATTATTAATTTAAAATCTTCTAAAAAATCTGTTGTTGATTACAAGGATTCTAAAAAAGTATCAAATGAAGAAATTCTTGAATTAGATTGTGATTTACTTGTTCCTGCTGCACTTGAAAATCAAATAACTCTTGAAAATGCAAAAAAAATCAAAGCTAAACTTATTTTAGAATTAGCAAATTGACCAGTTGTTCCAGATGCTGATACAGTATTATTTAAAAATAATATCCAAGTTATTCCAGATATTTTAGCTAATTCTGGTTGAGTAATGGTTTCATATTTTGAACAAGTTCAAAATAATTCAAATTATTATTGGGAAGAAGAAGAAGTTGATATAAAGCTTAAAACTAAAATTCAAAAAGCTACAGTTGATGTATTTAATAAAGCAAGAGAAAACAAAGTTTCACTTAGAACTTGAGCATATGTTATATCTGTAAAAAGAGTACTTGATGCTATGAATGATAAATATGAAAATATATAAAAAATCTGCTTTAAAAGCAGATTTTTTTACTTAAATTTCATTTTTTACATATTTTGTATATATTATATGCGATTTAAAATTTAATATTAAAAAATAATGAGTTCAAACGAGACTGTAATAAGTTTTAAAAATGTAGATTTTCACTACGATTTTAGAAAACCTATTTTAGAAGAAGTTAGTTTTAATGTAAGAAAAGGTAGTAAAATAACAATCATGTGACAAAATGGTGCAGGTAAGTCAACTATTTTTAAACTTATAAATTGAAATTTAGAAAAAAAAGTTTGATTAATAAATATAGATAAAGATTTAACTATTGCAACTTGATATCAAGTTGTTTTACCTGAAGATAAAGAATTAACAGTTTTAGAGTTTTTTAGAAAATATTATCCAGATAAAGATGTTTTCAATATAGATAGGCAAATAAATGAAATTTTAGAAGTTGTAAATTTAAAAGCTGCATTTGATAAAAAAATCAATGCTTTCTCATGAGGTCAACAAGCTAGACTTTTACTAGCTGCAGCATTAATTCAAAATCCAGATATATTGTTACTTGATGAACCAACTAATAATTTAGATAAAGATGGTATTTGGCATCTAACTGATTTTTTACAAAATTATAAAAAAACAGTTTTAGTTATTTCTCATGATGCAGATTTTTTAAATAGTTTTTCAGATTGAGTTTTGTATTTGGATGTATTTACAAAAAAAGTAGAACAATATGTTTGAAATTATTTAGATGTAGTAGAACAAATTAAAATCAAAATAGAAAAAGAAAATATGGCAAATGCGAGACTTGCAAAAGAAGCACAAGCTAAAAAAGAACAAGCAGAAAAATTTGCACATAAATGAGGTAAACTTAGACTTGTTGCAAAAAAAATGAGAGAAGCTGCTGATGAAATGGAAGAAGATATAGTTGATTCTAGAAGAGAAGATAAAACAATCAGAGCCTTTAAAATTCCTCTTCAAGATGATATTGGAGGAGTTTTACTTAATATACATAGTGTTCATATAATTAGACATGATGAAGTTATAGTTAAAGATGTAGATTTTCAATTGAGAAAAGATGATCATTTACTTTTATCTTGACCAAATGGTATAGGTAAATCAACACTTCTTGAAAAAATTGTAAATGGTGATGAATCTGGTTGTACACTTACTCCAGGAGTTAAGATTGGTTACTACAGACAAGATTTTTCAAATCTTGATTTTAATCAAACAGTATATGATTGTTTAAGAGAAACTGCACCAGAAGAAATAGGTGAACAAGAACTTAGAAGACAAGCAGCATGATTTCTTATAACATGAGAAATAATGAAAACAAGGATTTGAGATTTATCAGAATGACAAAAATGACTTGTTGCATTTTGTAGATTAGTATTTTTAAAACCAGGTATATTAATACTTGATGAACCTACAAATCATATAAACTTTAGACATATTCCAATTATAGCTGAGGCACTAGATGCTTTTGAATGAGGTATGATACTTGTTTCCCATGTTGATGAATTTGTATGGCAAATAAGAATGGATCAATATATAGATTTAGAATAAAAAAATAACTAACGATTTCGTTAGTTATTTTTTGATATACAAAATATATACAATTTAGGCTTAATTGTAAAAAGTGTGTGGCTGAGATGATTAAATTTTCCCATATAAGAGAGATAAAATTAGGCTTAATTGTAAAAAGTGTGTGGCTGAGATGATTAAATTTTCCCATATAAGAGAGATAAAATTAGTTTAATTTTTCTCTCTTTTTTTAATCCTCTATGAAGACTAATTTTAGGTT
>CAYQAV010000018.1:0-6132 GCA_964415565.1 uncultured Candidatus Peribacteria bacterium
ATGAAATAAAAATATATGCAGATTGAAATGAAATTAATAATGTTTCATATAATGCTACTTTAAATGAATATTTTTTAAATGAAGTTTGATATCCGAGTAATTTAAAACTAGATGGTAGATTTATAAAATGAGATTCAACCATATATAGTCTAACAAAAATAGAATGGGATTATGATTCTGATTGAAATATAGATTATGTATGAAAAACTTGAGAATATGAATTAAATAAAGAATGAAATCATACAATCACTGTAAAAGAATACTTTGTAAATAGAAAAGTTACTACTGACTCTATAATAATAACTGAAAAAATTTATATTGAATCTATAAAAAAAGAAGCAATTGTTGATTTTGACATAATAAAAAATAGTGAATATGTTCCAGTTATAATATGATTTGATGGTTCAAAATCTCAAGTTAGAGATAGTAATATAGTTAAATTTATATGGAATTATGGCGATTGAATAACTGAGGAAAGAGATGCAGTTGTTCCTTGAAGAAGATATAGTGAAGCATGAGATTATGATGTAAAACTTACAGTTACTACATCTGATTGAAAATCTTACTCAACAAGTAAAAAATTGATATTAAAACCAACTCCTCAAAGTGCAAAAATAGAGGTTAGTATGAAAAAAGCACCTACTCTACAATGAATCGATTTTACATCTAATAAATCTGAGTGACAAATTTGAGCATATTTTTGGGATTTTTGAGATGGAAATACTTCAACAGAAGCTAATCCAACACACACTTATTGAAAACCTTGAAATTATAAAGTAACTCTGAAACTTGATTATACAAATAAAAACCTACTAGAAGATAGTATAGATATAGAAATATATTAAAAAAATAAAAGAACTAATAATTAATTATTAGTTCTTTTATTTTTCCACTAAATCAAATATCTTCTAGATTATATTTAAAGACATTTGAAAAAGTTAATGGTAATATTTGTTCAAGTTTTATAGAATCTTGCAAGAAATTTATATTAAAATCATTATATTCTTTTATATAAATTCAAGCTATACTTCATCTATTTATTCATTTAAACATAGCTTTATTTTGACCACTTTCTCTAACTGGTGGAACAAAATATATGTTTTTTCAATTAGCTTTATAATCACTTCATCTCCATATCAAATTTTCTATATTTACAGAAACTGTAATTAAAGTATTTTTAAAATCAGGAATAAAACAATTTACATCAGTTCTTAAAAAACCTGATTTTATATAATAATCCTCCAATATATCTAATTCTTCTTTTAAAGTTATTCAAATTATATGAATTTTTTTATTATTATTTATAGCATAATAAAATAAATTTTGAAAAATTTCAAGTTCATCCTTTGGGGAATAAACTTCAGAGTACATTGCAAATTTTCAATTTAAGTTATTTAAAAGTTCAATATTTTCTTTTTCTTTTAGTAATTCTGACATATAAAAAACATCAACATTATCTAAATTATAATCTGAATCTAAATAAAAAAATAAAAACTTATTATCAAAAATTGGAGTATTTTCTATATTTATTATTTTATCTTTTAATACTTTTTTCATCTAACAATGAATTATCAACTAAACTTTGATTTTTTATTATTTTTTCATGGAAATGTATCACTATAAATACAACCACAATAATTTTGTCTATAAATATTATGCTTTTTAGTATATTCTACACTTCTCTTAAATCAGCCATTTTTTCTAAAAGCTATCTTTAAAAAATCAAGTTTTTCTTTTAAATGTTTTTTTGAATCAGAATCAAAAGTTTCTTTTATAGACCATTTATCTCAAAGTAAAAACATTTTTTCTAAATCTTTATGTGGTGAAGTATTTAAAGTTGAAGTCCAATATTTTATACCAAGCTTTCTCGCTTCCAAAGCTGTTCTTTCAAGCCTCATATCATAACAATGTGTACATTTTTCTCACTTTTCAGGTGTATTTTCAAGTCATTTTATTCTATCAAAAAAATTCTTGAAATCATATTCTCAAACTATATATTCTACATTTTCAATTTCACAAACTTTTATAAATTCCTTTAATCTTTTATCATGTTCTTTTTTCGGTTGAATATTTGGATCATACCAAAAACATATAATTTCATAATCATTTTTTAGGTCCATAATTGGAACTGTCCCATCTGGTCAGCAACAAATATGTAGTAAAAGTTTAGGTTTTGCTTCTAATATTTTTTTTACTGGTTTATAACTTAGTCTATGAATTCAAGTTATCTTACTCTTATCAGTTAAATATTCACTATGTTTTTTTGTACCATATCATTTATGATTTTCAAGTCATAAATCAGGATAAAGCAAAGCATATTGATTCATAAGTTTATCTCTAAAAACTTTTGCAATTATACTTGCAGCTCAAATCTCAATTACTTTTGAATCTCACTCAATTATAAAAATTGCTGGCTTTTCCAAGATATCAAATTTATAATTATCATTTCAATCAATAAATACTCAATTTAAACTTGAAAAATCTATCTTTCTCGATAGTTCAACTAATGATCTTCTCATTGCTTCCCTATTTGCTTGTTTTATATTTATTTCATCAATTATATAATTATCTACAACTCAAACTCAAAAAAACAAACTAGGATTTTCTCACCTAGAAAATTCTATAAGTTTTTCAAAAAGCATTTCTCTCTTTTTTTCAGTCAATTTTTTACTATCGTTGATTTGAGATAAAAGTTCTGAATCTGGCATATTTGTAGGATTGAAAGCCAAAGCACAAGCTACAACACTTCAAAGCCAAGGTCATCTACCGGCTTCATCAACTCATATCTTATATTTTATAAAATTGCTATCTTGCATTTTTAAGAATAACTTTAAAAATAATTAATTTGCAATATAATAAACACAAATTTAAAATAAACAATAAAAAAATAATAATGCAATACAAGATTTTTTGATGTAAAGTAAATAAATATTATACAGATGAATGGCTTAATTCCTCTTATTTAAAAGATAAAACTTGAGTTTTTGTTGCGAGTTGTGTAGTTACAGATCAAGCAAAAAGAAAATGGATTAAATTTGTAAAAGATGTAGCAAAAGAAATAGATAATGATTCTTTAAATTTTTGAATTAATCATTGACCTAAAATTTTTATAAGCTGATGTTGAGCATTTAAAAGATGAGAAGCTCAAGATGATTTTTTTGAAATATATCCTGATTTAGAATATTTAAAATGAAAAATAGAAATACTTGGAGAAAAACCAGAAGAGTTAAAATTAGAAATAATTGATAGTAAAGAAGAAAAAAAAGCAACTGCTTACAAAAAAAATGAAATAAACGAAAAAATTAAAAATATTCCTCAAATTTATACTAAAAAATTTCTTTTAATTCAAGGTTGATGTGATAGTTTTTGTACTTTTTGTTTAACAGTTAAAAAAAGAGGCTGACACTATTATAGAGATAAAGATGATATAGTAGAAGAAATACTTGAATTCGAAGTTTCTGGTTGAAAAGAAGTAGTATTAACAGGTATAAATTTATCTGCTTGGTGATTATCAGATACAAATCAAGTTTGAAAATCTCGTTTTGCAGAATTACTTAGCTATATTTTGGAAAAGACATCAATTCCTAGAATAAGAATAAGTTCTATGTGACCTGAATTTATAGATGATAAATGTTTAGAAATATTTAAGAGTACTAGAATTTATCCACATTTTCATTATTCAGTTCAATCTGGTTCAACTAGTATTTTAAAATCTATGCATAGACACTACGATTGAGAATATATGAGAAAATTGCTAGAAAAAACAAAAAATCTAAAAAGAGAAGATAGAGTTGAAATAAGTATTTGAGCAGACTTAATTGTATGATTTCCTGGAGAAACTGAAGATGATTTCTTGGATACATATAATCTTGTTGCTAATTGATTAATTACAAAAATTCATGCATTTCCTTTTTCTGCACATACTCTATGAGAGTGAGTTCCGGCTTGATTGTTTCCAGAACAAGTTAGCGATCAAATAAAAAAAGATAGGATGTGGAGATTAGAAGCTATTTGAGATAGTACAAGAGATGAATTTATTGATAGAAATATATGAAATAAATTTGAAGTATTGATAGAAATGGTAAAAGAAGAAAACTGAGTTATAAAATGGAAAGGTTGGACACAAAACTATATAGAAGCTGATCAAAATACTTTTGAAATAATATCGGGAGAAATAAAAAGAAACTCTATAGTTAAGTGAATTTTAAAATAAATATTTAATAAAAAATTAATGATTTTTTATATTACTATAATTATAAGTCTAGTATTTGACTTAATTACAAAAAATATTGTTCTCAATTTTTTAAATGAAAAAATTGATATTTTTTGAAACATTTTTTACTTAGAATATTTTGAAAATACATGAATTGCATTTTCAATGCAATTACCCTTTATCAAAATAATAACTATTATTTTGATAATATGAATTTTCTATTATTATTTTAATGAAGAAAAGAAAAAGAATAGTAAATTGATAGATATAAGTTTTTGATTAATTTTATGATGAGCCATTTGAAACTGATTTGAAAGGATTTTTAATTCAAAAGTTATAGATTTCATATGAGTTAAATATTTTTCTATATTTAATTTCGCTGATTTTTTTATAAGCCTGGGAGCATTTTTATATATAATATATATTTTAAAAAATAAAAAATAAATTATGTTTTTATCACCTAGAAAGCAAAAATTCTCTGATATATTAATCAACTCTCTTTGAGTTTTTATTGCATGAATTATTTGAAGTATATTTATAATAATAGTTACATTTATAATTTCTGATTTTTTAAACATAGTTTCAACTTTTGAAATCAACAAATCATGATCTAAAACTAATTCTATGTTTCCTATAATTATATCTCTTATTACTCTTTTTGGTACAAGTATAACATCTTTTTTTACATATTATATACTTAATACTACTGATAGTGAAAAATACAAAAAAAACATAGTTATATTTTGACAATTAGCATTTTTTCAACTTTTAACTTATATATTTATAAGCCCAATATATATTTATACTTGATTGATTGATTACAATAATATAATATTTGTTTTCATTTTTCATACATTGATAATTATTTTTGGTACTAATTTATTACTAGAAATATTTAATAATTATAGATATATTTTGATATGATTTTACTGAACATTTATTTGATTATTTATTAGTATTATATTTACAATTTTAATATTTAGCTCACTATGAGATTGAACTGCTAAATTAATAATGTTAACTTTATTATTACCAATAATAAATTTTACAACTGTTTTTGTTAGACAATTATTTGAAACTATATATTATTCATATTATAGATATACTTCTATGGATCAATTATGAGATATATTTTACCAAATAGAATTAGAAGAAGAAGAAAAAGCTAGAACTGAAGAAGAAAAAAATAGTATTTAATTTTTAAAATAAAAATAAAATGTTAGAAATAGTAAAACAAACTATAGATTTTTATATGAAAAATATACAATCACCTAAAATATTTGATTTAAAAATAGAAAATCCATTACTTTTAGAACAAAAAATATCAGTTTTTGTTACTCTATATTATAAATGAGAAATTAGAGGTTCTGCAGGAAATATAAAAGAAATAAAAGATAATGCAGTTTTAGAATTAATAGAAAATACAATTCATGCATTAACTAAGGATTCTAGATTTAAAGCAGTTACACTAAACGAAGCAAGTGAATTAAAAATAAGAGTAGATAAGATTTCATCAAGAAGTATATTAAAAGATAAATCAATTAAACAAATTGATCCCACAACTTCTTGAGTAATAGTTATAAAAAAAGATTATTCAAATATGGCCTGTATATTACCAAATATAAATCCAAAATTATTAACTTGAGATGATTTTATACCAATATTAAAAGAAAAATTAAGTGAAAAATCATTTAATGAAACAGATTATATTATATATGAGATTAAAACAGAAGTTGAAACAAGTTATTAAAAAATCCATAGAAGTAAAACTTCTATGGATTTTTGGCTTAATTGTAAAAAGTGTGTGGCTAAAATAAGGAATATTTGGTATAATAAAGCCAAATACTCCTTTATTTTTAACTATGTTAAATAAAAATAGCCATAAAATCTGTAAAAAATGTAAATCAAAGGAAATAAAA
>CAYQAV010000019.1:0-19975 GCA_964415565.1 uncultured Candidatus Peribacteria bacterium
TTTTTTATTTCCTTTGATTTACATTTTTTACAGATTTTATGGCTATTTTTATTTAACATAGTTAAAAATAAAGGAGTATTTGGCTTTATTATACCAAATATTCCTTATTTTAGCCACACACTTTTTACAATTAAGCCTAAAAAAACAATAAAAACACTCTTTTAAGAGTGTTTTTATCTTTCATATTTATTTTTTAATTCTTCTAAATTTATATCAAAGACAACAGGTCTTCAATGAGGACAAGTTGCAGAATAATCATCTACGGAGTCATTTATTAATTTATTCATTTCAAATAAATTTAATTTATTTCAAAATTTAATTGCTGCTCTACATGCAGTATATGCATAAATTTTATTTTTTACTTCAAGAAGTGTATTTGATTTATTAAAATTTTGAGATCAAATATCTTCAAGGATTCAAGAAAATATATTTTGTAGATTTTCTTTTTTTATAAAATCAGGAATTCAATTTAATATAACCATATTTCCTCACATAATTTCAAAATCAAATCACATATTTTCAAAAGTGTCTATATTGTCTTTTAAAATATTTACTTCTTTTGGCATTAAAATGATACTTTCTGATATAAGTAATCATTGTGTAAGACTTTTGTTGTCTCTGTTGACTAACTTCTCATAAATAATTCTTTCAGCTAATGCATGTTGATCTAGAAATTTAATTCAATTTTTTGTTTCAACAATTATGTATGAATTATGAGCTTGTCATATTATTTTTCCAAGTTTTGTATAATGTAAGTCATTAATATTTTCATTTTCTATCTCATTATTTTGGCTTAAATCTGTACTTAATATAGATTTTGAAAAATTAATAGCATTATTTATATTTGTTTGATTAGGATTTGTTGAAGTATCTTTATATGGTGAGTATGATTTAAATTTTATACCAGATCAAGTATAATAATTAGTTATTTTATCATTTCCTATATCATTATATTGTGTTTTTGTATAAGTAGGATTATTCAAAATTGCATTTTCTTCATTATGTGGATTAATTAAACTAACAGAATTTAATTTTTCTTCTACACTATAATAAAAAGCTCTAAATATATTTTGTTCTCAAGCAAATCTTACTTCTAATTTTCTAGGATGAACATTTACATCAACAAGAGTTGGATTAATCGATAAATTTAAAACATATGCAGGATTCATAGAATGAGGAATAAATCTATTATAAGCATCTGATATAGCTTTTGCAATAATATATGATTTAATTGGTCTATTATTTACAAATATATTTTGTTTATTTTTATTTGGAAAACTAACTTTTGGATCTGATATATATCAATTTATTTGCATTCATTGCATTTCAAAACTTATTTCTATCAAATTATTTGAAAATTCTTCTCAATATATATTGTAAATCCTAGTTTTTAAGTCTTCATCAGATTTAAAATAAAATATTTGTTTTTCATCAGATATAAACTCAAAACCAATCTTTGGATATGAAAGTGATATTTCATATAAATAATTTAATATATGTGCATATTCAGTTCTAGGTTTCTTGATGTAATTTAATCTTGCTGGAGTATTGAAAAACAAATCTTCAACAATTATCTTTGTTCAATTTTCATATGCTATTTTTTCTATTTCAGTTTTATTTAAATCAAGGATTTTTATAGTATTTCAAAAATTTTCTATAACGCTTTTGCTTATAATTTGCATATTTGATACAGATGAAATAGAGGCAATTGCTTCTCATCTAAATCAAAAAGTCATGACATTGTATAAATCATCTAAATTTTTAATCTTAGATGTTGAGTGTTTTTCTCAAATAATTAGTAAATCATCTCTTTCTATTCAAATTCAATCATCACTTATAATTATTTTTTTTGTTCATCATTCTGTAATTTCTATTTTTATGTTTTTTGCACCAGCATCAATAGAATTTTCAAGTATCTCTTTTATGACAGAAACTGGCCTTTCAACCACTTCTCATGCAGCAATTTGATTTGATAATTTTTTATCTAGGAGAATTATTTTTGACACTTTATTTTAATTAAGTTTTATTATAATTAATTATAACTAAAAATATAAAAATATAAACAAAAAAAAATCAGTTTTTACTGATCTTTTTTGTTTATATAATCTTTTGCAAAATCTTTGATTTTGTCTGGAATTGATGCATATGCGGAAAATATACTTTTAATCTTATTGTAAATTTCAAGTATTTCCATAACTGGTCCAAGTATTTTTAATACTCTTATAAGTACTAGTACTAATAATGTACCAATTATTGATGAAAAAACGATAAGTACTATATATAATACTTCTAAAATAGTAAGAGTCATAATTTTTATCTTATTTTTTAAATGTTTCTATATCATTATTTATATCCAATTTAAGGGATTTTACAAGTTTTAAAATATTTTCTCTACCTTCAATTACGTTTATAACTTTTTCATCTTCAAAAATCAGTAAACTAGGTATTCTTTTAATATTATACTCTTCAATATTTAAGTTTTCGATACTAGTTTTAGCTAATTTCATTGTAATATTTTGTGAAAATGCTTTAGTTGCAAGAACTGGAAACATAATCAATGCTTCTTTAAAAAAATCAGATTTATCATCTCAAAATAATATAAAAACTCTTTTTAAAAATTCTTTTGTAACTCAAGTTTCTTTATTTGTAAAGCTTGTTTTTTTTGATTTTAAAATTGTTTCATTTAATTCATCTTTATTTTTTATAGTAAACATAGAAGTACTTAATTTTTCAGCAGAATAGTCAATTGCTTTATTTTTAGTTTCTATAAGTTTGTTTTTAATTGCTTGAGAGTCCATTTTTTTAATTATTTAATAAATATATTTATATGTAAATAATAATAACACATATATTTATATTTGTAAAATATTTTTAATTTCTATAAATATATTTGCTTTTTAATTATTTTTATATATGATATGCGAAATTTCAGATAGGAATTTTATATTTTTTAAAAATTATAATATGACAAATTCAGCATTAATTAAACAAATTCAATCTTCATTTGTACAAGAATGAAGACCAGAAGTTAGAACTGGTATGGAAGTTGAAGTATATCAATTAATTAAAGAAGGTAATAAAGAAAGAGTTCAAAGATTTAAATGATTAGTTATTAAAACTGCAGGTAAATCTGAATTAGAAAAGACTATTACTGTTAGAAGAAAAATCGGTGCATTTGGAGTTGAAAAAATATTTGCTATTCATTCTCCTGGTATTGAAAAAATAGAAATTTTAAGACAATTCAAAGTTAGAAGAAAATCTATTAAATTTATTAGAGATCTTACTGGTAAAGCTGCTAGACTTAAAGAAGTTAGATAATTTTAAAATCTTGTCATTATGACAAGATTTTTTTTATCATTATTATTTTAAAAATAATAAAAAATCATTATACTAAAATAAATTAATTGTTAAGTTATAAATATGAATTTTAAAGATTTAAGTTTGGAGGAAATAATAAAAAAGATTAACTCAAAAGAAACTACTAGAGAAGAAGTTTTTGAATATTTTATTAAGAGAATAGAAAAATATGATTCTAAATTACAAGCATTTAATTTTGTTAATATTAATTGATTAAATAAACAAGATTGAATTCTTTCTTGAGCTCCTTTGGCTATAAAAGATATTTTTTGCGAAATATGAGTTCCTACTACATCTTCATCTAAAATATTAACTGATTTTAAACCACCTTATAATGCAACTGTAATTGAAAATTTACTAAAAGAGTGAGCTAGTTCATTATGAAAAGTTGCAATGGATGAATTTGCTATGTGATCAACAACAGAATCTTCAGCATTTAAAAAACCATTTAATCCATGGTGAAAAAATAGAATTCCTGGTGGCTCTAGTGGTTGATCTGCTACTGCAGTGGCATCTTGATTAGCTCCTGCTGCACTTTGAACTGATACTGGTTGAAGTATTAGACAACCTGCAAGTATGTGTAATATAGTTTGATTTAAACCAAGTTATTGAAGAAATAGTAGATTTTGAGTTATGGCTATGGCATCAAGTTTAGATTGCCCATGAACATTAACAAAAACAGTAAAAGATTCTGCGTTATTATATGATGTAATGAATGGATTTGATCCTAAAGAAAATACATCTATATCATGAAAAGATTTAATAAATCCTGATATATGGAATAAAAAAGATTTAAAATGATATAAAATTTGAGTTCCAAAAGAATATTTTGAAGAAGGTTTAGATGAATGAGTTAGAAATAGAATAGAAGAAGCAATAATGAAATTACAAGAATTATGAGCTGAAATAAAAGAAGTAAGTTTACCGATGACTAAATATGCCATTGCAACATATTATATAATAATGCCTGCAGAAGTTTCAACTAATTTGTCTAGATATGACGGTCTAAGATTTTGACACAATTCAATAGAAGATTATAAAACAATGGATGAATTATTTATAAATAATAGATATGAATGATTTTGAGATGAAGCTAAAAGAAGAATTGTTTTATGAAGTTATGTATTATCTGCATGATTTTATGATGCATATTTCAAAAAAGCAACTCAAATTAGAACTTTAATTATTGATGATTTTAACAAAGCTTTCGAAGAAGTAGATGCTATAGTTAGTCCTGTATCTCCAAATGTTGCTTGGAAAGCTTGAGAAAAAATAGATGATCCAGTAAAGATGTATTTATCTGATGCATATACTATACCAGCTTCACTTGCTTGATTACCTTGAATAAGTGTTCCAGCTTGATTTGCTAAAAGTGAAGATGATGAAAAAGAATTGTTACCAGTTTGACTTCATATATTGACTCCTAGATTGAAAGAAGAAAGACTTTTTGAAATAGCATATGTTTATGAACAGGCTACAAAATTTGCTGAAAAAATAGCTCCATGATTTGATGATTAAAATATTTGCAAAAATAACTACTTATGTGATAAAATATAAGTAGTTATTTTTTTATATGAAAATATGTCAGATTTAAGTCAATTTAAAAATATGCCAAAGGAACCTCAATTATGAGATCATGAAAAAAATGAACAAGAAAATGCAGAATATAATTCTCCTTTAAATGTACCATTACAAGAACAAAAAGCTTCATTAATGAATGATTTATATTGAATTGAACCAAAAAAAGAAGTAGAAGAACAAAAAGAAAAACCAGAATCAGATTCTCCATATTTTCCTATTCTTAAAAATCTTTTTGAATCATGACATATAGATGAAGATTTATTTAAAAAGACTACAGAAAAGTTCAATAAAATTGAAGAATGAGAGGAATTAACAGAATTGTTAAAAATAGTTACTAATTTATCTGACAATAAAGTTAAAAATGATATATTAAAGTCATTTGATAAAAAAGAATCTACAACGGAAAAAAACTTTAATAAAACAGAATTTTTTAAAGATTCTAAAGCTTTAAATATTGATTTAGATAAATGAATTGGATGATTGGAAATAATGCTTTCTGATAATTATATTTCTATAAATAATAAAGATTGATCAGAAAATAAAGGGAGAGATCTTTCTAGCTCAATGGATACAACAATGAATACTATTTTGAAGAATAGTTCTCCAGATTTTAAAAAGCAAAATGGGCCACTTGTTACTGAAATAAAACAAGAAAAAGATTTAAGTAAAAAATATAGCTTGTTAAAAGATTTATATATGGAAGGTTTAAAGATTGATGCTGTTTTTTGATGAAAAAAAGCAAAAGATGAAGTAAGTAGAAAAAAAACTAGTCTTATGGAAGAAGCAAAAAATATAACAAATAAAATTAAAGAATCAGAAAAAATTTCAGATAAATGAGAAAAAGAAAAAACATTGAAAAAATTAAATGATGAAAAACAAGTTATAATTAATGAATGAAAATGAATAGATAATTTTGAAGCTGAAGTAGAAGAATTGTCAGGATGAAAAATAGATAAATGAAGTGAAGAAGTTGAATCAAAAATTAAAACAGATTAATCTGTTTTAATTTTTTTAAACCATAAAATTATAAATGTCAGCATAAAAAAATATAATAATTCATAATATCATCTGTATTCTCAAAAATCATATTTAATAGTTGAATAAATTGAACTTCAAAAATAATTTACTATTAATATATCCCACTTTAATAATATCCAAGCAATATAACCAATTATTATTCATAAAATAGGATTTATATAATAGAGTATTATAGACAAAAATCAAAATAACATGGCAATTGGAATTGTCCAAATAACTAGTAAATTACTAAGCGGAGATATTATAGACACTTGTCAAAAATTAAAAAGCATTATTGGTAGTGTAAAAATCATAGCAGAAATAGTTAAACAAAATGCTGTTTTTATTTCAAATATATTTGGTAGAAAATTAAATATAGATTCAATATATTTTTGACTATAAATTATTCATAAGACTGCTAAAAAACTTAAATGTAGCGATATGTCATAATTTATACTTAATGGTGAAAAACTTACCATTAAAACTAAAGTTAGTATTATTATAGATAAAATATTTCATTGTCTTCAAGAAGCTATTACAATATATCAAATAATTCACATTATAGAGGCTCTAATAACTGCCGCTCAGTATCATACTAAAATTGTAAATAGGAATATTATTAAACTCATTAAAATAACTTTTAAATAGTTTGGAAATAGTCTTATAATATATCAGAAAAATATAATTATTATTGTTATATTAAATCAGGATACGGCAATCAAGTGAGTTAATCAAGAATTATTAAAATTTGTGCTTAATTCTTTTGGCATATTTTCACGTGCTCACAATAATATTCATCATAAAAAGATAGCCTCGTCTTTAGTATAAATCATATTTATTATCTCAAGCATATTATTTCTTAAGTTTTCAACCATTTTTATTATAATATTTTTTTTATTTACTCATATTTTTTCATAATTGTAAGGATATGTTTTAAAATAAATATCCTTGCTTAACATATATTTATTGTAATCAAATCAATTAAAACTTTCATATAAAAATATTTTTGAGTTAAATTCTATTAAACTTTTGTTTTCTAGTTTATAGTTTCAATTTAGATATATTTCAAAATATATATTTTTATTTATTATCTTATCATCAATCTTAATTAATTTTCAAAGATAAACTGTGTATTTTTCATCTATTTTTGAGATCTTTGTTATTTCAGATTCTATCTTTTTTTTGTTTGTAATCTCATTTACAATTAATTTATTTGCTTCTATATTTCAGTTGTTATATTGTGATATACATATTCATAAACTAAATCATATAATCATAAATAAACATATAATTATATATTTTTTATTTTTAAAAAATAACAACAAAAAAAGCACCACTATAAATAGTAGTACTAGGAGAGATGTAATTAATCAAAATTCCAAATTATTTATGAATATTCCTAATAAATAAAATATTCATGGAAAAATCAGATTATATTTTTTATTCATTTTAATTTATTATAGCCTTACTTTTAGAATCTTCCTTATATATTCTTTTTAGATTAAAAAAGCAGAATATAAATATAACAACTGCACAAATTTGAGAAAGATTTAAATTTATTGTATCTTTAAATATTCAGTATTTTCAACTAAAAAATTCAAATATAAATATAATACATGAGAAAATCATTAATCATAGATATCAAAGGATATTTTTGAATTTTACATACATTGAAAGTATGTAAAGTCCTGAAAATAATAGAAAAAATAATATAGAGTATATTATTGGCAATGGAAATACAGGAACTTTGAATGGAACTGGAGTAAATGGGTGGTTATACATTATCTCAATTCAGTAAAAAGTTTCTTTTCAATATACTTGTCAACCAAGGAGTGATCAGAAAAATCAAATTGGTAATACAAATAGAAATGATAGAATTATTCAATTTATAAAATTATCTAGTTTTTCTTTTCTTATTCTCAATAATATAGAAAATACTAAGAAAAATCAAAATATTGCTCACATTAATGAAAAGTTATAATCATTCATTATAAAAAATTCTATAGGGCTTTCTATGTGTTTTAAATCATTCCATTTAGATATAACATAGAATAATCTTGAAAAAAAGAATACAGATAAAAAAAACCATAATAAATTTTTTTTGAATATAAGAAAATCAAAAGAAAATCTAATTGCAAGTTTTTTTAACATCCATCTAAACATAAAAAAACATATAGTAATAGTTACTCAAAATGAGTAAATTAAGATTCAATAATAAGTTTCTATAAATGGATACACTTTTGTATAGTTTATATTTATAAAATATGAACTATTTTATATTTAAAATTAAAAAAAGCAAAGGATTTTTTCCTTTGCTTTTTTTAATTATTAAAATGTATTTTATGTTCTCTTTCTGACTCATGTATTGAGTCAGATGCATGTATCATATTGTATAATTTTGATTTATTTCAGATATATTTATCTCTCATTTTTAGAGAAAGTCTTCTTATTTCTTCTATTGAGTTTTCTCATGATATAGATAATATTTCAGATATATCTGAAATTATATACTTAATAACAGAATTAAATAATGGATGTTCTATTTTTTCACTATAGTGATTTTTAGCAGTTTCTAAGCTTATTTTTTCCTCTTTTCTTTCTATAATTTTAAATCATTTCATTCTTATAATTCTTTCAAATATTTTTTTAAAATATTCTCTAGTTATTATTGTATTATTTGAAAATTCTTCATCGGGAATAGATGGCTTTAATATTACTATTGTTCTTTCCATTTATAATTTTTAACTTATTATTTTATTTTGCAATTTCTATAACTCTCATTTCTCTTATTAAGTTAACTCTAACTTCACCAGGATAACTTAATTTTTCTTGTATGCTATCAGCTATCTCACGAGCCAGTTCTTGTGCATTTATATCAGAAACAGTATTTGCATCAACAAAAACTCTTATTTCTCTACCAGCAGAAAGAGCATATGCCTTATTTACTCAAGAAAAACTTGTAACTAATGCTTCCATTTCTTGTACTCTTTTTAAATAATCTTCAATTATTTCTCTTCTAGCTCAAGGCCTAACAGAACTTATTGCATCAGCTACTTGTACAATAGCAGCTTCTAAACTTATACTAAATTGTTCTCAATGATGATTTTCAATCATATCAATTATTTTTGGATTTAATTTATATTTTCTTCATAAAATAGCTCCAATTTCTGGGTGTGTTCCTTCATATTCTTGATCTAATGCTTTTCCTATATCATGTAATAATCATCAAATTTTACAAAGCATAGGATCTGCTCATAATTCTAATGCAAGAGCTTCAGCAATAATTGCAACTTCTTTAGAATGTTTTATTATATTTTGACCATAACTAGTCCTAAATCTTAATTTTCAAATTATAGGAATTATTTCATCAGGTAAGTTTGTTATACTTAATTCATCAATAACTTTATTTCATAGTTCTTTTAGTAAAATATCTGCTTCTTCTTCTGTTTTTGCAACAATCTCTTCAATTCTTGCAGGTTGTATTCTACCATCCTCAATAAGTTTTTCTAGCGATTTTTTAGCTATATATCTTCTATATAAATCAAAAGCTGATATAAAAACACTATCAGGAGTATCGTCAATTATAAGAGATACTCAAGCGGCTCTTTCAAAAGTAGTTATATTTCTACCTTCTTTTCAAATTAATTTTCATTTTATATCATCACTAGGTATTGGTATAATAGTTGTAGTTACTTCACTTGTAACATCTCAAGCATATTGTTGAATTGACTTTAAAATTATATCACGAGAAATTTCTTTTTTATTATCTTCAATCTTTTTCTTATGTTTAACTATGAGAGATTTTCAATCTTCTTCATATTTTTCAGATATTTTTTTCAAAAATATTTCACGAGCTTCATTTTCTGAAAGTTTAGCTATTTCTGCTAATTTTCATTCTAATTCAGTTCTTAAATCTTCTATTTTTACTTCTTTTTCTCTTAAAAAATCTTCTTTTTGTTGTATTTTTTCTTGTTTTTCTTCAATTATTTCTAATTTAGATTCTATTTTTTCTTGTTTTTCAAGAGCTCTTTCTTCTATTTTTTCAGCTTTTGATATTATGTCTAAACTTTCTTTTTTAGAATTATTAATCATATTATTTGCTTTTTCTTCAGCAGCTTTTATTATTTTAGTTGCATTATCTATTGCTTTATTATTTTTTCTATTTTCCCATATAAAAAATAGCACAACACTTATAGCCATTCAAAAAATGACAGAAATTATTATATTTAATTGCATTATTTATAAGTTAATAATATATTATATTTACTTAGTTATCTTTAAAAATATGTAAAATTATAATATTTTACATATTTAATATGTTGAATTAGGAGAAATTTTTTTAAAGATATACTTTTGGAAACTATATTTAATTTTTTTTATTTCAATTTAGTTGCTTATAAATAATACAAGCATTTATAGTTTACATATTTTTAAAATAAAGCAATAAAAAAACTATACTTTTAAGTATAGTTTTAATTATTATTTTAATTATTATTCATCATCAGCAATTTTAAATCATCTTTCTTCTCTAATTTTTGTAGCAACATTAGTTGGAACATCTTCATAATGATCAAATTCCATACCATAAGTAGCTCTTCATTGAGATGCAGATCTTAAATCAGTCATATAACCAAACATTTCAGATAAAGGAACATAAGCAGTAATAATTTTTGCCATACCTCTGTTTCCCATTTCTTCAATTCTACCTCTTTTACTGTTTAATTGTCAGATAACATCACCCATATATTCTTCAGGAGTATTAACTTCAACTTTCATTATAGGTTCAAGTAAAACAGCTTGAGCTTTTCTACATGCTTCTTGAAATGCTTTAGATGCAGCTAATTTAAATGATAATTCACTTGAATCTACATCATGGTAAGAACCAAATGTAAGAGTTGCTTTTATATCAACCATTGGATAACCAGCTATAAAACCTCTATTATAAGCTTCATTTAAACCTTTTTGAACACCTGGAATATATTCTTTAGGAATTGTTCATCCAATAACTTTATTTACGAATTTATTTGTAGGTTTTTCTTTTAATTCTTGTTTTTTATCATCTTCATCCATATCTCTATATGGTTCAAATGTTATAACTACATGACCATATTGACCTCTACCTCAAGTTTGCTTACTATATTTATGTTCAACATCTTTAGCAACATTTTTAATTGTTTCTCTATAAGATACTTGTGGAGCGCCAACATTACACTCAACTTTAAATTCTCTTCTCATTCTATCAACAATGATATCTAAGTGTAATTCACCCATACCAGAAATGATTGTTTGAGATGTTTCTTCATCAGTTTTAACTCTAAAAGAAGGATCTTCTTCAGCTAATTTGTTTAATGCCATACCCATTTTTTCTTGGTCTGCTTTTGATTTTGGTTCAACAGAAATAGAAATAACTGGTTCTGGAAATTCTATAGATTCAACTAGGAATTTGTCATTTAAATCACAAAGAGTATCTCAAGTTTTAGTATCTTTTAACCCAACTATAGCACCGATATTTCAAGCTGTAATTTCTTCAATTTCAACTCTGTTATTAGCATGCATTTGTAATAATCTTCAAACTCTTTCTTTTTCTCAAGTAGTAGAGTTATAAACATATGAACCTGATTTTAAAGTACCAGTATAAACTCTTGTAAATACTAATTTACCTACGAATGGATCAGTCATTATTTTAAATGCTATTGCAGCAAGTGATGAATCATTTGAAACAGGAATTTGTTTGAATGTTTCTTTTGTATCTAAATCTTTACAATCAATTTGAGCATCATTAACATCAACTGGACTTGGTAAAAATTCCACAGCTGCATCAATTACCATTTGTACTCAAATATTTTGTAGAGCAGATCAACAAACTACAGGATATAATTCATTTTTAATTACAGCTTTTCTTAAACCTTTTTTCAATTCTTCAACTGATAATTCTCAAACTTCAAAATATTTTTCCATTAATACATCATCTTGAGAAGCAATTTTTTCAACCATTTCTTCTCTTAATTCTGTACATCTTTTTAAAACAGAAGCTGGAATTTCTATTTCAGCAATATTTTCTCATGAGTTTCAATCAAAATGAAATGCTTTCATCAAAATTAAATCAACAATACCTTCGAATGTTTCAGCTTGCCCAATAGGATATTGAATAGCAACTACTTTATCTCAAGCTAATCTTTTTTTAATTGTATCAACTGACATTTCAAAATCACCACCCATTTTATCCATTTTATTTACAAATGCGATTCTAGGTACATTATATTTATCTGCTTGTTTCCAAACAGTTTCTGATTGAGGTTCAACTCATTGTGAACCATCAAAAACAGCAACTCAACCGTCAAGAACTCTAAGTGATCTCTCAACTTCAATTGTAAAGTCAACATGACCTGGAGTGTCAATAATATTTATTTGATGATCTTTCCAGAATGTAGTAGTAGCGGCAGAAGTAATTGTTATACCTCTTTCTTTTTCTTGTTCCATCCAGTCCATTGTACCTTCACCATCGTGAGTTTCACCAATTTTGTGTATTTTACCAGTATAATATAGAATTCTCTCAGTACAAGTAGTTTTACCTGCATCGATATGAGCAATAATACCTATATTTCTAATCTTGTTTAATGGAGTAACTTTTGCCATTATAAAAATATTAAAATTTAAAAATATAATTTAGAAAAAAGAAATATCCCATTAATATAAAAAATACTAATGGATAATTTCTTATTTTGTGCCGGGATTTTACTTAATACTTATATAAAGTCAAATTTTATTTAGCTTGATTTATATGATATTTAGACTTCTTCTAAATTTAGTTTTTTAATTGATTTTAATACCTCGTTTATTATAAAAATAGATATATTTAAAGAAGTGTTTTTATTTATTAATATATTTAATTGAAACAAAAAAAATCACAAAATATTGCTTATATAATTTTGTATTATATTATTATCTCATTCAAGAAGTTCAATTATTTTTTTAGTTTGAATATTAGAATAATCAATAGTTACACTATCAATTATATCTTCAATCCAATAATTTATTCTATTTTTTATTTCTTTATCTATATTATTGTCATCAAATACTATTTTTTCTAATTTTTTATAATTAAAAAAAATTGGTAATTTTGCATTGTGTTCTCTTATTCTATTAGAAATATCAACATTTATCAAAGATAGAATACCAAGTACAAAATTTGAAGTGTATCAAAGATTCATAACTTTAAATAATTCTTGAAGAATAAAATCATATTTTTTATCAACAATTATTTTAACCAAAAATCAAGCCAACAAAAAATCATATTTTTTGGCTTTTTGTTCATCTTTTTTTGTTCTTTGAATTCAGGCAGAAGCTTTTTTTGTAGATTCTTTTATTTTTTCAGAAACTTTTTCTACACTTTCTTTTGAATTTCATAATCATTCAGATGAATCTAATTCTGGACTAAAATCTTCTAATCACATATATTTTTATTAATATAATATATAGTTATTATACTATATTTTTATTTAAAAAACAATTTTAATACATCTATTTATTCAATTATTATCTTTAAAATATTCAAATACTAAATCTAGTTTTTTAAGATAATTTAACGAATATTCATATTGATCAAATCATATTTCAAAAAAAATAATAAGTTTGTTAAGTTTATAAATTTTTTTAAATTGAAAACATTCTCTAAATAATTGTTCGTACAATTCAAATCAAGTATTTTTTCATCAATATAAAGCTAATTCAGGTTCATATAGTATAGTTTCACTATCCATATTTATAAAATCACCATTTTTAATATATGGTAAATTAGCTGTAATTAAAATATTTTTTCATAATTCATAGTTACTATTTCATAAAAATTCTGTTAATAAATTTCAATTTATTTGTTTTATTTTTTTTTCTAAATTATATTTGTATATATTTTTTTTACTTACTTCAATAGCTGGAATTGATATATCAATGACATAACAATTTTTTATTTTATTTGTATTTTCAATTATAGAAACAGCTATACAACTACTTCAAGTTCAAACATCTATTAGTGTGTTTATTTCATAGTCGACTATTGAGTCAATTGCTCTATCAACTATTATTTCTGTATCATTCCTTGGTATTAAAACTCTATTATCTACATAAAAATCTAGGTTATAAAATTCAGAAGTATTTGTTATATATTCAATAGGTTCTCATTTTTTTAATCTTTCTAATTTTTTTAATATATTTTCTATATATTTATCATCTATTTCTTCAATTAAAAATAAGCTACTTTTGCTTATATTTAATTCTTTTAGAATTAATATATCAAGTAGCTTTGAATTAACTCACATCTCATTAGAGATTTTTTTTAATTTTTTTTTATTCATATTTAGTTTTTAATTTTCAAATTTTTTTCTAGAAAAAATAATAACTGTAAAATATAAAACTATAAAGAAATATCATATTGAATATGTAAAATTCAATAAAAAATATGAATTAGATAGGTTTGAAAAATTTCAAATTATATCTTTTGTATTTAATGATTCAAAAGGAGGAAATAATAATTGTAATAATTTTACTCAATTTATAATAAAATTATTTCATATTTTATTTACTAAATCTAGAATTATAGAAAAAGAATGAGAAGCAAAATATATCATTAAAGATGAGGCCACAATAAGCATATTAGACATAAATGTAGACAAGAAAAATACTATTACAAGCATTATTTCTAGTTTTAAAAATATATTTATAAGAGACCATATTATTAAATAGTCTATATTTATTTCTTTAAAATAAAGAACAATAATAAATAATATTGATTGAAAAATTGTTATAAGAATAATACTCATTGAAAATCACATAATTTTTCAAATAATAAATTCATACCTTTTAATAGGTTTACTTAGTATTAAAAAAATTGTTTTTCAATCAATTTCTTTAAAAAGCAATTGACTTCATACAAATAAAACACCAAGTAATCAAAAAATTTCAATCATTGCTAGTCAAAAATCAACTATTATTTTTGAATCTTCTCAAATAGTTAATCTTCATAAAATAATAGAAAATGCTATAAAAATAAGTCAGAAAAATACAATCATATACATGTATTTATTTCTAATTATTTCTTTAAATGTATTTATTGCGATATTTATCATATTTTTTTAATTAAATGTATAATTAATGAAATTTTTATTTCAATTTATAAATGTATTTATATTCATAGTTTTCTTTCATTCAAGTTTTATTTGTTTAATTATAAAAATTCATTTTTTACAAATAACTCAAATTCCCTTGTTTTTTTTATTATATTCATCTTCAATTTCTATAATATCTCATATTTTTAGCTCATCATCTTGTTCTAAATCTATGTCATAGTAAAAACAATCTTCAAATGATATTTTTTTTCCATTATAATAACTATATATTCAAGGCCATTCACTATATGCTCTAAAAGTATCATATATTTGTTTTGCCGTTTTTTCTTTAAAATTTATTTCTCAGTCTTTTTTTTCAATCTTAGAACAATAAGTTGCTAAATAATCATCTTGTTTAATTCATTTTAATTCTCAGGAAATTACTTTTTTTAGTGTATTTGTAAGTAATTCTGTTCAAATTTCTTCAAATTTTTTAAATATATTTTTTGTCTTGTCTAATATGTCTATATTAACTTCCTTTATGGCTAATATATCTCACTCATCCATTCATTGACTCATATACATTATTGTCAATCATGTCTTTGTATCTCAATTTTTTATTGATTCTTGAATAGGACTAGCTCATCTATATTTTGGCAAAAGTGAACCATGAATATTTATAGCTCAGTATTTTGCTGCTGTTAAAACTTCATTTGGAACTATTTTTCAATATGCAACCACAACTATAAAATCAAGTTTTAATTTTCTTAATTCCAAAAAAAACTCTTCATTATTTCTAAGTTTTTCAGGTTGAAGGATTTTTATGTTTTTTTCAAGAGATAATTTTTTTACTTCAGTTTGTTCTATTTCTTGTTTCCTTCAAATTGCTTTATCTGGTTGGCTTACAGTTAGTAGAACTTCAAATTCTTTATTTTCTAGTATATTATTTAATATATTTTTAGAAAAATGTCATGTTCAAAAAAATGCTATTTTCATTATTATTTAGTTATTTTTAGGTAATTTTCTAATCAAGTATTTTCAAAATATAAGTATACTTCGTTTTGATTTAATATGCTTCAAGAACTATAAAATTCTTTTTTTCATCATATGTTTTTTATTTCTAAATTTCAAATATCAGGTCATCATATAAAATTACTTATTTTAAGTAATTTTAATTTATTTGATTCTTTGTCAAATTTTATTAAATCAATAGAGTTTAGATTAGTATTATTCGTACTTCAAGATAATACAGATAAAAATTTATAATCATATTCGTCTTCAATAATTATATTATTATAACTATTCACAATTAAGTCTTCTTTAATTTTTAATTTAATTCATTTATATATAAGCAAGTTCCACATTTCTCAATTTAATCAGCTTAAAATTAAACTTCATAAATTGTTATTATAAAATAGCTTAACATATTGGTCATTATCATATATATTTTCATAAATTAGATACGCATCATTTATTGAGCTAGAAAATTTTATATCGTAATCATATATTGAATTATTTTTAATTTTTTTATCTAATTCTCAAATATAATTTAAGATAGTAATTGTTTTAGTTTTTAATTCTTTGTCTTGTAAAAAATTAAAAAATCAATTAATAGATGTTATTGAAATGATAGAAATAATTGAAACAACAACCAATAATTCTATCATAGTAAATGCTAAAATTTTCTTTTTCATTTTTTTATAATTAAGGTTTCCATTATTTTATTTATAAATATAACAACTACAACTATAATTCAAAAAACAATCATTTTTCAAGTTTTATCTAAAAAAAGAGCAGTTAATCAAAAGAAAAATGAAAGAGTATAAAGTGATATCAATACTTGTTTTTTTGTAAGTCAAATATCAAGTAATCTATGATGCAAGTGTGTAAAATCTCATGATAATGGAGATTTATGATTCATAATTCTTCTTATTATTACATAGATTGCATCAACACTATATATTCAAAAAACTACTAAAACTGTTGCAATTTTCCCTCATGCAATTATTGCGAGAGTTGCAAGCATAAAGCCAAGAAACATAGTTCAACTATCTCACATAAGTATTTTTTCATTGAAATCAAACCACCAAAATGGTAAAATAATTCAAACCAATATCAAGCTTATTTTCATTATAAAAACTGCATTTATTACTCATCAAACATAGTTATCATTTTCAAATAGAATTGCTCACAATAAAAACAATATCAAAAATGAAATAAGTGATAATCAAGAAGTATTTCATTGGATTCAATCTGACCAATTTAGTGCATTAAATATAAATACATACCAAATTATAGTAAAAAACAGAGGAATTATATATATAGTGTATTTAAATATTTCAAAATGGTAAGTTTCTAAATCTAGAACTCATCAAAATATATTACTTATATAACCTATTTTAATTGAAGTTATTCAGATAACTGCTCAGATAATTATTTGAATTACAAGCCTTATTTTTGGACTTACATTTAACATATCATCAACAAAACTAATTGATGTTATAAAAAATCAAAATACCCAAATAAGTCATAGTTTATAATTGTAGTCTACAAAAAAATAACTTAAAATAAAAAAGCTTATGAAAAAAACTACTCACATACTATATGGAATAGGATTTCTTTTAAGTTTGTATTTTACAGGATTATCAAGAATTTTATATTTATAAAATAATTTTTTAAATATGGTTATAAATGATAACGACAATAAAAATGCTGAGAAAAATATAATTATGTATTGCGACATTTTAAATATTTTGGAAGTAATTTAGTGTAATATACAAGAACAGTAGATGTTAATATAAAATATCATAGAGAAATTCAATCAATTTTTCAATTCATATATGATAATACAAGCAAGATTCATGATCAAGCTACAATTCAAATAACTCAAATTATATTTAACCAATATCTTAGTTTATCATTTATACTAACAAGTCAAGATGTAACAAATGAAAATCAAAGTGCCATTAATATAGTTCAAAGTTCAACATTAAAATTTAGATTAAATAATCACAAATTTATTTGTTTTCAAGCAAAATATATAAATATAAAGACAAGTAATACATTTAAAATTCATAAACTTCAAGCATTTAAAAATTTTATTTCTTTTCAAAAATTGTAAAAACTAAATGCTTTTAATGCTGCTAAAATATAACAAATTTGCCATATTATGTATTGAGATTGTCAAAGTTTTATAGCTGAATATAGAGATAAAATTGTAAAAACTGTTACAGAACCAACATGATAAAGAGCTCAAATCTTATTATTTTTAGCAGTGTAATTAGCCTGCATAACCATAATAAATAAATTTCATAAGAAATTTGCAAGAAAAAGTATGATTATCTCAAGCATATTTCATTTTCCAGTTATGTAAACTATTATTAATGCTATAATTAACAAAGCATAAACCCACCAATTTCATTTTGAGAAATTTTTCAATTCATTTATAAGCATTATAATATAGTTATTGAATATAATATATATAATATAATTTATACTTTTTTTTTAGCAAGAAAAAAGAAGTAAAAAGATTTTCTATTTTGAAATAGAATATAAAAAATTGAAATGAATCAATTTTAATAGTGTATAAAAATAAATATTTAATTATTTTAAACAATTTTTTATTAAATAATCAAGTAAAAAATATCAATATTATTGATTAAATAAACTATAAATTTATAATAAAACTATTAATTACTAGTTTATAATTATGCTACAACAAGCTTAGAAAATGATATAGACTGTCTGAAAAAAAGCAGGTATTTATTTGTGAGATAAAACTCATGGGTAAATATCTGTTTTTTTGGTTCATTAAAATAAACAGGAACTTTTGTAAGATATTTATTTAAAAAATAAATATTGTTAATTGTGCTTAAAAATCTCTTAAAAAACAAAATTAATATTTAATATATAAAACCCTATGAAAAAGCAAAACCAAGCCTTCACACTAGTAGAGCTAATCGTTGTAATCACAATATTAGCAATACTATGAACAATAGCGTTTATAAACCTACAAGGTTATTCTACCTCTGCAAGAGATAGTAAGAGACTAAGTGATATAAATAATATTCAAAAAAAGATAGGAATAGAAGTATCAAAATGAACAACATTATCAAGTCTGATAAATACAGTAAAAACAAACTCATGATTAACAATAGATGGAAATAATACAGCAACATCAATACAATGAACAGCAAATTTTGCAAATCTAAAAGAAAACTGAGCAAGCTTCAAAGACCCAATAACAAAATGAGATTATATATTATCATACTCTGTATGATGAAGTTGAACATGAGCGTATAAATTTATACAAATTTCAACAGTAAATGAAGAATTAAATCAAGCAGTAGTTAAGTGAAATTACTATCAAATGCAATGAAGTGATAGTCCAAGTATAACACTAAATCAAGATGATACATTTTTTGTAATAGATTGATGAGATGTTTTACCATATGAATTAGTTGCTTGATTATGAAGTAGTAGTTCATCAAGTTCAAGTAGCTCTTCTTCATCAAGTTGATGACCAACATGATGGATGGCATTAGATACAAATTGTAATATACCAGATATAACAGTATGAACACAAACATGGGCATGATGTAATTCTACACTGTGAACATGATTTGAATGGTGACAAACTGATTCCGATATATGATCAAGTAATTATAACTGAGTATTATGAATTTGTAATGATTATAATTGAAATAGTACTTGAATATGTACACTATGAAGTATATCTATGGCAAGTAATTCAAAAGCAAATTTATGGTATAGTTGAACTATACTAAAAATATTTTGCTTTCTTAGTATAAATAGGTATAATAAATTGGTATACTAACCAATAAAAATATGCAAGAAATAAAAGAAATAGAATTAAGAGAAAAAACTGAAAAAGATTGAAAATCTTTAAAAAGATTACA
>CAYQAV010000020.1:0-7057 GCA_964415565.1 uncultured Candidatus Peribacteria bacterium
AATGATTATTTTGACATATTAAACCTAAAATTAGTCTTCATAGAGGATTAAAAAAAGAGAGAAAAATTAAACTAATTTTATCTCTCTTATATGGGAAAATTTAATCATCTCAGCCACACACTTTTTACAATTAAGCCGATAATTATTATCCCAAAAATATATTTTATTTCATTCTACTTTATAAGGTATAACGGTATGTCATATATAACTATCTACATGCCAAGTAGTTACTCATATATTTTTCTTAACTTCTTCTATTCATCAAAAAGATAATATATAATTTTTATCCGGATTATTATTAAATTCAGTTAATATTTTATTTCAATCAGTTGTTGTTGCAAGACTGTCTGCATTTACTTGATGAATACTAAATTGAGATATTTGTAATGAATAAATTGTTTTAAATATATCATTATATTCATTCCATCTATACACATTATCTTCTTTTATAGTTGTTAATTCACCTATATTATCCCAAACTGTTCAAGTTCATACCGCTTGTGAAAAATTAGGATAATTATTCTTTAAAAATAATGCTCATGATTTTGTATACTGCATTAAAGAAGAAACAGCCATTCAATAACAATTTCATCATTGTAAAGCATTACTTCTGTTTAATCAAACACTTTCAAAAGCATTATATATTTTATCTGGATTATTATTAAAACTTGATAAATCAAAAGCAGATTCAAATATATCCCATTTATTTCAATCTATTTTAGCTCTAGCTAGTAAAATTGGTATTCTTATATTAAAAACTCATCAAGTAAATACTCAAGTCTGTCAATTTATACTAAATTCTATAACTCTTGTTTCTCATACTAGTGGAGTATCTACTTTTATATTTGTTCCATATTTTACAGTTCATATATTACTTCTAGTTCAATTACTAGTTTGTACTGTTGGGTTTCATTCTCATCATGTAGTAAATGATATATCTTCTCACCATATAAATCATTCATAGTTTCATACTATATATCTATTAATAAAAATAAAGGAAAGTTAACTTTCCTTTATTTTTATACTATTCCTTACATGTATGTGATATTATATCTTCAAATTTATCCTTTGTTTTATCAGGACATCATGCTAATTGATTTCACATTCATAAATATACACAATCTTTTGGTAAGTCATATTTAGGATAAACAAAATACTTAATTCAATATTGTTTTATATATTTTTGTGATTCTAATTGAAATCAAAAAATATATTTTTCATTTCAATTACTATTACTTACATAATAACAATTCTTAATTGGTTCTATATCAGTATTATATATTTGATTAAATTCTTTTAGAGAATAAAAAGTTTCATCATTTTTTGAAATTGATTCAAGTATAGGTTTTACCTTTTCTAATTGACCGAAATTATAATTATCTATCTTTATATTTTTTATTTCTTTTATATAATCACTAAAAAATATATTAATACATTCAATCAAAATGGCTATGATTAAAATTCATATAAATATTTTATATATAATGGATATTTTATTTTTTTTCATAATTTATTAGTTATTTTTTATTATTACTTTTCATCATATATATATCATGAAATATCTCAAGAATATATTATCTACTCTCTTGTTACAGTAAATCTTCAAGTCTGTCAAAGAATACTAAATTCTATAACTCTTGTTTGTCATATTGCTGGTATTTCTACTTCTATATTTGTTCCATATCTTACACTTCATGTATTACTTCTAGTTCCATTACTAGTTAATACTGTTGGATTTCATTCTCAAATTAGTCTAAATTCTGTTTCTTCTGGTACAAATGGAAAACTTACCCGATTTGAATAAACACTTCATCCATAATTTACAGTTTTTATTCAAAAGTCTAAGATTCATACATCAAGTGGTGGTAGAGGATCTCTTGTTACTGTAAATTCTAATCTAACTCATGCTATATCTACATATCATGTATAACTTTCTCATCTTGGTGGTACATCCATCAAAATATTAAGTCATCATCTGAAAGTTCCACTACTTGCTCTATTTCCATTACTTGTTTGAACTGTTGGATTTCATTGTCATCATGTTGTAAATGATATATCTTCTCACCATGTGAATCATTCATAATTTCATACTATTGTTTGATATCATGATATTGCTGTTTGTTGTCAACTATCATAGCTTATTGTTTGACTTGGAAATATATATTTTTCTATTGGTGTTTCAGTTCATATTAATGATTCTCATGATGTTATAACTGGAACTGAAATACTTTCATTATATATTCAATCATTATTTGTATCTATTTGGTAGTTTACTGCAGTATTTGTATTGTTTATTACTTCTGACCAGTTTACATTGTATTGTTGTGGATTTGTATTTAGCTTTACTGAGTCTACATATACAGTTCATGTTCAGGTATCTTGGAAGTTGTCTATTAATAAATTATATGTTCAAGTTGATGTTTTATTATCATCTAAATCTATTTTTATATTTTCTCTAGATATATTAAAAGTATCTATTTGTCATGAGCTTGTAGATATTCATTCTAGTTTTGTATAATAATCTCATCATGCTATCATTAAATCATAGTTTTCTTCTGTTTTTCAATTTACTTTTATTGTTAGATTATCTATTTTTTGTGGTAAATATATTTGTTTCCAAGTATTTTCTGTACTTAACGTAAAAGTATTAGTTAATGGAATTATAACTTGTACTCATGGAATTTCATCTAATATTGTTCATCAAGAAAATCAAGATATTCTTCATTCAGAATCTGTTACCAATAAATCTGATTTTCAGTCAAGAGTATATAAAATATCAAAACTTAAAAATCATATCAATCAAGATCTATTTCAATTGTTATAAATATCATCAATATTAATAAGAGAAATTTCATCAAAAGAGTTAAAGATTTTAGTATAATATGGAATGTCATATGTTCAATCATTATTAATAGTTATGTATTGAGAATATGAAAATATTTTTTCATTCTTATTGATAATTTTATCATAACTTTCATAATATGGATATTCTATATTATTATCCCATACGTAAATTTTATTTCATTCTACTCTATATGGAACTAATCAATGTCAAATAACATTACCATCTTTGTCTTTTCATAAAAATGCAATTATATATGTATTATCAGGATTATTAGTTAATTCTGATAATATTGTTGTTCAACTACTATATCAATTAAACAAAGAAATTCTATCATTAAAACTATATTGAGAAAGATGCTCAGTTAAAATTGTTTTTAATGTATCATTATATATATCCCATTCTCATGTACTTGTTGTACTTGGAGATTCTATATTGCTCCATATAGATCAAGTTCCTATTTTCGTTGAAAATCATGAAAAATAATTTTCTAAAAATTCAGGATGTTTATATTGCATAGTAGCAGATACAGCCATACCATAACAATTTCAATTTTGAAAAGCTGTATCTTTATTAAGTCATAAATATTCAAAAGCATCCAATAGTTGTTCATCAGTATATCCTGATAATTCAAAAGCAGAATTAAAAATTTCCCATTTATTTCAATCTTTTTTTTGTCTACTAATTAATAAATCTACTGGATTAAAAGAATAATTTATTCATCATGTTAAAACTAAATTTTCAACTCATCTATTATAAAAATTATACCCATAAGGATAAGGTTCAAATCATTCAAATATACTATAATCTGTTTCAAAAGAATAATTTCACATTAACTCTACTATTTCTGAAGAATTACTTCAATCTAGTGTTTCTACTCTTACATTCCAAGAATAATCTCATGCTCATAAAAATGGAACTATTATTCTTCAAGTTCAAGATTTAATTTGTACTTTTTCAGTATATTGAGGATTAACAAATCATAATCTGTAAACATCAAACACTAAATTGTATTCATTTTCAGTATTATTTTCTATAACTGCTTCTAGTATAACTCAACTTCAAGATTGAAATTTACCTATTTTGCTTCAAACAAGTATTTCTTCTTCATCTAAAAGTGGCGATTTTATATATTGCTTTAAATATGCTGGTATTGGTATTATTAATTGTTCTGTTGAGATATTTACACATCATGGAACATTTATACATCTATCTCATTTTCAATCTGGATTATCATAAATCAATCAATTTCATAATACATTCCAAGTTATACTTTCTCAACTAGTTAACTTTGTAAGAGGTATATTATAGCTTGTTGAGTTATTTACTTCAACACTTCAAGTATTGTATGATAAATTGATATAATAATCATTATATCAACCAAAAGAATCCCATGCTAGTTTTGTAGATGATGTAGAAAATATTCAATTATTCTCAAAATCTCAATATATATAAAAATTGTATATGTTACTTATTGTTCCATTATTTAATATCGTTCACTTAACATAAGTATTAAATTGTCTCCACGTAGTTAAACTTCATCATAAAGTTCAATTATTAATTAAATCTCCATTTATTATTAGATTTGGTGTAGTATTCCAATTAGCTCAATATAAATATCATTCCTCTCTTATTATAAGATTTCAATTAACTGTTCATAACCATTGGCTAGACATACTTGAATCTATAATAGTATTTCTTACAATAAATCATGAATTTATGTTGTTTTTTGAATTCATATATTCAAAATTTGATTTAATATTTCATGTTGTACTTGAAAAATATATATATTCTCAATCTCAATTTTCACTTGTAGATGAATTAATTTCTCAATTTCAAGACAAACTACTAATATATGTATTATTTTGAACTTTTAATTTATATCAATTTAAATAAATAGTAGTATTAAAATCTTGTTTTTTTATTATTTCTACATCTTTTCACAAATAAAATCATGAATTTATAGCTCAATTATTTTCTATATCATCATATATTATTAATTTAACATTACTTATCTCTCAATTATTTATTGTTTTTCATAATATATGTACATTTATTCATCTCCAAGAAGATAAACTTCATCATAAAATTCAATTATTAATTAAATTTCAATTAACAGTTAAGTTTATTGTAGAATTGGAATTAAAAGAGTATAATTTTCAACCTTCATTTATTGTTAGATTTCAATATACTGTTCTATAAATTTCTCAATATGTAACATTTCAATTAATAACCACATCATCTCCTATTCATGGAACAACTCATCAAACCCAAGTAGCTCAACTTATCCAATAACCTCATGTACTTTTAGATTCTATTGTTGCTGCATCTACTATTCAAAAATAACTAAATAAAAGTGCTATGGATAAAAATAATTTTCATAGAAACTTATAGTAAAAAAAGAAATTATTCATAATGTTATTATTTTATATAATAAAAACTATTTAAAACAAACTCATATTAATAGTTTTTTTATTTTTGTAAATTATTTCCTCTATTTTAAGCCAAAAAATAAACTAAGGTAATTAATTATACTCATGAGACATTAAATTCTCATTAAATAGTATCTATTTTAGCTGGACAAATATATCTTTTAAGACATAAAAAAGATTAGAATTTAAAAATTCTAATCTTTTTTATTTATTTTCTAATTCAATTTTTTTATCTTCTTTTATCACTTCATCTTTTTTTAATTCTTCTTTTATAAAAGAAGAATTTTCAATTACTTTTATTCAAATCTTTTTTTCTAACTCTTTTTTTCTTTCTTCAACTATTTCATTAAATATATCTAGATTTTCTTCTATTTCTTCATAGTATTTATCATATAAAGTTCTCCTTGGTCTAATTAATAAATATATAAATATTCATAATGGACTTAATAATAGTATAGTTAAAACTGCAAAAATTTGAAAAAACAAACTATTACTCCTAATAGATATATCTTTTATTACCCAAACAATTAATGCAATCCAAGTAATGAAAAAATAAACAATAGCAATTTTAAGTGCAAATTCAAAAGTAATCGCCTCCCACATTGCTTGCAAATATAAGTCAATTTGTCCCATTATGTATTATGTTAAATTATTTAATTTCCACTCTTTTATTTTTTTATGATTACCAGAAAGTAAGATTTCAGGTACTATTTTTCACATAAAAATCTCTGGTTTAGTATATATAGGATACTCTTTTTGTCTATTCAATTTTTTAGAAAAACTTTCTTCTTCTAAAGATAAATTATTTCATAAAACTCAAAAGATATTTCTAACTAAAGAATCTATAAAAACTTGTGCAGCAAGTTCTCAACTACTAATTACAAACTCTCAAATACTTATACAATAATCAACATAGATATCAATAATTCTCTGATCAATTCATTCATAATGTCCACAAATTATAATAAATTCTTCACTTAATTTATCATAATAATCTTCTATTTTTTCTTGATTTAATAAATCTCAACTTGGTGTCATAAAAACAACTGGTATTTTTTTTCCTGCCTTTTCAAACACAAATTCGATTGATTTAGAAAGTGGTTCTGCTGATATAACTTGTCAATGCATACCATAAGCTTTTGAATCAACTCTTTTAAAATTATCTAGACTAAAATCATTTAGTTTATAATAATTTAATTCAAATAAATTATTATCTAATGCTTTTTTCATAATAGAACTTGAAAAATATGATGAAAAACTTTCTGGAAATATAGTTATTATATGAATTTTCATAATTAATTTTGATTTATCTTATTACTTATAATTTTTTTTAATTCTAAAAGTGTATTTTCTGGAGTTAAACTTGCATCAATTATATTATCAGCTAAGTAAGAAAGTTCCTTTTCTTTTCTTGCAGATTCAATCCTATTTTCATAATCAACTCAACTAATATCATCTCATCTTAAAATCATTCTTTCTTTTATTTTTTCAAGAGGTATATCAAGAAATATATATGTAAAATCCTCTTTTGAAATCTTATTTTCTTCCAAAACTTTTGGTAAAATCAAGATATCCATTTCTTTTAGTATATATTTTCATAAATTTATTCCATCATCTATCACATCTTTTATCCTTGTTCAATAATATGCTTGGTTATGTATGAAATTGTATTCTAAAAATTCAGAGTTCTTTATAGCATTTTTAAATTCTTCAAGAGAAAGTTTTATATAATCAATTCATGGAATTTCTCAAATTCTTGGTTCTCTTGTTTTGCATGATAATG
>CAYQAV010000021.1:0-8771 GCA_964415565.1 uncultured Candidatus Peribacteria bacterium
TAGTCTTTTTATTATTATATATCAAATATTTATTAAAAAACATTATGGAAAACAAAGAATTAATGTGAATATATAGGGAACAAATAAATACTCTTGATAAGGAATTAATTTATCTTTTATTTAGGAGATTTGAAATTGTTAAACAAATTTGAATTATAAAAAAACAAGATTGAATTGTACCACTTGATAATGATAGATGGAATCAATTATTAAATGAAAATTTAGAAGTTTCAAGAGAGTTTTGACTTAATGATAATTTAATAATTGATATTTGGAATAGGATTCATATCGAGAGTTTAGAAATAGAAAAATAAAAAACAATTTTTTAAAAAAATTGTTTTTTATTTTTCTATAATTCTATTTCATTTTCACTTTTGTTTGTTAAAACTGGAGTTTCACTTTCTGTAATAAATGTGTCTTTCTTTGAATTATCTTTCATTTTTGTTCAAATTATAGGAAACATTATAAAACTTATAAATATAAATCAAACAGTTGTCCATGCTCAATTTCATGTTCTAAGAGATATAGCATGCAGTAATTTTATCCACATTACTAAAAAATAAATAATTGCAATAATAGCTGTTAATCAAAAAGTAAATATTGATAAAATAACTCATAATATTATTGCTAATATTGGATAAACTAAATAATTTTTTACTGATTTTTGAGATGCACTTAAATAATTGTAATATTGAGCAATTGGTACAAATGATAACCAAGCATATTTTTCACCAAGTTTAATATTTATTAAATATAATCAATAAGCAGTTCAAAAGTACATAATTATTGAAATGATATTTATTATAGTTCAGATTGTTCATATCATTCATGTAATTCAAGGTGAAAACATCATGTTCGGGTCAATACTATTTAGGGAATTATAATCTGTAATTCCAGAATTAGAAATCATATTTAAAGTTGTTTCATCCATAATTTTTAATTTAAAAAATAATTTTGTTTATTATAAACATTTATATATTATTAATTTATATTTTTTAATCAAATTTATTATGATGCCAACAGAGAAAGTGCTTGATAGAATAGAACAAAGTTTTGAATTATTTAAAGTTTGATTTAAACTTTTAGTAATTCCATTTTTTATTTATTATTTAATTAGTTTTTGATTCATTTCAATTATCTTAATATATATATCATCATCATGAATTATAGAGTCATTTTTAGGTAACTGAAATAGTAATATTCTTGCTAATCTTTTCAGTAGTTCCAAATTAGTAATTATAGCTGTTTTGTTTATATTTTTTTGAATAATATATTTAACAATTTATATGCCATTTATTGTTTACTCTATAAAAATTATTTGAAATATATATAATAAAAAACCAATTTGAGATTTTAAGATAAATTTTATTTTTGCACTTTCTAGATTTTGAGTAATGATGAAAACATATTGGTATATATTTGCATATGTAGCACTAATTCCATCTTTTTTCTTTATACTATGAGGTTGAATTTTTAATGTTTCATATTTTATGGATTTAAATTCATCATTTAAATTTATTTGATGAGCATTAATGATAATATGAATCTTGTTATTTATAGTTTTTGCTATTTATAGATGATTAAAAACTACTTTTTCTCTTTATAGTGCTATTGATAATGATGATTACACAAAAGAAAATTTCAATTTTTCAATTAAAATTACTAAAAATAAATGGTATAGAATACTCTGAAATTTAATGATAATTTGAATTATTATTTCATTATTGTCATGAATAGCATCAAATGTGATTTGAATTTTTTTCTCTTCTCATAGCTGATATTCTGATATAATTTCAAGTTTTTGAAGTTGAAGTAGTATTGATTTTTCAAATATAGAATCTTCACTATGATGAGTAGATAATAAAAATCTTATTAATGATGTTGTTTCAAATTTTTCATTTTTTAATTATATAGTTTCAGGTTTTTTTCAAATTTTTATAAATACTGTTTGAAAAATATTTATTATTATTTTTATATATGTATTTTATAAAAGATTAGTATTTGAAACAATAAACATTTCTGATGATATAGAAATAAAACAAGAAAAAATAGTAGAAATAGAAGATAAACCATTAGAATTATAAAAATGTTTTTCATTTAAATGAGTTATGAGTAATATATTTTTATATTTGCTTCTATAACTCTTTTTTTATGAATGAAAAAGTTTACTTAGTAGCTCTCCACAAAATTTGAATTGAACATAAAAAATTGTTTATGATTTTTTCTTTAACACAAAATTATAAAGATTTTTTTGATAAGATAGATTATGAATTATTGTCTAAACTGTGATATAAATCTGAAAAAATTAATAGTATTTTAAAATACAAAAGTCAAATTGATATATTTGAATTAGAACAAAAAATTTTAACTTTAGATGTAAAAATAATCACTTTTTTTGATGAAAATTATCCATTTTTGTTAAAAAATATTTTTAATATTCCTTTTTTATTATATGTAAGATGAAACTTAACTTTACCTTGATTTGCTTTTATAGGATCTAGAAATATAAGCTCATATTGAAAAAATATAATAGAAAACTTTGTTCCAGAAATTTGAAAATATTTTACTATTATTTCTGGATGAGCTTTTGGATGTGACTCATATTCTCATGAAATTGCAATAAAAAATGATATAAGAACTATTTCGGTTATATGAACTTGAATTGATATAAATTATCCTGTTTGAAATAAAAAACTTTATGAAGAAATAATTGAAAAGTGAGGTGCTGTTATTTCTATATTTCCATTTTGAGAAAAATGAAATCCATATAATTTTCCTATAAGAAACGAAATTGTAGCTTGATTATCAAATGGTATCTTTGTAGTTGAAGCAAGAGAAAAATCAGGTTCATTAATCACTGCAAAATTAGGATTAGATTTATGAAAAGATATCTTCACTGTACCTTGAGATATATTTAAACAAAATTCAATTTGATGTAATAATTTGATTTATTCTTCTGAAGCGAAAATGGTTTTAAAACCAAATGATGTTTTGTCAGAATACAATATATTAAATAATTTACAAAATAAGTCTAAAATCAGTTTCAATGATAATATTGAAAAAAATATATATGATAAATTAATGATTGAATCATTAAATATAGATGAAATAGCTATTTATTTTGATTTAGATATAAGTATTGTATTGCTTAAAATAACTTTATTAGAGCTATCAGGTATAATAAAAAAGAATGAAATCTGAAAATATGAAATAATTTAGTTGATAATTATTAAAAAATTCCTAAAATAAATATATATATTAAATATCTATTATTTATGGAAAATTTGTTTTTACTGAAATTGGAAATACTTATATTTTTTCTTAGTTTTTTTTACTTATTATATTATATGTCTTGAAAAATTTATAAGACATATTTTAAGGTAAAAAATGTTATAATTAAAGAAGAAATATCAAATGTAAAAACTGCTTTAAATATAGTAGATTTAAATACAAAAGAAAAAAATTATAAAAAGGATAAAAACAATAAACAATTAACTGATGAAGAAATAAATCAATTAACTGAATTATTAAAAAGAGTTAAAAATAATGCTTCAAAATGATATTTTGATACTGCAAAATGAATAATTATTGAATGACTTTCAATTGATAAATTTAATAAGGATTTAAATTTAGAACTAGCTTCAATTTACATAAAGGAAAAAAATTATCAAAGTGCTGAATATATTTACAAGGATTTACTAGAAGTTATAAAAGATGATACAGATTTATATAAAAAATTAGCTTATATTTATGCTATGCAGTGAAAATTAGATTTAGCTATGGATAATTATTTAAAAGTTCATAAAAAAAATCCAGCTGATGAAGAAGTTATAAATATGCTTGCTGAAATAAATTATGATTTAAAAGATTATAAAACATCTTTAAAATATATAAATCAATATCTTAAATCAAAACCTAGAGATATAGATAAATTAAATATGAAAGCTATTTGTTTCGAACAAACTAGAGAATTAAAAGAGTCAATTGAAATTCATAAAAGAATATTAGAACTACAACCTTATAATACTTTATCAAGAGATAAAATTAGAGAATTAAATAATTTTATATAGTTTTTAACAAATATTTTTCACATATTATAAACAAGAAAAAAAAACATAGATTTACTTTTATGTTTTTTTTTGTATTCTGTGCATAGAAAAAATATCTCCTAATTTATGAGTAAATGTTGAAAGTACCTCCACATTCTATAGAAGCAGAACAATCAGTAATTTGAAGTATTTTGATTGATAAAGATTGTTTTATAAGTATTTGAGATTTATTGAAAGAGAGTGATTTTTATGTAGAGTCAAATGCATGTATTTTTGCTGTTATGTTTGATTTATACAAACAAAATAAACCTATAGATATAATCACTGTAAAAGAAAAACTTGATGATAAAAAATTACTTGATAAAGTTTGATGAATTAGTTATTTAGCTGAATTAACTGAGATTGTTCCAACTACTGCAAATGTTTTCGAATATGCTCAAATAGTAAAAAATAAGTCAGTATTAAGAAATCTAATTAGAGCTTGAAATGAAATTATTTCTTATGGTTACGATGAAGATAAACCTATAAATGATTTACTTGAAAAAACTGAAAAATCAGTTTTTAATGTAACTCAAGTTTTTATACAAAATAAACTAGTTCATATAAATCAAATTCTTGAACAAAGATTTGAAGAATTTGCGGAAATTCATGAAAATCCAGAACTTGTAAAAGATCATAGATTACATCTTTGATTTAAAGATTTAGATCATAAATTTAATGGTTTAAAATGATGAGATATGGTTATATTAGCAGCAAGACCTTCTATGTGAAAAACTGCTTTTGCTCTTAATTTAGCTCAAAATGTGGGTTATAAAGGTAAAAATGTAGCTATATTTTCTCTAGAAATGAGTAAAGAACAATTAACAGATAGAATGATTGCAAGTGCTATGCAAATTGATAGTTGGAAATTAGCAAAATGAGAATTAGAAGATCATGAATTTGCAAAGATATGAGAAGCTATGGAAAAACTTAGCCAAGCAAATATATATATAGATGATAGTGCTGGTTGAAATTTAGTAGAACTTAAATCAAAATGTAGAAGATTAAAGATAGAATCATGACTTGATTTGATAGTAATCGATTATTTACAATTGATGAGTAATTGAAATTCTATGAATAGAGTTCAAGAAATAAGTGAAATATCAAGATGAATTAAATCGCTTGCTAGAGAATTAAATGTACCAATTATAGCATTATCTCAATTATCTAGAACTGTTGAACAAAGACCTGATAAAAGACCTATAATGTCAGATTTAAGAGAGTCAGGTTCAATAGAGCAAGATGCCGATATAATTATGATGCTATATAGAGAAGAGTATTATGATGAATTTACAGAAAAAAAATGAATTACAGATATACTTGTAAGAAAAAATAGAAATTGACCTATATGAAATATAGAACTTATGTTTGAAAAAAATACTCAAAAATTTGTTGAAATTGAGAGAAATTATTGAGGTTGATGAAATGTTGAGGAGTATTAAAAAAGAAGAAAATCTTATAGATTTTCTTCTTTTTTTTCTATTTCATTTAAGCTGGGTCTTTTATTTAGATCCTCGCAAAATTCTTTTTTAATTTCTTCTAATATATCTATAGTATTTTCTACACTTTCAGTTGTTACTAGTCTTTTTCTGTATTTTTTAACTCAAGGGAAGTTTTTTAAATATTGTACTAAGTGTTTTCTTATCTCTAAACTTCATTTTTTTTCTCATTTTGTCTCGTTTAGTTTTTCAGCATGAAATTCCATAGCTTCCAGTACTTCAGATAGAGTTGGATGATATATTCAATCTATAAAATTTTCTCTTTTTACACCTGTTTTTGCTATGAATTTATCATCATTTATTTGCGGTTCTCAGATGAAACACCAAGGATTTCAAAAACTAGCTCTTCCTATCATTATACCATCAAGTTCTTTAACTTTATTTATTCAATCAGTATAATTTACTATATCTCAATTACAAATTACAGGTATTGATACATGTTTTTTAAGCTCATAAATATTCGTAAAATCAGCATATCCAGTGTATGCTTGTTTTGCTGTTCTACCATGAATAGTTACTAGACTAGCTCATGCATTTTCAAGTCATTTTACGAAGTTTATTAGATTTTGATTTCAATCAAAACTAAGTCTTGTTTTTACACTTATAGGCAGATGAGTTGCTTCATGCATATGTTTTACTATATCAAAAGCAGTTTTTTCATTTATAAGTAAGCAAGATCAATGTCAGCTTCTAACTACTTTTTTTGCTGGACATCACATATTTATGTCAATTCAAGCAATATTGTATTTATTTTCACTTATTATCTTTGCAGCTTTTGCAAATACTTCTGGATCTTTTCAAAATATTTGAATAATTAAAGGATCTTCTATTTCATTGTGATTTAAAACACTATCAGCAAGAAAATTTGAATGAATTAATCAATCTGCACTATAAAATTCACTTATGCAAAAAATATGTGGTGAAACTCTCTTCATTGCTTGTCTATAAGCACTATCTCAGTATCAATCCATAGGAGCTAAAAATACTAATTTTTCATTTTTTTCTAATTGCTTTTTCCAGAAATTTTTCATTATTTTATTTAATTTATTATTGTTTTGCAGATTTTATTTAAAAATTTTAAAAAAGCAAAAATATATTTATGAGCTTATTTCTATTAAAGTCAAGCTTTTAAATTTGTAATTATATATAGTTTTATGATATAATTTTTCTAGTTTTATTAATTTACCTTTTCTATATGGATTTGAATATTATTTTAAAAGAAAAGAAGGAGAAAAATATTTTACTTAAAAATAAGTTTTGATTACCACTTAAAGACAAAGCAATTTGATTAGTTAAAATTACTAATAAAGTACTTATAAAAGATTTAAGAGATTGATTACTTACACTACCTTCTAGTTTTATAGTAGAAGTAGATTGAGCAACAACTGAAAAGTTATGAGAAAATATTATTGCTACATCAAAAATAGATGAAAATTATTTAATATGATTTGATTTTATTGTTTGTGATGATTCTATTAAAAATTTAAATAAATATTTTGAACTAGGGATTACACCTTTAATTTCTTCAAAAAACCATTTAAATTCTATATTAAAAGAATTTAATCCAGTTAAAAATGAAGGAAATTCATATTTATTTGAATCTCTTGATAAATGGTCAGTTTTTTATTCTATAGTTAGATACCTAGAAAATTTTAAATTTCCATTTGATAATAAAAATTTAGTAAAAAATGTAATTAATTTATAAAATGTGATTAGATGATAAAGTAAATATTAGCTCTACAAATAATGATGTATGATTAAAAATCATACATCATTTAAATGTTGATGAAATAATTGTGAATGATTATAAAAAACTATTTTTAGATTTTTTAAATGAAAATTCTGAAATTTTATTACTAAAAATTTTAGAGTTTGATGACAAACACTTTAATACTTTTTATTTTTCAAAATTGGATAAATGGATAATTATGTGAAATTTATTTAATTGAGAAATTCCATTAATAAGTATTAAAATGCCTTGAGATTGAGTTAAATGAATGCTTTTTGCAATTAAGTATTCATTTGAGATTTGAGCAAAAAAAATCGTTTTAAATGTTCAGCCACAAAAGAGAACACCTAATATGAAAAGAAGAACAAATGTTTTAACTTCATTTTATGAATCATTTTTATTTAATATTTATAAGGATAGCGAATCATATATGTTTTTACATTTAAATAATTATAATTTAAAAATACTTTTAAATAAATCTAAAGAATATTTAGAAATTTGAATTTGGAAATAAAAATTCTTGTAAAATTTTACAAGAATTTTTATTTATGTTAATATAGATTTAATAATTATTAAATAGTATAAAATGGCTTTAAATAAAAAAGATATGACAAATTGGTCTCCTGAACAATGGGAAGCATATTTAGATAAAACTGAATGAAATGTAGATAAAAATTCTGGTTTTAAAACTGAACCACTTAGATTTAAAATAAAAACTTTTGATGTATTAGAATTTTCAAAATTATCATATAAAATTGATGAAGATAAAAAGAAAATTTTATTTTTTTATGATAAAAAAGAAATTTGAGTTATCTTACCATGAGTTTACAAATATTGAAAAATAGTATCTTATAACCATTTATTAATTGAATTAGATAAAAAATATAGATGAAGATGATTATGAAAAAAGATTTTGGAAATATATAAAGATAATTTTTCTCTACCAGGTGAAGAGTTTACTAGAGAATTAAATATATATCATTTTTTTGTTTCTGTATGATATATTCCTGTATCAATAATTAACGATGCAAGTTGAGAAGAATATGATTTTAATGAAGAAGAAGATTTAGAAAAAATCTGAAAATGATATAGTTGTAGATTTGAATATATGTGATAATAATTAATTTTCTTTTGACTTAAATATAAAAAAGATTAAAAATTTAAACAGTAATTTTTAATCTTTTTTTATGGCAAAAAATCTAGTTATTGTGGAATCTCCTGCAAAATGAAAAACTATAGAAAAGTTTTTAGGATTTGATTATAAGGTTGTTGCTTCGATGTGACACATAAGAGATTTACCAGTAAAAACTCTTTGAATCGATATTGAAAATGGATTTGCACCTGATTATGGTGTGACTGATGATAAGAAAAAAACAGTAGATAGTTTAAAAAAACTAGCAAAAGAAAGTGGTGAGATTTGGATAGCAACCGATGAGGACCGCGAATGAGAAGCAA
>CAYQAV010000022.1:0-4904 GCA_964415565.1 uncultured Candidatus Peribacteria bacterium
TCTCCATATCTCTTTTCTTATATATGGAGTTATTATTGTTAGTTTGTGCATTGGAAAGAGATTATGAGTTAAAATCGCATTTGTTTGTTACGAGTGATTTTATTCATAATTTCTTTCTACACAACCTGATTAAATTTTACAAATTAGATTATTCAACAAGAGATACATTATTAAACATAAAATTAAAAACTAATTATACCTTTATTTTAAAAAAAGATATAGATGCAGTTTGAACTAAAAAATGAGATTTTGAAAAATGAGATAAATTTGAAATAATTGAAATAGAATTAAAAGAAGAACATGATAAATCTACACATACTGTAAAATTTAGAGTAACTAATCATAAATGAAAAACTAGAGAATACGATATGAGTGGTTGAGTATTTTTAAAAAATTTTATAGATCAAATTGAGCAATCTGATATTATATATAAAAAAATAGAGATATTACAAGATGAAGTAAAAAGTGATGTAGAAAATATAACTAATAAAGAAGAAGAAAAACCTAAAAAATGGCATGAAAAAATAAAAGATAAACTTTGAAAAAAGAAAAAATAGGATTTTAAAATCCTATTTTTTATATAACAAATTTTTCATTTTCAAAAACTAAAGTATTATCAATAAATATTTGTTTTATATCTGGAAATATATCTATATGATATCTTTGAACAACACTTTTATGCATTTTAGCTCTATAAATTTGATGTTTTTTTCAAAGAGATAAATGAAATCAAGCAATTCTTTCATATGAATTTACATCAGAAATTGGTTTTTTTCTAGTTATTCATGAATTTAATCAAAATCATATTTCCCTAAGCATAACTTCACCATTTTCAGATTCAGCTATAAAATCAAGGATTTTTTTAAAAGTTACAGGACAATTTGAATCATCACAAGTTACCATACTTTTTTCAATCTTTATCTTAAAAGGTTTAACAAATTCTACTTGTAATTTATCATCAGGAAAAGCATAAACAGTTAATTCTCAGTTTACATTGTCAAAAATTTTAGCTTCAGTAAAATTTTCTCAAATTGGAAAATTTCATCATCTATTTTTTCATTCATAATTTCAAGTATTTTGCTTCATATCTTCAAAACCACCTTCAATTTTTAATGTTGAGCCATCATTACAAATAAAAGTCATAGTTTCTGCAATATCAGAAATTTTTTTTAATTTATCTCATAATTGTTCATAAAAAGGTGTATTATATGAAATTGCATCAGCATAATTTTCTATTTGATCATCATAAATATAAGCTAAATGTCTATGTTCTAAACATCAAACTCAAGCATTATTTAGATTTAATCTTATTCTAAAATCATCTAACATAAAATTAGTTGATTGAACTAAAATAACTGTAGAATTTTCTTTAAGTGATAATAATTTTACTTTTAAATCTTCTTTATTTGCAGTAGAAAAATCTATAATTTCAGCATTTTTATTATCTTTTAAATTTGCTATGTATCATTTTGAAACTTCATTTGAAACTGGTGATTCAAAATCATAAACTAAAATTACTGGAAAATTAACATATCTTTCATCGTATATTTTTAAGTTTTTTTCAAGTATATTTTTTGTTGCCTCAAAAAATTTTTGTTCTATTATGTTCATAATATATTTTAAATATATAAAAAAATAAAGTTTAAAAACTTTATTTTTTAAAATGGAATATCTTCTATTGAAATATCTTCACTATTTTTATTTTGTGATGGTTTAGCAGAATTAGAATTTTGATTTGCTTCTGGATTCCATTCATTTAATGTAAAATAATGAGTTTCTCAATATTGTCCTGCTTCTTTTCTTTTGCTCATTACTACATTTACATAACCTTTTTCATTCGCATATTGAGTTAATTTTTCTATATTAAAACTTATGTTAAAAAATTCTCAGAATTGTCAATTTATTGCTTTACAACTAGCTCAATCTATATATGTTTTTGCCATAAAATAATTTTTAAAATTTAATAAAATATATTTTATTTAAAAAAAAATTATAAACAAATAAATTTTACTTTTTTATTTTTAAAAATTTTGTATAATTTAAAAAATAAATCATAAAAAATAAATATGAGAATAGATAAATACTTATCAAATCTTGGTTTTTGAAGCAGAAAAGAGGTGTTAAAAACAATAAAAGAAAAATGAGTTTACATAAATGATACAATTTGTAAAAAATGAGAAGAAAAAATAAATTTTTTAGATAATATAACAATAAATTGAAAAGAAATAATATATAAAAAATTTGTATATGTTATCTTAAATAAACCTAAAAATTATGTTTCAAGTAATAAAAGCGAAGCTCATTATCAATCATACAGAGAATTATTAATTGATTGTCCATATAGAAATTTGCTTGAAATAGTTGGTAGACTTGATGTTGATACAACTTGATTACTTTTACTTACAAATAATTGAGATTTAATTCATAAAATGATTCATCCTAAAAAAGATATTTTTAAAACCTATTATATAGAATCCACTCATGATATTTCAAAACAAGATTTAGAAAAACTTGAAAATTGAGTAAAAATAGATGATTTTATAACTAAAAAAGCTATTGCAAAAAAAATTTGAGAAAAAAAACTAGAATTATCAATAAGTGAATGAAAATTTCACCAGGTAAAAAAGATGCTTTTAGCTATAAATAATGAAGTTATAAAGCTTCATAGAATAAGTATTTGAGAGATAAAAATTGATGATTTAACTGAGTGAAATTGGAGGTATCTAAATGATGATGAAAAAAATTATTTAGAAAATAAAATAAACTAAAATTTATAATTTAACTTTAAAATTATGTTTGCTATATTTAAAATAGAAAATCTTATAAATGATATAAAAAAAATTTGTGATAGATTTCTTATAAGTTTTGTGCTTATTTTTGTAAATTTTACATTATTTTTTATTTTAGTTAACTTTGATTTAGAAAAATCAATAGAAAACTTCACTATAAGATGTGTATTTTCACTTATAATAACTTTTTTCTTCTCTTTATGAGTTTATATAACAAGTGAAAAATATTCTCTTTCGAAATCTAAAAAAACACTATTTCAATTAATACCTATTTGATTTTGAATTATGTTTTTTATATTTTTAAAAAATGAACTAGAATATTTTGAAAATATTATATTTTTTATACTAAGTTTAATATGAATTGTTTCTTATATATTTTTTGCACCTTATCTAAAAAAATGTTTTTTATTAAAAAATATAAACAAAGATTATTATGCTTATTTTTATAAAATAAGTCTTGTATTCTTTATGAGTTTTATAGTTTGATGATTAATTTTTTTACTTTGAGCTATAGGTATTTGGGCTACATTTACATTATTTGATTTAAATTGGAACTATAATGATGATTTATATGGTAACTGGACAATTATTGCACTAGCACTTATTACTCCATTATTTGCACTTACAAAAATTCCTGAAAAAACTGAAATAGAAGAAAATACTTTTAAAGAAAATTTATTTTTCAATTTTATATTAAAATACATAGCTATTCCATTTATATTGGTTTATTTTGTTATTTTATATGCTTATAGTGTAAAAGTACTTTTACACTTCTCTGATTGGCCAAAAGGTGAAGTAAGTTGGCTAGTAGTTTGATTTTCCGCATTTTGATATCTTATTTATATATTTAGTTATATATTTGAAGAAACAAATGTATTTATAAAAAAATTTAGAACTCTATTCCCTTTTGTAGTTATTCCTCAAATTTTTATGCTATTTTATGCTATTTATTTAAGAATTGCTCAATATGATTTAACAATAAATAGATATTTTGTAGTTATTTTTGGTTTATGGCTTTTTGTCGTATCATTATTTTTTATATTTTCAAAGAAAAAATTTATATGATCAGTTCCTTTTTTACTTACTGTATTTACAATCATAATTTCTATTTGACCATGGTCAGTTTATAGCTTACCAGAAGTAAGACAAATGAATAGATTAGAAGATAATTTAGTAAAAGCTTGAATCTTGGATATAAAAGAAATTCCTCAAACAATAAAAACTATTAAACCACTTGAAAAATTTGAAGATATAGATAAAGATTTATCAAGAGAAATATATAATTGAATAAGTTATCTATGTAATAATAGTAATTGTGAATGAATAAAAGAATTATTTAAATGAGATTATAAAAATAAACTTTGAGATGATATGAGTAATTGGGAAGTTGTAGAAAAAGTTACTTCAAACATAAAAGTTAGAACTTATTATGATAATTGAAGTTATACTTCTAGTCATATTTATTTATACAATGAAAAATGATGAGTTTTTCCTCTTGATATAAATTGATATTCAAAAATAATAAATATTTTGGCTTATACTACAGATACAAATCCATTTTATGCAAAAATTGATGCTGGTAAGAAAACTCTAGAAATAATTGAAAATAATGCTGTTATAGAGAATATAAATATAGAAAGTGTAATAAATAAATTGTATGATAGTTATAAAGCTAGCTCTACTAATTTAACTAAAGATGAAATGACATTTGAATTAAAATGAGAAAAATATAATTTATTATTAATTTTGGAAAGTATAAGTATAAAAAATAATGATTATACTGGAACTGAAGAATTTAGTAATAACTATGCAAATTGATATATATTATTAAAAAAAATTAAATAATTGTTTAATTATAAGCAATTTAATCATTGACTTAATATAAAAAATTTATAAATGATTTACCAATTACAAAAATTGAAAACTTTATGATTTTAAAAAATGATATACTTTATATAAATGATATTTAAAAAGAGGCTTAATTGTAAAAAGTGTGTGGCTAAAATAAGGAGTATTTGGTATAATAAAGCCAAATACTCCTTTATTTTTAACTATGTTAAATAAAAATAGCCATAAAATCTGTAAAAAATGTAAATCAAAGGAAATAAAAAAAGA
>CAYQAV010000023.1:0-6409 GCA_964415565.1 uncultured Candidatus Peribacteria bacterium
GAATTTTTAAATTCATTTAATGTAAAAGTTACTTCATCTGATCATTCTATAAGGATATTTTCTGAACCAGTATCTTTATCAATTTTTCTTTCTCAAAATTGCAAAGTAATCTTATCTCATGAAATTTCTTTTATTCTAAAAATATCATCTTCATTACCTGAAACAAAATATTCTAATTTTTTTCATTTTTTTTCACTATCACTTGAAACAATTGATCAATTTTCAAAAGATAAATCTTTCCAATTTTTATTATCATTTATCTTAAATAAATCAATAATTTCAGAAAAATTATTGATTTTTTTAGCTCTTTTAGTTTCTAATTTTTTGAAGGTTTGAAAAAATTTTTCATAACTAAGTGATACTTTTTGTCAATTAGTCATAACATCAATTGTCTTTTCAGTATCAAATTGATTAATACCAATTATTTCATGTACTCATCAATCAGCTGCTTCTAATAATAATCATTTATATAATCATAATTTTTTTCATTCACTATCAATTTCATCTAATCATCTAATAAGAGAATCAATATTTAAAAATGATAATAAATCCTCATCTGATACAACATTAGAATTTATTTCATTTTCGTATTTAACTATGTTTTCTTTTTCAATACTATTTGCTAAACCTGCAGTATCTTTTTCTTTTAATTCATCTAATTCTTTTTGTTTATTTTCAAAATATGATCTTTTATATTTTTCCTTTAATTCTTCATCTAATAAATCATCTCAATTATATTGAATTAATTCTGATGTTGTTAAATCATCATTTTTACTATTAATTTTTCATTTTATTTCAAGTGTAGTTAAAAAATCTAATTCTATATTAGATTTTTTTCAAATATCTAAGAAATCTAAAAAAGAAACTTCTTTTTCATTTCAAGAAGCAGATAAATTGATAATATTATCACTTCAAATTTCTTCTAATTTTAATAATTTGTTTTCATCGTCTATTTCTTTTATTCTAATGAAAATAGGTTTTTTATTTCATTTTTCATCTTTTACAAGAAATTTAATTATATTTGATTTAGAAAATTTATCTAAATTTTTAAATTTAGAGTTAGTATTATTTTTTTCTAATTCTTTAATTAAAGCACTTATACTTTGTGGTCATTCATTTTTTATTTCTTCTTTTATTTTTTCATTTACCTCATTAAAATTATTTTCTAAATTTTTAAATCATATTTTTTGAGATAAAGAAAAAATACTTTCTTCATTTAAATCCAAATCACTAGTAGAAACTTGTATATCAGATAAAGCTATACTTTCAATTATAGTTGAAATATCATCAAATTCATTTTTAAATGTTTCTTTTAATAATAATTCTTTTTTCTCATTAGCTTCTTCTTTTGTATAAATTTTCAATTCCACTAATTTTTCTAAAGTTAGAGTAGGAATAAAAGTTTTAATAAAAAGTTTCTTTTGTTCTAAATCAAATAAATTTGTTTTAAATAAAGTTCTAATATCAGAATCAACAATCCTACCTCTAGAAATATCAAATAATATTCATTCTACCTCTTCTCTTAAGTTTGAAGGTAATAAATTATCTATTTTATTTCTTTTTTGTTCCTCAGTTAAGTTAGCGATATCAATAGGAAATAAATCTGAACTTTTTTTAAGATTGAGTCATAAAGTAGAGTTTAAATGTTTTTCTAATTCTATTTCTGAAGAAATTAATTCTTCAATTCTTTCAAATGATAAATCCTTTGTTAATTTTTCATCAACAGTTGAAACAGTATATTCTCTTAATATAGCTTCAGTTAATAAAAGTCTACTGTTTCTTAATTTCATGTAATCTTTTCAAACCAACCTTCTTAAATCAAAAATATTTATTTTAGAAAGATCAAAATTTTGTATATCTGCATCATCACTACTAGATTGAAAAAGTTTTAATTTTCTTTCAATAAGTTTTGAATCAGATATAGAATTTGAATTCATTATCTCATTTATAAATGAGATTTTATCTGCTCAAGCCAAAAAAACTTTAGAAAATTCTTTTATAAATTTTCATTTTATATCTTGATTTTGATTTTTTTTATTTTCTATAGATTCATTTAATTCAGGATTTTTATTTGAAACCATAAATTTTATATTAAAAAATATTTTATTTATTATAGCATAAAAGCTCATATTTGCAAAATAATAGAAACAAATAAAAAATTTTACTTTTCCATTTTATTAACTAATATTTTTATATTAAATTTTCACAAATAAAAAATGATAATAATATGAATAATAGTATCAATAATAATCTTTTCAATTGTAGTATTAGTTCATGAATTATGACATTTTACTGCTGCTAGAAAATTTTGAGTAAGAGTTGAAGAGTTTGGATTATGAATTCCTCCTCGTGCCAAAAAAATTTTCATAGATAAAAAATGAACTCTTTTTAGTTTAAATTGGCTACCTTTAGGTTGATTTGTAAAACTAACTTGAGAAACACCAAATACTTTTTTAGTATATGATAAGAATAAAAAATTATACAATAATCATGATTTAGAAAATGATCTTAAAAAAAATAAAGACATATTTTATAAATCTGGAGAAAAAATTTGAAAACAAGAAAAAGATGAAATACTTAAATTACTTGAAGAAAATAATTCATCATACAATCTTGCAAATAAGACAAGTTGGCAACAAGCAATTATAATGCTAGCATGAATTTTTATGAACTTTCTTCTAGCTTTTTTTATATTTTTTATACTTTTTTTAATTTGAATAAAGCCAATTTGAATAAATGATAAGATAGAAACTTCTCTTGATTTAAAAATAATTCCAACAAAAGAGCAAGCAATAAATTCATGATTATTAATAAAAAAATCTTGAGTTATTTTATATCCAATTTCTTGAAGTATTGCAGAAAATTCTTGATTAAAAGAATGAGATATATTACTAAAAATAAATGACATAGAAATAAATGATACTAATTCTATAATAAAAATAATATCTGATTCAAAAAATAAAGAAGTAAATCTTTCACTAAAAAATAATAAAATAATAAAAATAAATGTTCCTAGTGAGTGAAAGATATGAACTTACATTTGAGAAAATATAGAAGTAAACCAAGATTACATAATAAAATATAGTATAATTGATTCAGCAAAATATGCTTTTTTAGAAACAAAGAATCAAATACTTTTAACTTTTAAATGAATCTGAATCCTTGTTAAAAAAATATTTAATCCAGAAACTCCAGTAGAAAGACAAGAAGCAATAGATAGCTTAAGCTGACCTATTTGAATAGTAGATTTTATAAATAATTCACTTAGTGCATGATTTATTTTTTTAGTGATTATTTGAGCTATAATTTCTATAAATCTTTGAGTATTTAATCTACTTCCAATTCCAGCTCTTGATTGATGAAGATTTATATTTATACTTATAAATTCAATGATTAAAAAAATCTTTTGAAAAAAAGCAATAAGTGAAAAAATAGAAAATATAATTCATTTCTCTTTTTTAGTTCTATTAATTGCATTAAGTTTAATAATAGCGTATAATGATATAAATAAAATATTTAATAATTAGTAATATAATGAATAGAAATATTATACAAAATGCTAAAAAATATGTAAATAAATTACTTTATCCTCTTGAAAATCATTATTATCATAGTTATTGACATGCTATTGATGTAATGACTAGAGCTATTTATTTAGCTGAAAAAGAATGATTAAATGAGTCAGATACTGAAATATTAGCTTTAGCATGATTATTTCACGATACTTGATTCGTGATACAATATGATAATAATGAAATTTTTTGAGCAAGAATTGCAAAAAATTATTTAAAAAGTGTTTTTTACCCAGCAGAAAAAATAAACTTAATTGAAAAAATAATTTTAGCAACTGATCCAGCATATAAAAATCCTCAAAATTATTATGAAGAAATAATAAAAGATGCTGATATGGATAATCTTTGAAGAGATGATTTTTTACAAAAAAATAATGATATAAAAAGAGAAATTGAAATTGTAAAAAATATAAAAATAAATGACCCTGAATGGAAACATGCATCTGTTGAATTACTAAAAGAATTTAAATATAAAACAAATTCTCAAAAATATGAAAGAGATAAAAAGAAAGTTGAAAATCTAAAAAAAATGTTATATGAATTAGAAGAAGAAGGATTTTAATCCTTCTTCTTTTTATTTGCTTTTTTATAAAAAAACCCTAATATTTTGCCGAATTTTTAAAAATAATAAAAAATAAATGTTTGATTTTAAATTTAATCTAGAAAATGCTGATTGATTTGCAAGAGCTTGAGAATTTTTTACTGAACATGGTAGTTTTAAAACTCCTATTTTTATGCCAGTTTGAACTAAAACAAGTGTGAAATGAATCCACAGAGAAGAACTAGATGAAATGTGAGCTGAAATTATTTTAAACAATACTTATCACTTATTTCTTAGACCTGGTGATTTAACTCTAAAAGAATTTGGATGAGCACATAAATTTCAAAATTATAATAAGCCTATTCTTACTGATTCTGGTTGATTTCAAGTATTTTCACTTTGAAATCTTAGGTCAACTACTGAATTAAAACCTTGAGAAAAAAAACAATCTCTTGTAAAAATAACAGAAGAGTGAGTTCATTTTAGAAGTTTTATTGATGGATCAAAACACTATTTTGATGCTGAGAGTGTTATGGATATTCAAAGTAATATATGAGCAGATATAATAATGGCATTTGATGAATGTGCTCCTGGAAAATCAAATAAAGAATATGCAAGAAAAGCAATGGAAAGAACTCATAGATGGGCAGAAAGATGTGTAAAAAAATGGAAAGAAAACAATGAAAAAAGAAGAAATGAATGAACTTATGAACAAGCACTATTCCCTATTGTTCAATGAGTAAATTATGCAGATTTAAGAACTGAAAGTGCACTTTTTATATGAAATCTAGATACACCTTGAGTTGCAATTTGATGATTATCAGTTTGAGAACCAAAACTTGATATGTACAAAACTCTTGATGTAATCAAAGATAAACTTCCTGCAAATAAACCAAGATATTTGATGTGAGTTTGAACTCCTGAAGATTTAATCGAAGGTATTTATAGATGAATTGATATGTTTGATTGTGTTTTACCTACTAGACTTGGTAGACATTGAGTAGCTTTTACTTATACTTGAAATCTAAAAATAACAAACATGAAATTTAAACTTGATAAAACTCCACTTGATAGTGAATGTGTTTGCAAAGTTTGTAAAAACTATAGTAAATGATATTTAAGACACTTAATTCAAGAAGATGAAATTCTTGGTATGCAATTACTTAGTTATCACAATTTGCATTTTCTTATACACTTGGCTAAAAATGCAAGAGTTGCAATACTTGAAAATAGATATGAAGAATTTAGAAATAAATTCTGGGAAAAATATCCTAAAGATGTATTAAAAAAATAAATAAAAGCTTTGCTTTTATTTATTTTTTTCTATAATAACTATAATTTATATAGTAATTAATAAATATTATGTTTTCTTGAATAATAGAAAATAAATCTCATATTTTAAATATTAATAATTGAACATATACAGTTGAAAATATATTTAAAAAACCTCTTAAACAAGGTATTAGTATAGCTCATGATTGAGCATGTATGACAATTATAGAAAGTGATAATGAAAAATATAGCTTTTTTGTAATGGAAGAATCTATCAAAAAAACAAACTTTAAAACAAAGCATATTTGAGATTTTTTTAATATTGAATGAAGTCTAAAACTTAGTGACACTATGGATGGGCATTTTGTTTCTGGTCATATAGATACTACTTGAATAGTAGAAAAAATAATAGAAAATACTGATAATTCTAAATACTATTTCATAAAATATGATAATAAATATAATAATTTAGTAATTGAAAAATGAAGTATTACTATAAATTGAGTTAGTTTAACAGTTGTAGAAGATTGAAAAAATTATTTATCAGTTTCAATCATTCCACATACTCAATCTATAACTAATATTTGATTATTAAAAATTTGAGATACAGTGAATTTAGAATTTGATATTCTATGAAAATATATAAGTAAATTACAATCTAACAAATAAAAATATGTCTAACTATAAAATGCAAATTTGAGATTATTCAAAACTTGATAAAAATATAAAAGTTGTTTTTGTAAGTGCTGAATTTAATAGAGATTTTACAAAAGCACTAGAAGATGTAAACGAAAAATTATTAAACGATAATTGATTTAATAATGTAGAGAAATTTCTAGTTCCTGGTGCTTATGAAATACCAGCTTTTGTAAAACTTGTAAAACAAAAATTAAATCCAGATTTAATTATCTGTTTTTGAGTTGTTATTAGATGAGAAACAACTCATTACGAAATGGTAGCATGAGAATCTGCAAGATGAATAATGAATATAAGTATAGAAGACAATACTTCTACAGCTTATATT
>CAYQAV010000024.1:0-11502 GCA_964415565.1 uncultured Candidatus Peribacteria bacterium
TTTTTAGCTAATTCAATTAATTCAAGTATAACTTCTGCAGAACTTAAATTTCTATTTTGATATTTTTTAATAGTTTGATCCAGCATCTCTGAAAAACTTTTAGATTTAACTAGATTTTTCTTTGTTAAATTTTTAATTTCATCATTAAGAAGTTTCTTTAATAATTCAAAAGCTAAATTTTTATGCTTCATTCATTTTACTTCATCTAAAAACTCTTCAGATAATATAGATATATCAGGTCTATCAATTCATGCCATTGAGAATAAGTCCATTACTTCTGCTCATGCAACAGCTCAGGAAACTATTTGTCTTATAGCATTTTCATAATCTCATTTTGATTTTACTGTAGTATCTCATCAACCAGAAGTTTCAAACTTCATAATTCATGCCTTGATTCAAGTAAATAATCATACATCATCCCTTATATTTTCAGCTTCTAATGAAGGCATTGATATAGAAAATGCATACATTAATTCTGTAACAGCTTTTATATATCTTTTTTTACCATCTTCTAATCATAGAATATGTTCTAATGCTCATGAAAATATCTCTGTTCTCTCACTAGGTGTTCAATTAAAATATTTTCAATAGTTATAGTTATGATACATATCTTTAACTATAATATATTTTTCTTTCATTAAAGCAGTAGCTTGTTCAATTGGTGTTATATTTTGTTCTATAGCTTCTTTTCAATTATCAGTATAATAATTTAAAGCTGATTTCAATTCAGAAGCTATTCAAATATAATCTACTATTAATCAACCTTGCTTATCTTTATATATTCTATTAACTCTAGCTATAGCTTGCATTAAACTATGGTCTTTCATAGGTTTATCTATATACATAGTATGCATACTTGGTACATCAAACCCAGTTAACCACATATCTCTAACAATAACTAGTTTTAGTTCATCACTTGTATCTTTCATTCTCTTAGCAAGACTATCTCTTTCTAATTTATTTCTAACATGAGGTTGAAAATTTGCAGGGTCTGTAGCACTTCATGTCATAACAACCTTAATTACTCATTTAGTTTGGTCTTCATTATGCCAGTTAGGTTTTAACTCTATTATATAATTATATAAATCAACTGCTATTCTTCTACTCATAGCAACTATCATTCACTTTCATTCCATTACACTATTTCTTTTTTCAAAATGTTCTACAATATCTTTAGCTACTAGTCTTAATCTTTCCTCAGATCAAACCATAGCTTCTAATTTATCCCATTTAGATTTCATTTTTTGTTTAGATGAGTCTTCTTCTCATTCTGTAATTTCTTCAAAGTCACTATCTATCTTTGGTTTTTTAGATTCATCAAGATTTATTTTAGCTAATCTAGCTTCATAATAAATAGGTACAGTTGCATGGTCTTCAACTGCTCTAGATATATCATAACTATCAATAGTACCTCAAAACACAGCTTCAGTATTTTTATCAGTTGAAGCTATTGGTGTTCATGTAAATCAGATAAATGTAGCATTAGGCAAAGCATCCCTTAGATATTTTGCAAATCAATATTTGATTTTATCTTCTGTAACTTTAGCACTCATCCCATATTGAGTTCTATGTGCTTCATCAGCAATTACAATTATGTTTCTTCTATCACTTAATCTAGGGTAAATTTCTGTATCTAAAACAGAGAATTTTTGTATAGTTGTAAATATAACTCATCAAGAAGCTACTTCAAGAAGTTTCATTAAGTGTCATCTATCATTTGCTCTAATTGGCATTTGTCTAAATAACTCAAAACTATTTGCAAAGGTAGTAAATAGTTGTTCATCTAAATCGTTCCTATCTGTGATAACAACGACTGTTGGATTATCTAATTTTCTAATAATTCATCCAGCATAAAATACCATTGAAAAACTTTTTCAACTTCATTGAGTATGCCAAACAACTCATCATTTTTTACTTCATGACTCTACAGCATATATCGTTGATTTAACAGCTTTGTTTACTGCATAGTATTGATGATAAGCAGAGAGTATTTTAAATGTATCAGCTCAATCTGATTGGAATAATACAAAGTTAGAAATGATATCTACTAAGCTTTCTTTTTTAAATACTCATTTAATAAGGCATTCTAATTGTCTAACAGAAGAACATTTATTTTCTCAATCAGTTGACTTCCAAGACATGTATCTATCCATATTAGCAGTAAGACTTCACATCTTAGCTTCAGTTCAATCTGAAATAACAACAAGTTCATTATAATAAAACAAGTTTTCTATATCGTTTTTGTATGTTTGTATTTGATTATATGCACCTGCTATAGTTGCATTTTCATCAGTAGGATTTTTTAATTCAAATAATCATACAGGTAAACCATTTAAGAAAACAATTACATCAGGTCTTCTTGCTTTTTTACCTCTTATACTAAATTGATTTACAGCAATGAATCTATTATTATCTATATTCTTAGTATCAATGATATATACTTTGCAAGTTCATGGTTCTCAGTTATCTTTCAAATATGAAATATCTATACCATCAGTTAATAATTTATGAAATTCATGATTAGCTTCTATTAATTTTGGATGACTAATTAAACTAATCTTTTTAACTGCTTCATCTAATATATCACTTCCAAGTTTAGGGTTAATGATAGATAATGAATTCTTAAGAACTCACTTTAAAATAACCTCATCGTAGTCATCTCTAAATGGATTTCTACTATCAGGGTCTATTTCAGGTCAATGCATTATTTCATAACCTTGTTCAGATAACCAATCAAGTGTTGTTAGTTCTAGAATGTTTTCGTTGTAGTTAGACATAGGAAATTGAGTTATAATATTGTTTATATTTTATCATTTAATTTTGTTTTATGCAAAGATTACCTTGTTCATAATGGTCAAGATATAATATTTTGATCATAAAATTCTTTATCTTCAATTTTTGTTCTTTTTACAATTGATTCAATTAACCTTTTATCTTTTCAAATGATATACCTATATGAACAATTAGCTATTATTGAATTATAGTTTTTCATTTTATTTCTATCTATTTTACTATAGATGATTTTTCATTCTCAACTTACAATATTTCAATCAAAATGTAAACATATATGTTCAGTTAATGGAATATAGTTCCATAAGTCTTTATTTAAAAATCATCATGAACCAAAAGGTCAGTAATCTTCAGATATATTAATGCTTGCAAAAGGATTATCAGAAGTAATAAAACAAGAATTTTTGGGTGCTACAAAGAAATACCAATCTTTACTCCTAAATAATACATACAAATCTTTTGATAACTCTATCATAGATTTAATTGACTCAGTATTTGTAACTTTTAAATCATAATTTTTATAAATATTTTTATATTCTTCTTCAGTTAAAGGAAATTTTTTTCAAGTTTTACTTTCATATTTTTTTATATGTGCCTTTAATTTTTCATCATTTGAACATATAATTGAATGTTGCCACTCCATCATATATTTAATATCCTTATTAACTCATTCTCTAAATACTTCAGTTCTTAAAAATTGAAATGTAACAAATAAAGCAAGCTTATCTTTTTCATCCATAGATAAAGCCTCATATTTATTTATTTTAAAAAAAATATCTCATATATTATTTTCAATTTCATTAGAAAAATAATCTTCTATAGTAAAATCTTTCTCTCATTCAGCTCATACAATAGTATAAAAATGTTTTATCCATCATACATTTTCAGGTTTCTGTTCTTTATATTTTCAAGTTTTTCTGTCATAAAAATTAAGTAATCATTTATTATTACAAAATCATTTTAAGTATACCTTCGGTACAATATGTTGTTTCTTCTTCTCTGACATATATTTAATTTTATAAAATTAAACTCTACTTTTTCATTCATTAAATTAAATAAGAATTAAGTTCCATTTTATAAGCTTCAATATCTGTATTAAATAAAACTTCACTTGGTATTAATACTGTTTCTCAAAAAATTATATTGTCATTATTTTCATCAAACCAATTATTGAAATCTTGATTATCTATATAAAAAATTCTATGTTTTATTTTTATACTATTTAACTCTGACTCTACTTGTAATAAAAATCATACAACTATATCTGTAGCTTTTAATACAGTTTTAGATAAAATAGGTAATGAATCTTCTGAAAATATATCTTGTCAATGTGATATGTATCATGATTTATTTCTTAATTCTCAAATTGATTGAACAATAGTTACCAATCAATTAATAATTTTTTTAATTGATTCTTTCTCAGATTCAGTTATTGCTTCATAATTTCATAAATTTAATTCTAAAGTATTTTTTAAAAGTTTAGATAAATTTTCATCTCATTTTAATTCATATTTATAATCTATTAAAATAGTCTTTGTTACTGTACTTATTAATCAAGCTGCATGATCAAAAACAATATTAGGATTATCTTCTAGATTTAATTCCATGGCTTCTATTCTTTGTAAAAGCCTTTTCCATTTTTTATTTTTATCAATATAAGTTCTACTCCATCTCATAAATAATAATAATTAAAAATCTAAAACTCTAACTTTACCATTCATTAATCTAGGTAACAAACTATCACGAAGATTTGAAGTAGTTTGAATTTTAGATTTATTATTCAACATTTTAATAAATAAATTACTAAATATAACATTTATTTTATCTAATTTATTTTCATCTGGAATTATTATATTCATATATTTTATACTTTCTCATGCATGTAATATAGTTGTTCATTTAGCATATTTTAAAATAGTATTTTGCATTCATTCTGAATTAAATAAGAAATACATAAATCAATTAGTTAATAATTTACTTTCTAATTTTCTTATTCAAGTTGAATAACCTCACTCTAATCAAAATGCAATTCTTCAAACTGTTCAATCAAAACTAATTAATATATCATCTTTTTTGCAAGTTTTATTTTTTATTATATCTTTTAAAACAAAAGTTGTAATTTCATTTCATAGTAAATCTGCAACTCTTATGAAATTTAAACTATCACTATTTCTAGAAAGTAAATAATTTTTACTTCAAGGTTCAATTCATCTAGTAAAATCTACTATATTTTCAGCTGATTCAAACTTCCATCCTCTCGGAATCATCCCCATTTTAGATTCTACCAAATCATTTTCAAATCCTTCAAAATCTATAAACCAAGATTTAAACAAAGCTTGTCCAATATTTTCAAGAGTTTTGTTTTGTTTTTCAAGAAGTTCTATTTTGTCATCCAAACTAGAAAGTATTTCTGCAATGGCTTTTTGTTCTGGAAGTTGAGGAAGAGGAAGTTTAAGATTCTTTAATGTTCAACCAGATAACTCTTTAAAAGTTGATCATGAAGCATGTCACTCTAAGTAATCTTTATTAATCTTCAAATAATAATACATAAAATAATTATGAATTTTCTCATTATTACATACTAGACTCTTAAATCATTGATTAGTAGCAATATCATTTTCAGCAATTGCTACATATCATACAGGTGCCCTTGATGTTAATAATACTGTTCATTTAGGCATTAATTTTGCACTACTATTTTTTAATCACTCTTGAGTAATATTTCTTTCTCATTTAGAAATATATTTATTTGAATATCAAGAAAGGTCTTTAGGTGTTATCCAAGCTATATCTCAACCAAAATATCATATATTCTTAGTTGAAGGAGTGCCTCATCAAACAACTTCAGCTACATCATCAAAAGAAGCCACTCCCCAATTTTCAGGAATAACTCATATATCTGTTTGCTTAAATCATTTTGGTATTACTTGTGTCATAGGTTTAGTTATTAATATTTCTAATATACTTTAAAGTCAACTCAGTAGGCTTTATATATGAATGTTTTCAGTCATCTGTTAGTACTCTAACTAATAATCATAAATCACAATAGGTCTTTATTCTAAAATAATTAGAACTTCTTAAATCTTTTATTTGAGGATAATGAGTAGTTAATAATTTATCTGTAGAATATATATAAATATAATCTTCGTTTATCTTTTTTACTCATTCTAGTTTTCAATCTAAACCTAAATAATATATCTCAACTAAATAAAATAGTATTTGAATATCAGTAATACTAAGTTTTATTCATTCTCATTTTAATGTTTCTTGAATTTTTTTAGCTTTAATTATAGTTAGATTTTTCATATAATAATTAATTTAAAATTTAATACCAGTTTTACTGATAGTAAAGAGAAAAACTCATAGTGATGTATAAAATATTTATACAAAATCAGATATCTTTCGGATATACTTTACTTATGTATTATAATATCTTAACTTCACTATCCTGGTCAGTTTGCTAATATTTGCATATAGTTGCATTTTATAGCATTATCTAGTATAATGTATGTACAAAGTCCTTCGGGATCCCCCCTTGCTTCGGCAGGGCTAATAATATTAATCATTTGAGAAATACATATTTTTCAAATGATTTTTTATTTGTGTAAAATCATTTTCACTTATTGTTCATTCATTACTAACCAACCTTTTTTTATCTATTGTTTTAATTTGAGATAACATTATATATGAATCAAAATCAAATATATTATCTTGTAATTTATAATAAAATTCTGAGTTCCTTTCTCATGTATTCTTTCAGTTTTTTGTTAATGGTACTATAAAATATACAGCTCATATTCTTTCTATAATCAAAACTGGTCTCATATATTTTCATTTTCAATTAGATTCATTTCATATATTTATACCTAATTTACAATTCCAGATTTCTCTTTTATTTATATATCTTTCAGTATTATTATTATCAACTCTTTGCTTATCTTTATTCCATCATTCAAAATCTTTATGATAAAAATAATCTTTTATCTTTCTTTTTAACTCTTTATTTTCAATATTTAATTTATCAATTATTACATAATATGAATATTTAGATAAAATAATTTTCTCATTATCATTTTTACAATGAATAGTTAAATCTATTCAATTTTTTTCACAATAAGTTTTAACTTTATCTATGGATTTATTATCTAATTCAATATTAAATTGTGACATAAAAAGAGATTGAATATCGTTAAATTCCCAATATTCAATTTCATTTATAATTATTTTTAAATTATTAAATTTTTCCATAATTTTATATTATATAACCAATACTTGCTAAGTTTTCTTTTATTCTTTCATCCAATATTTTTTCTTCTTTCATTTGCTCTGATAATTCAGTAGTATATTTTAACATCTTAGATTCAAATGTTTCATCATTATCTTCATTTAATGCTACTCATACATATCTACCTGGAGTTAATATGAAATCATTCTTTTTTACTTCTTCTATGCTAGCTGATTTACAGAAACCAAGTATATCTTCATAATCACTTCATACTTTCCAGTTATGATAAGTATTAGATATTTTATTTATATCAGTTTCTGATAACTCTCTGTTTTTTCTTGTTACCATTTCTCACATTTCTCTTGCATCTATAAATAGGATTTTATCCTTTCTATTTGTTTTATTTTTTGATAAAAACCAAAGACAAGCGGGAATCATTGTACTATAAAATAACTGTGAAGGTAATGCTACCATACAGTCTACTAATCAATCTTCTATGATTCTTTTTCTTATTTCTCATTCACTAGAAGTATTTGAAGACATTGAACCATTAGCCATAACAAAACCTGCTATTCAAGTAGATGGATTTAAATGATGTATAAAGTGTTGTACCCATGCATAGTTTGCATTTCATGTTGGTGGCACTCAATATTTCCATCTAACATCATCTGTTAAATTTTCTCATCCCCAATCTGAAATATTGAACGGGGGATTAGCAATAATAAAATCTGCTCTTAAGTCTTTATGTAAATCATTTCAAAAACTATCTGCATTGTATCATCATAAGTTTCAATTAATTCATCTTAAAGCTAAGTTCATCTTAGCTAGTTTCCAAGTAGTAGGATTTGATTCTTGACCATATACAGCTATATCATCTAATCTTCATCAATGAGCTTCAATAAATTTTTCTGATTGAACAAACATACCACCACTTCAACATGCAGGGTCGTATATTCTACCTTGGTGAGGTTCAAGCATGTTAACTAATAGTTTAACAATACATTGAGGAGTAAAGAACTCTCAACCTCATTTTCATTCACTATCAGCAAATCTTCATAAGAAATACTCATATACTCTTCATAGAACATCTTTTCATCAATGGTCTTTATTTTTCATAGATATAGTAGAAATAATATCTACTATTGAACCAAGCATAGTTTTATCTAACTCTTGTTTTGAATAATGTTTAGGTAATATATTTTTTAGACTAGCATTTTCTTTTTCTATAAGAACCATTGCATCATCTATTATTTGACCTATTTGAGGTTTCTTTGCATTGTTTTGAATATTATTCCATCTAGCTTCTTCTGGTACCCAAAAAACATTTGAAGCTAAGTAAGAATCTTTATCTTCTTCTTCTCATTCATAACTATCAGAGTCATTAATTATAGATTCATACTTAGTCTCAAAACTATCAGATATATATTTTAAAAATATAAGTCATAGGATTATATGTTTATATTCTGCAGGATCCATATTGTTTCTCATTTTATCAGCAGCCTTCCATAGTTGTTCTTCAAATCATATATTTGCAGAGTTTGATTTTGCCATTGGTTTTATTGGTTATTTTATATAAAATGATAAGTCGTCTAAGCTTATGTCATATCTTTTAAATATTTCTCTAAGAGCATATAATTTTGATTCAGTATTCATATTAACTTTTAAATATAATCATTCATCTATTTTAGAATAAGTTCAGTCTACATTAGTAGAGTAAAACTTAGTAGATAAGTAATCATCATTTATAAACGATTTCATAAGTAAAATATCTTTATTATATAAGATTTTTATTATTTCATAATAGAAATCTGCCCAGCTGTTTACTTCATAATCCTTATCTTCAAAACTATATTCTAGAATAGTTTCTCAAGTAAAGTTTTCTTCATCTGAAAGTGTAAATATTTTTGTATCATCCTTTTTAACTTCATAGTTTGTAGTTGGATATTGCCAAATTAGAATTGACTTATCTTTTAATAATTCAAATCTATGATTTATTTTTTCTTCATCCCAATTATCTATTGTAGTTAAATATTTATTAAGATATAACTTAGTATCATTAAATCATTTTTCCATAGTCTTTTTTTCATGGAATGATTTATTACTCATAGAACTATTATATCAAGTTAAAGTTATATTTCCTATAGTATGAATGTACTTCTTTTGTATTTCCTTAGCATTTATTCATAATACCTTGCTCCATTCAGGAGTTAATGTTTGAGGCATTATATGTTCTATTGTAAAGCTACCATTATCTATTTTCTCAGATATAGAATCTTGGTCTATATAACTTTCTTTATGATCAAAGTTTTCTAATCTCTCAAGTAAATGTAGTTTATTTCTTCTTTGAGTGTTATATATATCTTTAGTTAATAATGAATTTTCAAACTCTTCATTATTTGGAAATCTTTGAGATCATGATTTATTAGTTAATACATATTTGAATATATTAAAATAGTTTTCCTTGTATCATTCATGGGAAGATATATCTTTACCTAGTAGCATAAATGTTTTATTTAATGCATTAGTAGGGACTTCACAAATAAATCTTCTAAATACATAAGACTCTATTATTAATAGCATTTGAAGTAGTTCTTCATTGTTTATTATATTATTATTTAAGTTATCATATAACTCTAATAAATAGGGATATGCTACTATAGTTTCTAACTTATTAATTCTACTTAGTACATTTCTAATATCTTTATTTTTATTTGTATGAGTTATTATTTTATTGTAATATCATGAAAATTTTAGTAACTCATTTAATAATGGTTCTACTGCTAATTCCTTTTTTTGAATATACTCTTTAAATATAATATAAACCTTTGCTTTGTTTGGTATTCTTCTTTCAATTAAAGTTATATAGTCACGAAGAAATGCACTAACATCAAAGTTAGTGTTTTGTTCAATCTTATACCAATAGTCTTTATATAGTTTTTCTTGAGTCTCAGTATTTTCTTTCATTAGAATAAAATTCCTAACCTTGTCAGCTTCTGTTAAATCAAGTCATGTAGAGTTTAAACTCTCAAATATTAATTGAGGATCATCTTCACCTTTTCTTAACATTATTTCAACTATAATTAGCTGTTCAATTGCTCTGTATAACTCATCAATTGATATCTCTTGTTCTTTTATCCTATTATAAAAATACTCATAGTTTATAGTTACATTAGAGTCTTCTTTTTTTTCTCAGTCAAATATAGAATTAAAAGCTTCTCTATCATCTTTAACTGGTTTTAATCTGATTTTCTTTGATTTATCTAAATACTTATTAGTTAGAAAAACATCGTAAATTTCATCTTTAGATATTTTTGATTCTATCTCATTATCATTTAATACTTTATATATTGCTAATAAGAGTAATGATAGGGTAGTAAGTCTTTGTTGTCAGTCTATAATTAATAACTCTCTTCAACCATATCAGTCTTCATCATATGCAACTATTGTTCACATAAAGTGAGTTCTATAATTATCCTTTGTTATTTGTATTATATCATCATATAATTGTTTACATTGTTCTCTTTTCCAATCGTAGTTTCTTTGATATACTGGAATTACAAAATTTGTATTATGTCCTGCTAGGAAATTTAAAAATCTTTTTTCTTCAGCTTTCATTATGAATAGTTACTATGTAATTTAAATTACTATATTCATTTTTTAATAAAATAAAAGATATTAAATCCATATTAAATCTATATTAAATTTTTTATATTTGTTTTATAATTTAAAGTAATTAAAAGATATAGTAATTTAAATTACTATATCTTTATTTTTTAATGGAATATGATTTTAATTTTCTTTATTTTTGTTATATAATTATTCTATATAATATATACATATATATAATATATATTACTCTTGAATGGGTAAGATATAAAGTCCTAGTTATCTTATAGTTCAGCAAAATCAATCTTATGTATTAAGGGTTTGTATCTATCATAAATTATCATCATTCTCTTAACAAAGGCTTCCATAATTTGTGTTTGATTAAAAAACTCATTGGGCTGCCATAAAAAATAAAAAATACCATTTTGAAAAAAATGGTATTTTTGATTTTTTATGATATTTTATTGGAATCGAATAGGAGAAAAGGAAACTATAAAAATCATTATTTTTTGCGATGAATAAGAGCAAAATAATAATAGATTTTTAAGTTTATCTTTCGGGTGCCTGACTTGCAGCGATTCCTAGTGGGGCTACCATACATTTTCCGCATTAAAAATCATTAATTCATCTGAATTTAATGCTTTTTTTATTTAAAAATTTGTTTCGATTCCTAGATGAGTTTATTTTTGTCTTAAATATTAAAATATGCTAAAATAGTTTTAATATAAGTATTTTAAAATAGGCTTAATTGTAAAAAGTGTGTGGCTAAAATAAGGAATATTTGGTATAATAAAGCCAAATACTCCTTTATTTTTAACTATGTTAAATAAAAATAGCCATAAAATCTGTAAAAAATGTAAATCAAAGGAAATAAAAAAAGA
>CAYQAV010000025.1:0-6787 GCA_964415565.1 uncultured Candidatus Peribacteria bacterium
TTTTTATTTCCTTTGATTTACATTTTTTACAGATTTTATGGCTATTTTTATTTAACATAGTTAAAAATAAAGGAGTATTTGGCTTTATTATACCAAATATTCCTTATTTTAGCCACACACTTTTTACAATTAAGCCAAAAAACACAATTAATTTATTTAACTTTATAATTTATATAATTTATGTCTTTAAAAAAATATATAGCAATTTTTGCAATTATAAATTTACTTAGTTTAAATATAACATTTGCTGAATCTGCAAACCCAATTGAAGCTCAATATATTTTAAAATCAAAGTTTAATAATTGAACTTATAATATTTATTTACAAAATCAACCTAATTCATTATCTGATTTAAAGGCAAAAATAAGTAATTGAGATTATTTATCAAATATAAATTTTAAATTTTCATCAAATAATTTAGAATTATTAAATTTTAAGAAAGATTCTTGAAAGATTGCTATAGAAAAATTCATTACAATTTTCGAAGACTGAGTTGCTACTCAAACTAGTGATTCTATAACAAAAGATATAGAAATAAGGAGTTTAGATAGTACTTATTTTATAGGAAATTATTCAACATATATTTTTTGAGAAAAAACAATTTATACAATTCCAATAAATTCAAATATAGAGTATCCGAATTTTTGAGATAAAATATATGAACTAGATATAGACTGATCTGTTTTTCCATTAGAATATGATATGTGAATATATGAAGAATGAAAATATTATATATCAAAATGACAAATTAAATTTCTATCAAAAAATATTGATAAACCTATATCAATTATAAAATTAAAAATAGATTGACTATACTCTAATGTTATATCTATAAACAAAGAAACAATAAAATTACCTAAAATTAATTCAATTGAAATAAATCAAAATTTTTCAGTAAAAGATTTAAGAATTAACATTGAAAAAGATAATAAATTGCAAAATTTAAATAATATAGATTTATACATAAATTGAGTATTATCTGATATAAGAAATGTAGTAATATCTTGATGATCTTTGATTATAAAAGTAGATATTTCAACTAAAATTGATGATATTTTAGAATTACAATTAAAAGATAATACCGATAATAGTTATTCAAATAAAATTTATATTAATCTTGCTAAACATATAATTCCAAAAATAACTAAGCTGGATTTTTGAGAAAACTACCCTAATTATAAAAATTTTAAATTCGAAATGTTTTTTGATGTTCTTTTTGGAAGTGTTTATGATTTTGAAGTAAATTTAAATTGAATTCCATATACTATAGATTGAATAAAAGAATTAATAATAAATTCTAACTGAGAAACATACAAAGATATTTATGGTGATGATACATATGATACAATCCAACAAATTGATTTAAAAAAAGATTGAAATAGTTTATATTTTAATTGATTAACAAATCTATTAAAAGATAATAATATACTCTATTTAACAAATAAAAATTACGAAAAAACTTCAAATACAGTTTATTTTTCAAAAGATTTAAAAAATATAAATTACAACTATTCTATTTGAAACATTAATAATAAAAAAGAATCTATAACTTATTCTAAAATTAATAATATTCAAAAAAGTATCGACTTTTTGCAAACTCCTGAAAAAGATATAAAATTAGGAAAAATATCTTTCAATAATTTAAAAAATGATTCCTATTATAAAATTTCATTTAATATAACATCTGATTCTAATATAAATCCTTTACTAGAGATGAAATTATCAGATGAAAATTTAGAAACTATTAAAACTAATTCCTGAATAATTTTTAATTACGAGAAAAATTGATATTGAAAAGACTTCTCAGAAAAAGAATTAATATTTAATATAAATGAATTATTTAACTTAAATAAAGCTATAAATTTAAAAATAAATAATATAAATATAGATTTATTAGATGAAAATTCAGAATTTAAAAACATTTATAATGATAATACAGATAAAAATATTTCTCTTGATTATAAGTATAATATGTCAAATTGTTTTGATTGAGAATGAGATTTTTGTAATGCGCTAAAATTATGATGAGATTCTTATATGGCTTTATATTTATCATATTGAAAAATATTAAATAAACCTACAAATAATTCTAAAAATATAAGCAATAGTTCTAGTACTAATACTAATGCAAGTATTAATACAAACACAAAATCAAATAACTATAATACAAAAAATAAATTAGAATATATGAAACAACTTATGTTCTCAAAAAGTGCATTAAATAAATCAATAAAATTAAAAAAATATATAGATCAAGTAGATAAAATAGTAGAATTAATTGATAATTCTAAATCTGAAAAAATTATTTCAAAAATTGAGAAACTTGATAAAACTAAACTATGAACATCAAAAGATATAATAAACTATCTTGAGGCGAAATTAGTTTTAAAATTACTTAATTAAAAAAAGTTCTACTAAATTTAGTAGAACTTTTTTTATAAATATTTTTTCATCGCAATCTTTGCTTCACGATCCATAGTTTTTTCTTTTAGTATTTGCTTTTTATCATAACTTTTTTTTCATTTAGCCAATCAAACTCTAAGTTTTATTAAGCTTCATACAAAATAAAGTTCCAAAGGTATTATAGAAAAACCCGGTTCTTTTGACTTTCAAGTAAGATAAACTATATCTTTCTTGTGTAAAAAAATCTTTCTTATCCTATCTGTTTCTATTCATGATTTATTTCATAGAGTTTTCCAAGGTGAAACATGCATTCACTTAACAAAAAGCTCATTATTTATAACAACTATATAAGATCATTTTAAATTCACATGACCATTTCTAATACTCTTAACTTCATATCATTTTAAATCAAGTCAAGATTCATATGTATTTAAAATCTCATAATCAAAATAAGCTTTCTTATTTTTTGTTATAAAATCATCATTTTTATTATTTTTCATTTTATTCAAATATATTATTTTGATTTTCTAAAATATATTTTTCACTTTTTCATTTAAAATACCAATCCCAATTCATATATTCATCATATGAATATCAAACTTTTCTAGTATCATTGTATGGATTTTGACGAACTTCTATATGCAAATGATAATCAGTATAATTTTTATCAGGAACTCAAGTTATACCAACTGTTCAAAGCGCTTGTCATTTAAAAACTAAATCTCAAACTTTAATATTTGAATAAATTTCATTTAAATGTGAATAAAAAGCTACATCTCATTTCATGGTTTTTACCCAAACTTGTTTTCATCTAAGAATATCTAAGTTTTTAGCTTTGTCAAAATCAGTTAAATCTCATGTATATTTGATTTTATCTAAATTTGAATAATCAAAATTATCTACAATTCTAACTATGACTCCATAATCTAAAGCTAATACAGTTTCTCAAAATGGCGCTGGAAAATCCCATCATTCGTGAACTCAGTCAGTATAAGCTATTCTATAAGGTCTTCAAGTATTTGGTAGTTTATTTGATTCTATAGTTACTTTTGATCATTTTATTGGAACTGCATATTTTCAAGCTCTTTTAGTAATTATGTCATTAATAAAAGATTCCATATATTTTAATTCTATTAATTTTCTATTTTTTTCTAAAAAATCATATTTATCAATATGTGTAATTTTATTATATGTTTTATAACTTGATAATTTATCAGTTCAAGTCTTTATACTTATTAAATATTTTTGTAATTTTTCATTTGAATAATCTAAGTATGTATTATATAATTCCTCATTTTTTATTATATTAAAACTAGTATTTAATGATAAATCTCAGTGATTAAAAACTATATTTATTCTTTTTTTATTGCATTTTTCTTGTGCTAAAAAAACTTCAAAAACATAATAATTTAAACTTTTTTCAATTAATTTTCAAGAAACAGAACAGTCTCAAATTATTTTTAAATCGCTTAAATTTTCTCTTGATTTTATAATTACTCTATTTTTATTTAATTTTAAACTATCAAAAAATATATTATTTGATAACTTAAAATCTATTTCTCATAAATTTCAAGCAAAAACTAATGTATATCAAAATCAAATACTTAAAAATGATATTATAAGAATCCAAAACGAAACAATATTTTTATTCATATTACTTATTTTTTAATTTAATGTGAAATAATTATATGTTTTTTAAAAAAATTTCAAGTTTTAATTGAATACAATGAATAATTATATTTCTAAAAAATGGAATTTATTATAAATTTCATTTTTATTTCTTAATTATCATTAAAATCCCATCATCAGGGTCAATTGGTAATATATTGTATTCTATTTTAGTCTCTTCTAAATAATCCCGAAGAGTAGTCATCTTATCTTTAAATTTTAATACATCATCGATTATTATAATTGCTCAAGTTTTAGCTTTTGGAAGACATAATTCTAAGAATTCTCAGCTTCTTTTTTTCATACCATCTATAAAAATAAAATCAAAAAAATTATTTTCTAGTTTTGGTATTTCATCAAGTGCATTTCATAAAATTGCAGTAATAACATTATCTACTTCTGCAATTTTAAAATTTTCAAGAGCTTCATTATGAGATTTTGGAGAAAAATCAATAGTCGTTAATTTTCACTGATTTTTTTCTAATTCGATTGCAAAATTTATACCACTAAATCAGTTTGCAGTTCAAATTTCAAGCATATTTTTAGTTTTTGAGATTTTTATTAAATCTACCAAAAATTTAGCATTTGTATCAGTTATATTTGGAACAGTGTTTTCTATTCAATATTTTCTCAAATTTAGTAAGAATTGTTGTCTATTCATATATATTTATTATTATAATTTGGTGCATAATTTATTCATAAATACTTTTTTTGCAATCTTTTGCCAAAAAAAATTTGTATTTATAAATTTTTTATTATAATTTAGACGTTAGTATTATATTTTAAATTATAATTATTTTACAAATGACAAAATTAATGAAAAATAGTTTTTACACTACTATTTGAGTATTATTATTATGAATAAATAGCGTAAGTGCTATAAATGTAAAAGGTACTCAATGAACTACAACTTGAGATAATGGAACTAATGGAGCATTTATAGATACATTAAATAATATGCTTGGGTACTTAGTTGGTCTTTTATATTTTGTTGCTGTAGTATTCGCATTATACGGTGGTTTCCAAATATTAACTGCTGGTTGAGATGAAGATAAAGTTAAAAGTGGTAAAACAACTCTAGTTAATGCTGTTATTGGTTTAGTTGTTATATTTCTTGCAAGTATAATTGTTAACTGGATTATATCATTGGCTTCAACTACAATTAAATAAAAAAAATGAAAAAAAAATATGCAATATATTTATTATTAATATTATCACTTATATTTATATCTGGTAATGTAAGTGCTTCAGATGCAGGTACATTATTTTGAGTAAATAAAATAGATTCTTCTTTAAATGGGTGATGATCTAATCTTGTTGCTACAGTTAATAATATAGCGGGTTATATAATTTGATTATTCTATTTTATAGCTGTTATATTGTGAATATATTGATGATTCCTGATTCTCGTTTCTTGATGAGATGAAGATAAAGTTAAAAAATGAAAAAATATAATTATATATGTTGTATTTTGATTAATTGTAATTTTTTTAGCTAGTCAATTAGTAAATTGGGTAATAGGTATTATGACTAATAATGCAATAGTTTGAAATTAAAAATAATCCTTTAAAAAAGGATTATTTTTTTGTTTAAAAAAAACTAGAAAAATAGCTTTTTTCCTATATAATGAGATAAATTTATTATTATTATATAAGTAAAAATGTATAACCATAAAGAAATAGAAGAAAAATGGCAAGCTTATTGGGAAAAAAATAAGACATTTAAAGTTAAAAATGATTTTACAAAACCAAAATATTATACACTTGATATGTTTCCTTATCCATCTGGTGCTGGCCTTCATGTATGACATCCAGAATGAATGACAGCAAATGATATAGTTGCAAGATATAAAAATGCTTGTGGATTCAATGTACTTCATCCAATGTGATGGGATGCTTTTTGATTACCTGCTGAAAATTATGCTATAAAAACTGGAACTCATCCTAGAATTACTACAGATGCAAATATAAAAACTTTCAAATCTCAAATCAAAAAATTAGGATTTTCTTATGATTGGGATAGAGAAATAGATACAACAGATCCGAAATATTATAAATGGACTCAATGGATATTTTTAAAATTATTTGAAAAAGGTCTAGCTTATGAACAAGATTTGCCTATAAATTATTGTCCATCTTGCAAAACTTGACTAGCTAATGAGGAAGTATTAAATGACTTTACTTGTGATAGATGTGGTACAAAAGTAGAAAAGAAAAAAATCAGACAATGGGTTTTAGGTATAACTAAATATGCTGATAGATTACTTGCTGATGTAGACAAACTTGACTGGCCAGAAAGTATAAAAGAAATGCAAAGAAACTGGATAGGTAAAAGTGAAGGTTGTGAGTTTGAAATGAAGAAAGTTTGAGATGAAAATAAAAAAATTGCTGTCTATACTACAAGAATAGATACTGTTTTTGGTATGACTTATTCAGTACTTGCTCCAGATCACAAAGATATAATGGATTTTATAACTCCTGAAAAAAAGGAAGCTTGTCTAAAATACATAGAAGATTCTGCAAAAAAATCTGATCAAGATAGAACTCAAGATGATAAAGAAAAAACTTGAGTATTTACTTGAAGTTATGTAATAAATCCATTTAACAACAAAGAAGTTCCTCTTTGGATTTGAGATTATGTACTTGGAAATTATGGTACTTGAGCTGTTATGGCTGTTCCAGCACATGACGAAAGAGATTTTGAATTTGCAAAAAAA
>CAYQAV010000026.1:0-2977 GCA_964415565.1 uncultured Candidatus Peribacteria bacterium
TTATCTTCATTTTCTAATTTTAAGACATTACAAGGTATAGTTTCATCAATTGATGATGTTTTAAATATAAAAGAACTAAATATAGAATATAATTATGAAAATTTAACATTAAACATAAATACAATTGATGAAAGTTTAAAAATAATTATAAAATGAATTTCTATAAAATCTGTAAAGTACAATTGAAAAGAATATATAACATCAAATACCCCTATAACTAATTTATCACAAATATTAAAACTAATAAACAAATAAAATGAAAAAAAAATGAGCAAAAATAATGGCAGTATTAGCACTGTTATGAATAATAATTTCAATAGTATGAACTTGATTACTTGTAATTTTTCAAGGTAATCAACAAAATACAGAACCAACTCAAGAACAAATTGAACAAATTCAAAAATTAATTAATTCAGGGAGTTGAAATACTTCAACTTGAGAATTAAATCAAACAGGAATTACAATAGAAACTAACTAATATTAAATGAAACTAAATACTAGAATATCATGACCAGCATGAGCATGAGTTAACTCTACAGTTGATATAATATCTGAACTTTATGCTGAACTAGGTTATGATTTAATAACTGATATAGAATACGAATCAAGAATAAAATGATGAGTAAATTTTTTTGATGTAAATATTTCTGACAAAAAAGAAAAATTTCTTACAAGATATGTAGATATAATTCTTGCTTTTAATGCTGAAAGTTTAGAAAAACAAATTAATAGCTTAAAAGAAAATGCAACTATAATTATAAATAGTAAATGGGTTGAAAAACTAAAAGAAAAATGAATAACACTAGAAAAATACAATGTTCTAGAACTTGAAATTACTGATAAATATGATAATACTTACCTACTTTGAATATATGCTAAATATCTAAACCTAGATATAAATATATTACTAGAAAAAATAGAAAAAGTATTTGCTAAAAAATGAAATGATATAGTAGAATTAAACAAAAATATAGTTAAAAATATTTTTGATACTTATAAAATAAAAAATAAAAGCAACATAAATATAAAAAAAATTTGAAAATCAAAAGAAACTATTTATTGAAATAAATCTTTAACTAAATGAGCAATTGAATGAGGTCTTGAATTTTATAGTGCTTATCCAATGACTCCAGCTTCAACAATTTTGAGTGAAGTTATAAATGATTGAAGAGTAAAATATTTTCAAGCAGAAGATGAAATTGCAGTTATAAATTCTGCTCTTTGAGCAAGTTTTACCTGAGCAAGAGCTATGAGTGGTAGTTCTGGTTGATGATTTGCTTTAATGAGTGAAGCTTTAAGCTTTGCTATTCAAGCAGAATTTCCAATAACAGTTGTACTTTCTCAAAGAGCTGGTCCAAGTACTTGAACTCCGACTTATCATGAAGCATGAGATATAAACTATGCTTTAAATCCAACTTTTGGTGATTTTGAACATGTAGTTATGTATCCTAGTTCAATAGAAGAAGCTTATTATTTTTGATGATTAGCATTAAATATAGCTGATAAATATCAAAGTGTAGTTTTGGTTTTAATGGACAAACAATCAAGTGAAATGGTTGGAACAATTGGAAAATTAAGTGTTCCAAAAATTGAAAGAGGTATTATTCTTGAAAATCCTCCAGAAGATTATAAAAGATATGAACTTAATGAAATTTGAATTTCTCCAAGAGTAAAAGTAGGTACTAAGAACTGAGATTTTATAGCTACAAGTTATGAACATGATGAATATTGAGCTACAAGTGAAGATCCACTTGTAAAAAAAGCATTTACTGAAAAAAGATGGAAAAAACTTGAAAATTTCTTTGAAAGAGAATGATATAAAGGTTATGAAGTAATTAATCCAAATGCAAAAAAAATGCTTATTGTTACTAGTTTTACTAGTTATACAGTAAAAGAATTTGTGAAAAATAATAGTGATTTTTGATTAATAATCATAAAATTCTTAAAACCACTTGATGAAAGAATACTAGATGAAATAAAATGAAAAGAAGAAATTATATTTATAGAAAGTAATTATTCTGGACAATTAGAAAACTATATAACAAAAGAATTTTGACTTAAATATATAGCTTGATTAAAAATTTCTAATTTAAGAAAATATGATCTATTCCCTTTTTATATAGAGGACTTTAATGAATTAAAAAAATAAAAAATGAGATCTTGATTAAATAATATACAATGGTGTCCATGATGTTGAGACACACTTATAGTATGAGCAATAAAAAAAGCTTTTGCAGAACTAGAAATAGAATCTCACAATAGAGTTGTTATTTCTTGAGTTGGTTGTTCTGGTAAAGCAAGTCAATATATTGACTGATATGCAGCTGAAACTCTTCATGGTAGAACTCTACCTTTTGCAACAGGTATAAAAATGGTAAATCCAGAATTAACTGTTTTAGCAACTGGTTGAGATGGTGACTGATACTGAATTGGTATGGGGCATTTTATTCATGCTTGTAAAAGAGATTTAGATATAACTTATATAGTTATGGACAATGAAAATTATGCACTTACTACATGACAAGCAAGTCCAACAACACCAATTTGAGCAAAAACAAAAACGACTCCTCTTGGTAATACAAAACAACCTTTTGATCCTATAAAATTAGCACTTGATGCTTGATGTACTTTTGCAAAAACAGCTGATAGTATAAAATTTATGGAAATGAAAGATATCATAAAAGAAGCTATACTTCATAAATGATTTTCTCTTGTAAATGTTCACCAAGCATGTCCAAGTTTTAAAAGATGGTAAAACACTCACAAAATGTGAGTGTTTTTTTGCAATAAAATCTAAATTATGATTTAATAATACTAATAGATTTTATTTAAAAACACGGCTTAATTGTAAAAAGTGTGTGGCTAAAATAAGGAATATTTGGTATAATAAAGCCAAATACTCCTTTATTTTTAACTATGTTAAATAAAAATAGCCATAAAATCTGTAAAAAATGTAAATCAAAGGAAATAAAAAAAG
>CAYQAV010000027.1:0-3080 GCA_964415565.1 uncultured Candidatus Peribacteria bacterium
GTCGTTGTTGCTTTGCCTTGCCGTGCGTTGGCACTGCCTGTGGCTTCGCGACCAGACACAAATGAGTTGGAAGTGCAATGAGAAGCCTGGGCACCAGCCATCCAAAGCAGTGTTTGACAACAGGCGGCGCTTATCAAGCAAAATAGGCGCATGACGATTTCACATAGCACCGCAGCGATGAGCCTGGCGTTGATTTTTTGCACCTGTGCATCCTCCGCGCTGGCAACAGCGCAGCTGCGTTGTGAGGTGACCTACGCGGGCAGCACCCAGGTGCTGGAGACACAACCGGTCAGCGATACCTATGCTGTACCCAGCGTGGACATTGCTGGGCGCTTTTGGTTCAAGCCGGTGATGGTGGGGCAGGCAGCGCGGGTGGATTACGTCAAGATTTACGCGTATCTGGACACCCACACCCAACCCTTGCTGCTGCATGAAGCTGTTTACCTGCCGCCCTTCCAGGCCACCTCCACCCCCTACCCTTTCACCGGCATCCATCATCTTTTTGGTGGACCGGTAGAGCGGGAACTGATTTACAGCTGCACGCTGCAAGGAGTTCAACCCTGAGGCCGATGGCGCGAGCTTGCCTGGCGCTGCTCACACTGCTGCTGTGGCTGACCGGCACGGTGGCGTGGGCGGCGGCCCCTGCAGAAAAGGTTCGCCTGGTGTTTGCGGGTGACATCGTGCTGGACGACACCGCCGGCGAAATGATCGCCCGTGGCGCTGACCCATTTGCTGACTTTACACAGGTTTTTCAGCAGGCGGACATTCGCCTGGGCAATCTGGAATGTGTGGTGGCCACCACCGGCTCTGCGGGTGACAAAAATTTCACATTTCGTGCCAAACCCCAGGTGCTGCCGGTGCTGGCTCGGCATTTTGATGCCCTGGCATTGGCCAACAACCATTCTGGCGACTACGGGCGTGAAGCATTTGCTGAAATGCTGGCGCTGCTGCCTGGCGCCAAGCTGAGCCATTTTGGCGGTGGCCACAACCTGACCGAGGCGCACAAACCGCTGCTGTTTGAACGCCGGGGTTTGCGCATTGCAGTGCTGGGCTACAACGAATTCATGCCGCGCAGTTTTGAGGCTGACTTCAACGCCCCGGGTGTCGCCTGGAGCGAAGACGAGCAAGTGGTGGCCGACATCCAAAAAGCTCGCAGCTTTTACCACGCCGATCTGGTGATTCCAGTGATGCACTGGGGTTGGGAAAACGAACGGGTGGCCAACACACGCCAGCGCCAACTGGCGCGCCTGATGGTCGATGCTGGCGCCGATGCCGTGCTGGGCGGCCACCCGCACGTGACGCAAGACATTGAGCTATACAAAGGCAAACCCGTCATCTACAGCGTGGGCAACTTTGTCATGAAAGAAACCGACAACACCCGACAGCGCCAGGCCTGGGTGCTGCGCCTGCAACTCACAACCCAAGGTGTGACCGGCTTTGACACCGTAGCCACCCGGATCAGCATGGACGGCATCCCCACCCGAGACCCTGAAACCGCCAGCCCCTGCTGGAGCCGTGGACAGAGCACGGTCGGTGCGTGCAAAGCTGTGCCTTAATCCACCTTCTTACCCGAGCTCATACGTAATATACTTTTATTTTAATAGCTACAAGCCCATACAATATAAGGGCTAGAGGCTGATTTTGCTATTAAATAGCCACCAACTCTCGTACCCCGTCAGCTTGCATATTCACGCCCAACCCCTGGGCTTTGACCGCACCGCGCTCCATCACCACATAGTGGTCGGCCAGTTCCTGGGCAAAGTCGTAATACTGCTCCACCAGCACAATCGCCATGGTGCCCCGGTCAGCCAACATGCGAATCACGCGGCCAATGTCCTTAATGATGCTGGGCTGAATGCCTTCGGTAGGTTCGTCCAATATCAACAGTTTGGGGCCAGCGGCCAGCGCGCGTGCAATCGCCAGTTGCTGCTGTTGCCCGCCTGACAAATCGCCGCCACGGCGATGCAGCATTTGCTTGAGCACCGGGAACAACTCAAACAGTTCAGATGGAACCGGTGTGCTGGCAGGTTTGTAGGCCAGCCCCATACGCAAGTTCTCTTCGACCGTCAGCCGCGCAAAGATTTCACGCCCCTGCGGCACAAAGCCGATACCGGCACGGGCGCGCTCATACGGTGTGGCAGCTTGAATCGGTTTGCCATCAAACTCAATCGTTCCAGTCTTGATGGGCACCAGACCCATCAGACTCTTGAGCAAGGTGGTTTTGCCGACACCGTTGCGACCCAGAATGACGGTCACTTTGCCCAATTCGGCGCTAAGGTTGACATCACGCAAGATGTGGGAGCCGCCGTAGTACTGGTTGATGTTGTGACGTTCAGCATCTATCTTTATCCTGCTTTATTGGTTTTTGATGCGGTTGCTGGCCGGGGTGGCCCGGCGGCCACTCACTTTCTTTTGCTTCGCCAAAAGAAAGTAAGCAAAGAAAAGGCGAGCCGGATGCGTCGTCCCGAAGCAAAGCTTCGGGCACACTGCGTTGCTCGGACTGGGCGGGGTCTCGCTCGAACTCGGCTATCGCCTCAAACAATCGCGAGCCCTGTTCCGCCCAGCCCTGCGCTACTCGCCGACGCATGACGGCATGGGAAACAGCCCTGCTCGCCCGGCTGCGCCGGGCATTGCAGCGCAAGTTACAGCCGATGTTATTGACACCACAGTGCAAGGTGGCGCAAAGCGCCACGAACACGCGTTTCCCCTGCCCCTCTGTATGCGCCTGAGTTGCGGGGGGTGGGCGGGAAAAAAAACCGCGATTGTCTGAGCGTAGCGAGTTCGAGCGGTTCCCCGCCCACCCCCCGGAACTCAGGTTGCCCGCAGCGAAGCTGCGGGTCGCAGACAGTGGGGTCGCCTTTCTTTTGCTTACTTTTCTTTGGCGAAGCAAAGAAAAGTGAGTGCGCAGCCGGGCGCACATCCCGGCTCCCCCGCCAGCCAAGGCATATCCACCTGTCAAAAACAAACCAAAAGCCTCACCGTCCAAGATACACCTCAATCACCCGCTCATCGCTTTGCACCTGCGCCAGCGTCCCCTGCGCCAGCACCGCGCCGTCGCACAACACCGTCACGATGTCAGA
>CAYQAV010000028.1:0-2805 GCA_964415565.1 uncultured Candidatus Peribacteria bacterium
CAAATAATTTGCTTATCATTTTTTTGATTTGCAAAGATATTTTTAAATTCTGTTAATGATTTTGTATTATCTATTTTTTCTTGTCATATAGACTTTAAAATACTATTTAAAAATACTTTAGTTTCATTTTCACTTAAATAATTAGATTTAGTATCAAAACCAATTCAATATTTATTTGAAATAGAGGTAAATATATTTTCTTTTTCTTTCCATAATTCACTTAATCAAAGTTCTTTTAAAGTAAGATAGAAATCTACTATTTTTTCTATTGTTTCAGGATTATTTTCTACTAATTGTTTTTCTTTATTTGTTAATGTAATTTTATCTTTTCCATCTTCTGAATTTATAAAAATAGTTCAAGAAACTTTATCATAATTATTGTTTTCTAAATTAATAGTATCATTATTTATTATATTGTTTTTATTATCAATATTATTATTTCAATTTGATAATCAATTTTTTTCTAAATTTTTATTATACTCATTATTAAAAACATTATAATATTCTTCTTTAGATATTTTTCAAGATGCATAATTATATGCTAATTCTTTATTTTTAGATATTGTATCAAATTTAATTTTTTCATAATTTAATGATATAATTGATGAAATAATTTCTCTTAATTTTCATTCGTCATATGATAATTCGCTACCTAATAATATTTCATTTAAGTATAAATTTATTACTTCAGGTTTAGAAATAGAAGGGTATTTAGCTGAAAATTCTTTAAAATCAGTTATTAATAAATCATTATCTAGATTAATTTTTTCTTTTTTATCTTCTATATTTATTTGTATAAATTTTGAAAGATTTGTTTTTTCTTTTAATATTAATTTAATTTTATCAGTATTTAAATCACTATTATTTGTTAATATTGAAATTGTTTCTTCTATATTTTCTGCTTGTTTATCAATTAAATTATTAAAAATTGTTTTTAATAATTTTTCATCTCAAGAACATGTTTCTAATAATTTAGTATAATTAAATCTAAATGAATCAATTGAAAAAGTTTCATTATTATTTCAGTATAGTATTTTTAAAAATTCTTTTGTTTTTGATTCATTTTTAGTTCATTCTAATATTATTTTTTCAAATCTTACTTTTGATATTTCATTTAATATTAAATTTCATCATTTTAAAAAACTTTCATCATTTTTTAGATAATCATGTATTTCTTTTAATGTATTTGAAGTTTTTAAATTTCATTTCATTTTATATCCCAATATATTTCATTCATGTGCAAAAATATCAAATCAATTTTTAAAATTTGCTAATCTTAAAATATCTTTTTTTTCAATTCATAATTTTAATAATAAGTTATATGAATTTGCTAGTACTTCTGGAGAATCTATATTTATAAAGTAAGCAACTCATAAATAACTTTTATTTTTAAAAGTGCTTTTTATTATATCTTCATCTTTTCTTAGTTCAGCAGATAGGTTTAAAAATACCACTGGACTGTATTTTACTGCTTCAGCTGCAATTTCTTTATTAAAGTTTATACATGAGAATCTTTCTATTGTACCACCTATATTACGCAATATTTCTTTAAATAGATCTTTATCTAGTACTCAATTAATATTTGTAAATGAATCTAACTCATCAATATATTTATTATAATTTTCATCATTGCTATTTGTATTTATAACTTTATTTGCTAGTTCTTGAAATTTATTTTTAGGATTTTTTTCTATATCATTTTTGATTTCTAATCAATTTTCTTTTAAAAATGTTATTATATTTTTGTTATTTCTTAAATTTAGAGGTAAATTTTTTTCTATTATATTTTTAGTATTTTCATTTTTTAATAATATTTCTAATATTTTTGTAATTTCTCAATCATATCAATCTAATCTTAAAAATAATGATCTTATTCTTGATTCAATTTTACTTTGATTTCATTTAAGTATTTGGTTTGTTATAAATGATGTATTGTCAGTTCATTCAATTGAGAATGTAAAATATAATGTTGGAATTAGATTTAAATCAATTTGAGAAGTATTTTTAATATAACTATTAATTACATCAGGATTATATTTTATAATAGGATTAATAAGTTTATAATATATACCTATATCTTTTCAACTTAGAAATTCAAAAAAGTCTTTTATTAAATCTCAATCTTGTATATATGTTATTAAATCTATATTTCCTCTTATTTCATAAAATATTTTTTGTTTTTCATCACTGTCTAATTTATCAGATTTTAATATCTTTAATGTTTCAGGTGAAATTGCGGTTTTCTTATCTGCAATTTTTTCTATTTGATAAAATATTTCATTTATTTTTTCTATTTCACTTTTTTGTTCAATTCATTTTTTTAATTCAGCTAGATCTTTAACTGTTTCTATTTTATTATCTAAAATTGATTTTTCTATTTCTTGATTTAATTTATCATATAATCATATAACTTCATTATATTTTTCATCTCATTTTCTTTTAAAATAATCAACAAAAAAATTAGCTTTTTTGATTTCATCAATCAAGCTGTCTTTTTCTCCTTCATAATTTTCATTTATTTCAGAGGTCTTTATTTTATTTAAATCTATTTCAGACATATATTATATTTATATATTTTTACTAAATTCCTCAACATCAAAATAAGGTTTTCAAATAACATATTTTTGTAAAAATTGTTCAGAAATTTTTGAACTTCATTTTTTTATAATATCATTACTAAATGTATTTCAAATAATTTGCTTATCATTTTTTTGATTTGCAAAGATATTTTTAAATTCTGTTAATGATTTTGTATTATCTATTTTTTCTTGTCATATAGACTTTAAAATACTATTTAAAAATACT
>CAYQAV010000029.1:0-30088 GCA_964415565.1 uncultured Candidatus Peribacteria bacterium
TTGGCTTTATTATACCAAATATTCCTTATTTTAGCCACACACTTTTTACAATTAAGCCAAAAATTCTTTATTATATAAGTAAAATAATATTCATCATATAACTCAAAATAAATGTCACATTAAGCTAATTCAAGGCATGAATCATATAAGTAAATTTATAACTACTGCAGTTATTCATCATTTGTATTCTATATTATTTCTTGATTTCAATTCTAAAACATAGTAGCTCAATATAGCCATACAAAATCAACTTATTCAAATTGTATTTGAATTATCAGATGAAAAAATAGTAAGTAATATACCATTAAATAAAACTATAAAGATGAAAAAATATAAGTATTTTTTCCTTCATAAAACCAATAATTCTAATGAAGTTCAAAACATATAAATAAATACTGAATTAAAAAAGAAGTGAAAAAATCATCAATGCAAGAATACACTTAAAAATAATTGTAGAAAAAATATGAGATAATTTCACTCATTTAAAAAATATTTATTTAATCAAAACATATATATATCAGGATATAAATATCATATTACTGTAAAAATAAATGATATAAATATAAGTATTATTGATATTGTATAATTATTTTTCATTTCTAAATCTTATAAATAAAATCAGTCATATAATAAACATCGGTAAACTTAGTATTTCTCACATTGTAAAGTATCAAAATATATATCATATTTGTACATCTGGCTGTCTAAAAAATATTTCTGTAAATAATCTAAATACAGAGTATAAAATTAAAAACAGAGAAGCGATTTGTCATTTTTTTAATATTCATTTAATATACAATAAGTTAAGTATAGTAAATAAAACAAGTCATTCTAAAAAAGATTCTAAAAGTGGTGAAGGAAAATATCAAACTCAGTCTTTAGATACTGCAAATAATCAATTATAATCTGAAAATCAAAGTAATTCTTTATTTAAATAGTTTCAAATTCTTCCAAGTCATAATCATATTGGTAAAACTAAAGTTATTTGATCAGCAATAATTAAAAATGATAATTTTTTTCTTTTTGAAAATAATAACATTGCAATTATAACTCATATAACTCAGCCATGAAAGCTCATTCATCATTCCCAAACTTTAAATATATCAATTGGATTTGATATATAATTTGATAAATTGTAAAACAATATATATCCTAATCTACCTCATAACACAACTCATAGAAAAATATACAAAAAAATATCTTCCAGATATTTTTTTTCTATTACTTTTCTTTTTTCAAGTATAAAATATCAAATTAAAAAGGAAATTGCATACATAAGTCAATAGTAAGTTGGAGCAATTTTTATACCAAATAATGTAATTTCAAATATAGTCATAAGTAATTTTAAAAGTAATTTTAATTATTATATATTAAAATTAAAGCTAGTAAAATAATAATTATTAATATTAAATTTGACAAAAAAATAATTAAGACTACAAATAAACAGTTTCATTTTATATAAATAAAATATAATAATACTGATATATGTTAAATAAAATTAAATTAAATTGGAAAGCAGGATTAACTGTTGCAATGATAAATATACCTTTATCAATTTCTCTTGCTGTGGCATCTTGAGCAACTCCTATGCAATGAATAATTACTTGAATTTGGGCTTGAGTAATTGCATCTTTTTTTGCATCTAGTCATTATAATGTTTATTGAGTTGCATGATCACTTACAAGTATATTGCTAACTTTTGTTATGTTACATAATGAAAACTGAATATTTCTATTACCAATTATAGCTATTTTTGCATGATTATTCATGTTATTAGTATATATATTAAAACTTACAAAATATATAACACTTATACCTTCTACAGCTTTACATTGATTTTTAATATCAGTTTGAATTACTATTGCTTTATGACAATTATCAGGTGCAATGTGACTAAATGATCCTGCATTACAAATAGAACAACATAATGAAATAGCACTGAATATTTATGAATTATTTAAGAATATATGAAGTATAAACATATTTTCATTTATTACTTTTTGATTATGACTTAGTTTTTTAATTTTTTGTAAAAAATATTTTCCTAAATTTCCTGCAATTATAATTTTAACTATAATTTGAATTATTATTTGATTGCTTGTTTCTAAATGAGTAATACCAGATATGCTTTTATTAGTTACAAAATTTCCAAATTTATCTTTTTCACTTGTAGATTTTTCATTTTTTACAAATATAAAAATTAATTCATTTCATAATTTTGTTTTAATAGTAAAATCTTTATTTACTATCTCTTTAGTAGTAGCTATAATAGGTATAATTGAAACTATAATTTCAGCTAGATTAGCAGCAAAAATAACAAAAACTAAATTTGATAAAGATAGAGAAGTATTATGACTTGCATTAGCAAATATATGAACATGACTTATTTGATGATTACCAAATACAGCTGTATTTGTTAGAACAGCATTAAATATTGATTCATGAGCAACTCATAGAATATCTACATTTTTTATAGCTATTTTTACACTTATAATCTCTGCATTACTATTTAACTGAGCTTTTAAATATCTACCTTTCCCAATAATTTCAGCTATTCTTATGAATATTGCAATATGACTTATAGATATTTGATTACTTAAAAAATTATATAATATAGAAAAACAAGCATTTATTATTACTATTATAACTACTTTTTTTTCAGTATTTTGGGAACCAACATATGGTATACTTATATGAACTGCAATAACTCTTATTGTATATATAGGTAAAATTACTAATAGTGATGCATATGTTACAGTTTTTAGAGAATGATGACATAGAGAAAAAATTTCTCTATCAAGATATATTCATACTCAACAAAACGAAGATATATTACTTACAAAGTTTTATCTTTGATTAAATTATTTAAATATAGAAATAAATATAGGATTAATTGAAAAACTTAATCATAATCAAAAATTAATTATATCTCTAGCTCATATGTGAAATATAGATATAGATTGAATTGAAGCAATTGATGAAATGATTTGAGTATTAAAAAATAATAACATAGATGTTTATGTATCTTGAATTGAAAACATAAAAAATAGTTTTATTATAAAAATACATAATTACAAATATTTAAAAGAAAATAATAAAATTTTTAATTCTAGTGCTGAAATATTAGAAAAATTGATTTAACTTGACTTTTTATTTCTATATTGTATAAAAATATTATACAATATATTTGACTTTTATATTATTTTATTTTTAGTTAATTTAAATAACTTTTGCCTAAGAATAGGGAAGAGTTATTTTTTTATTGTTAAATTATATTATAACATAATTTCATTAATTGACAAGTATTATTAAATATGTCATAATACTTTTGTGAAAGTAATTTAAGTATACAAATTATTAAATGTCAATACTTATATATAGATAATTAATCGTCTGCAAAATAATTATTTATCTGAATATATATAAATAAAAAACATATAACAATTAAATTATTTCAAAAACAAAAATATTATGAAAACAAATATAATAAAAAAATATACTACAATATGGTTATTAGGTATGTTTTTAGTAAATACATTGAATCCGTTGTCTGCATGAGCTGATTCAATTTCTGATATAATCTATCCATTAAAACAAATATCTAAGTTAGATTGTAGATTTACAGATTTTGGAGAACTTAGTTCTGATTGTAAACAAGATTTACCATTACTTAAAACTAGTGATTATACAAAATATGCAACTCAAAATTGAGGTTATAACGATTTCACAAGATTATATACAGTATTATGGGGGTCAAGTTATACTTATGGTTGGGATGTATGAAATGGATGACATATGTGAGTTGATATTGCAACAGCAAAATGAACTCCAGTATATGCAATAACTGAATGAACAGTTATTTTAGCAAAAGAATCATCAATGGAATGAAAAAATATATCAATAAAACATATTATAAATTGAAAAACAATTGTTTCAGATTATATGCATTTAAGCAAAATTGAAGTAAATGTATGAGATAAAGTTTCAGCTTGAACAAAGATTTGAGAAGTAGGTTCAACATGAAATTCAACTTGAAATCACTTGCATTTTCAAATTGATATAAATACAAGTTCATCGCCTGCTTATTATAATTATGTTTCATGTCCTTATAGTTATTATAAAATATCTGAAGAATGAGTTTGTTTCAATGAATTAGAAAAAATAACTGTTGATCCATTAGCATTTCTAGAAACAAAATGAGCAATATTAAACAATATTACGACTACAACAACAAAAATAAATTTATCAAATACAATTAGTAATACAACTAATTTTTCAAGTATTTTTGATAGAACAGTTTATGTATGATATTCAACTTCTGATATAAAAGAAGTTCAAGAAATATATAAATCATTGTGATATTATAATGGTGCTATAAGTTGAGATTATAATGATGTATTAGAATCAATTATAAATTATCAAATATCAAAATGAGTTATAGAGAATAGAAATTCAAATTGAGCTTGACGGTTTGGTCCTTCAACAAGAGCACAAACTAAAAAAGATTATACAGCACTAAATTGAACTTCTACAACAAATAATTCATGATATGTGATTATAAATGAAAATTCAAATGTAACTCAAAAAATAAGTAAAGAAAACTTAATGACAAGAGAAGAAATTGAAGCAAAAGAAGTTGCTGATTTCATAAAAGGTTACAATATAGATTTAAAATTTCAAAATGCTGCATCAAATGTAGCAATCTGAAAAACAGAAGTATTAAAATTAAGTATAACAGATTATAGATGAAGACCATTTGTAGGTAATATGCCTGGATGAATGACATTTATATTAAATACTGAAACTGCTACAGTTTTTCCTACAAAATTATTTAACTTTACAGATTGAAAAAGAGATATACAAGTAACATGATTAAAAGAATGAATTACAAAAATGTATATAAAAATTTGAACTGCTACTGTTAAAACATTTGATATAAATGTATATAACTCTAAAAAAACTATTTATCCTACTTTATGAGTAATAGTTTCACCAAAATCTATAACTCTATGAGATATGCAAACTTCAATTTGAGTATTTAAGGATAAATCAAATAGTAACTTAATAAATGTTCCTTATGGCTCTACATACAAATTGGTAGCTAGTGAATGAAATAAAGTATGTATAAAATCAGGTGATTTAAAAAATATTAAAAAAATATACACTACAAAATGTAGTGAAGACCAATTTAAAAGTGAAATAACTTTTACATACAATGATACAATTTCTTGATTATTAATTTATGATTTCAAAGCACTGAATAAAAATGCAAAATTTGAAGTAATAAATACATATGATAATTCAAAATTAGTAACTAAAACTATAAATGTATCTGAACCAAAATGACTTGTTAATAGTTATGAATATAAAAATGATATTTTAACTATGATTGAAAAATGAGTCGCAACATGAATAAATAAATGATACTTTTTAGAAAATAAAGACTTAACTGAATATGATGCATATTTATGGATAAAAAATTCATTGATTTCTCTAAATAGTCAAACTGGTGGTACAAATACAAAAGATACTATAGATAAAAATTTACAAGAAATAAATACAAAATTAAATAGTGTTTCAAAATATAATTCTATTACTAGATGACAATTTCTAGCACTAAATTACAAATATTTAATTATAAATCCAAACAAAGTTGAAATAACTAAAACATATAGAGATTTAACAGAAACTGAAAATAAACTAGCAAGCTATGTTTTTAATAAAAGTTCTTGGAAAGATCAATTTTGAGATACTTATTTTCAACCTACAAAAAATATTACAAGATGAGAAGCAACATATATGATTTCAAGCATCTTTAATAATTATTCTAATAAATACTTAACTTTAAAATAAAAATATGAAAACAAATTTAGAAAATTATCACTTCGTTGATACAAGAAATGAACAACAAATTACTTCTGAAATGGAAGAAAAATTCAATAGAGCCTTAATAGAAATACTTGGTTAATAAAATGATTTATAATTTAAATATAAAAATATGAGAACAATAGAAACAAAAACAAATATAGATTCATGAATTGAATCACAAAAGAATATAGTAGATTCAACAAAAGGTGAATTTAAAAAAAGTTTATTAAGCTTAATTGAACAATGAGAAATTGTAAATAAAAAATGAATTGAAAAAACTGAAATTAAAAAACAAACTAAATTGGAATTAATGCCAGTTCAAAATGATACACATAGTTTAGTTGAAAGTGAATTAGCAAAAATGTTTTGACTTGATTGAATTCAATTATTAAAACTAAAAGAAGATTTTAGTGAACAACCTACTACACTAGCATGAGTTATGGCATGAGCAGAAGACTTCTGGGAATCAGAACAATTACTCGCAGCATAATATACAAATAAATAATTATAAGTATATTATTGCAGACATACATATAATTATCATAATGCTTTTTCATTTGAAATAATTAAAACCATTATTTAAAATAATGGTTTTTTTATTTTTTTGTTTTCTTGATTATTTTTTTAAAAAGCATATATTATACATAGAAATTTTATATGTAAGCGAAGAAAAGTGCCTCCAAAAAAAACAAAAAATCTAAATCCAGAAACTAAAAGATACATTTTTGTATCTTTATTTCTGTTTATTTGAATAGTTACTTTTTTAGATGAAAAAAGTTCTACTCTATGAGATTATTTATCTATGTGACTAAATGAATTATTTTGATCATATTATAAATTTATATTTTCACCAGTATTATTGTTATTTTCAGCATTACTAATAAAAGACAAAAGTGTAGTTGTAAACACAACAAGAATTATATGATTATTTATTTATTATATTTCAATAACAACATTGATTGGTTTTTTTATTGTAAATTATTATGCAACTTTTAATTTGTATCCCTTACTTGAAAGTTTATTATGAAGTATAGCGACTGCACTTGCTTTTTTTCTATTATTTTTAACTTCACTTGTTATACTTTTTAGATTTTCACCTGTAAATTTTGCTAGAAAAGCATTTGATATACCTGAAAGAATCTCAGAAATAAAAGATACTTTTATATGAGAATGATTTAGTAAAAAAACTGAAAAAATAAATAAAACAAAAAAAGACGATAGACTTGATAAAAAAAGACAAGAGCTTGAAGAAATGATGAAAAAATTAAAAGAAGAAAAAGAATCATTAGCAAAAGCAAAACAACCAAAACAATTACATATAGAAGATGCACCTAATAATCCTAAAAAAATTATTATAGAAAAAAAAGAAACTTGAGTTATTTGATGATTTTTTTGAAAAAAAGAAGAAGTTAAAGAAGAAAAAGAAGTTAGTATTATAAGAAACAATGAATTTAAAAATTGGGTATATCCTGAATTATCACTACTTGATAGTAAAAGAAATATAGTTTCAGTTGATAAAAATGAAATAAGAAAAAAAGAAATAGAAATAGAAGAGAAGTTATTACAATTTAAAATTGAGGTAACAATGGAATGATACAAAATTTGACCAACTGTTATCCAATACAGACTTAAACCAAAAGATTGAGTTAAATTGCAAAAGATAGAAAATCTTAAAAAAGATTTAGCATTAGCTCTTCATGCTAAATCTATTAGAATTCAAGCTCCAATACCAGGTTTAGGAGTAGTTTGAATAGAAGTACCTAATCCAAAAAGAGAATCAGTTTATTTAAAAGAAGTTTTATCAAGTCCAGAGTTTAATAATAAAAAAATAGAATTACCAATTGCAATTTGAAAAGATGTAAGTTGAAATATGGTAGTTTGAGATCTAGCAGATATGCCTCATTTACTTGTTGCTTGACAAACTAAATCTTGAAAGTCAGTTTGAATGAATGGTTTCATAGTATCTATGCTTTATAAATTTTCTCCAAGTGAATTAAAATTTATAATGATAGATCCAAAAAGAGTAGAATTATCTGTTTATAATTGAATTCCTCATCTTTTAACTCCAGTAATTATAAATCCAGATAAAGCATTAAATGCTCTAAAATGGAGTGTTGCAGAAATGCTTAGAAGATACGATTTAGCTACAAAAGTAAATGCAAAAAATCTAATTGAATACAATGCAAAAGTAAAAAAAGAGGAAAAATTACCTTATATAGTTATAGTTGTTGATGAGCTTGCTGATTTGATGATGAGTGGTAACAAAAAGGAAGTTGAAGCAAGTATTGCTCGTATAGCACAAATGGCAAGAGCTGTTTGAATACACTTAATTGTTGCAACTCAAAGACCTTCTGTTGATGTAATTACATGATTAATTAAAGCAAATGTTCCAAGTCGTATAGCTTTTACTGTTGCAAGTCAAATTGATAGTAGAACTGTTATAGATAAAGCTTGAGCTGAAGATTTACTTGGTAAGTGAGATATGCTTTATGCACCAACTTGATCTATAGCACCAGAAAGAGTACAATGAGTACTTGTTGAAACTCATGAAGTTGAAGCTGTTGTAAATAAGTTGAAATTAACTGTTGATCCAGATATGATTTCAAATTTACAATTATCAGAAATTACAGAATGAAAATCAAAACTAGAATGAAGTATAATGGAAAATTATAAATGAGATCAAGATGAAGATCCAGCTATAATTGAAAAAGCAATTCAAATAGTAAAAGATAGTAAAAAATGATCTACTTCGCTAATACAAAGAAAACTATGATTATGATATGCTCGTGCTGCAAAAGTACTAGATATATTGGAAGAATTATGAGTAGTTTGACCAAGTAATTGAAGTAAACCAAGAGATGTTTATGTTGATTAAAAAATAAGTTACTTTTAAGTAACTTATTTTTTTGAAATAAAAATTATATTTGTCCAGCTAAAATATATAGTGTTTAATGCGAATTTAATGTCTCATGAGTATAATTAATTTTTGGCTTAAAATAGAGAGAAAAGTTTACAAAAATAAAAAAACTATTAATATAAGTTTGTTTTAAATAGTTTTTATTATATAAAATAATAACATTATGAAACATTTTTTTAGAAAAATAGTTGTTTTGTTGTTGATTATAACTCTCGCATGATGAGTAATTACAACATATGCAAAAAATGGTTCTAATAAAGAGAAAAAAGTAATTTTAAGTGAAAAATATAATTATAAAAAAATGAAAGTATTTCAGTTCCAGCTATAACATAATGAGAATCGTTAATATGAACTGAAACACCAATAGAAAAATATATATTTCCAAGTCAAACAATAAGCTATGATAACTGATAACAAACAGCAATATCATCATATCGTACAATAGTATGAAACTATGAATGATTTACATGGTGAGAAGATATATCATTTATTACATGATGAGAATGAAATCCAAGAATACAAACAATAAATGGAACAAGAGCAAGTAGTTGAAACTTCAGATGATGACTTAATATTTTGATGGATGTGCCACCAAGATGAGAAAGTTATACATGATATGTAGATATAAGATGAGTTAGATTAGAATTTACAGTAACAAGAGATCCATTACCAACACTTGATGTGTGAATAAAAACTGTAAAAAAAATAAGTTACACTAAAGTAACTTATTTTTTTTGAAATAAAAACTATATTTGTCTAGTTAAAATATATACTGTTTAATACAAATTTAATGTGTGGTTAATATAATTTATATAATTTATATATTTATAACATTTAAATAATGTTTAAAAAAATACTGATATTAATAATACTATTTATTATCTTTTGACCTCTATTTGAAATAGTGACAAGGTCTATATTTTGATTAATTACTTGATGTAAAAATGATTGTTATTTTGATGGTTTAATTTCTATATGTATATGATTATTTATTGAACTTGTATTATTAATAATATTATGTTTTTGATTTGACTACATAAGTTATAAGATTTGAAAATACAGCAACGCTTCAAAAATATTAACTATTTTTTTAATATTGATATGATTATATTTTATATATAATTATAATTATAGTATTTTAATTGATAAATTTATATAAAATGAAATTCTTCATCTTGTCAACCTTAAATGTATATTAAAATTTGAAAAAGTATATAAAGTATATATTATTTATATACAAGTTATATACTAATCAAAGAATTATGACAAAATTAACAAAGCACATAAACTGAAGCATATCATTGGAGAGAAACAATACTATTATAAATTTAGTATATAAAAATAAATCTATCTATCTAACAAAAAAAGATATCTGAGAATTATTTAATACTAAAAAATCAGTAATTAAAGATATAATTAAAGATTTACAAATAGAAAATAGCTTTGCTATTTTCAACAAATCTAAAAATAAAAATTCTAAATTATACAATCTAGAATCAGTACTTGTAATCGGGTATAAACTTAAAAAGTTTAATGATACTAAGTTGCTGATTAAAACTAATAGAATCATCAAAAACTCATACTTAGATTGAGCTACTATTTTAGAAATAGTTAAAAATAAATACAGAGAAATTAAAACAAAATTCAGTTTATTAGAAATATAAAAAAAGACTTTAAAAAGTCTTTTTTTATATTTCTTTTTTTATAATTAGCTCTTGAGTAGGGAAAGCCATATCAATCTTTGCTTTCAAAAAAAGCTTTTTTATTTCTAGATTTATATTTTCTTTTTGTTTTAAAAACAATACATAATCATCATTTATAAGTGAAAAATATGTAACTTGAATATTTAATGAAAACGCATCAAACATTTCAAAATTTACTCTATATGATTCAATAGTATTTTCAAGCTTATAAGTTTCCAATATATTTTCTATGATTTTTACTCATTCTTGCATTTTTGTTAAACTTGTTCAATACACAACTCAAATTGAAAAATCTGCTCTTCTGTTTGTTCTTATAGAAAAATTTTCTATATTTGTAGAAATAATAGTTTCATTTGGAATCATAACTTGATGTCACATCCTATCAATTATAGTTATATATGACAATCATAAATCTTTTACAGTTCAATTAACTCAATTTATAGTTACATAATCTCATATCTTAAATGGTTTATTTAAAAGAATTGTAAGTGCTCAAAATACATTACTTATACTTTTTTGTGCAGCAAATGCGATTGCTAAACCTCAAATTCAAGCTCAAGCAAGAAGTGCAGCTATATTGTAACCTAGATTATCAAAAATAGTTATAAAAGCTATAACCCATATAAAAACAACTATTATTTTGTTTAAAAATGGCAAAAGAGTTTTACTATGAGTTTTAATCTTAGATTTTTTTTCTAAATTTTGAAAAAAGAATCAATTTATAAATTTAGTTACATAATAAACAAGTATTATAATAACAGCAATTGAATAAAACTTATTTAAATAAAATTCAAAAAATCATGGTAATATTGCAAAAAATGAAAAAGTATATAATGCCAAAAAATACCTAGTTAAGGATATGAATCAAAATAATAAATCTAAAAAAAATATTTCATTTATAGTTGTAAACTTTTTATATAATACATTTTTATATATGTATTTAACAGTACCAATTAATCAAAAGACAAGTATAAATCAAACTATTCAAGTTATATATGATAATATATATTCTCAATCTCAAAAATTAGATAAAAAGTATGATTTAATATTTATTTTATCAAAAAAATAATATAAATAAAAATATATAATTCATATTATAAAAAACAAAAAATTTCTACTTATTTTCATAAAAAAAAATTATTAGATAACTATAAGTAATCTAATAATTTTTTTAATTTTTTCAAGATTTATATATTTTTAATGTCGTTTGAAACTTTTTCCAAAACTTTTTCAAGTATTGAAAGTCATTTATCAAGTTGTTCGTAAGTTATAACTATTGGTGGTTCAATACGAGAAGTAACAGAACTATTTAGTGTTCATGCAATTAATAATCAATTTTTAAATAATTCAGAAGTTACTTTATATCAAATATCAGCACTTTTAAAATGTTGTCATATCAAAAGACCTTTTCAACTTATACTTTCATAAATTTCTGGGTATTTTTCTACAAGTGGATAAAGTCTATCCATAAGATATTTTCATTTTTTTTCTGCCATTCAAGCATAATCATCACGAAGTGCAACATTTATTGCAGAAATAGCAGCACTACAAGCAAGAGCTCATCATCATGTTGTAGTAGTATGAATAAATGGATTTGGACTCATCATACATTGCCAAATTTCTTCAGTTGATACAAATGCAGATATTGGCATAACTCAACCTCAAAGAGCTTTTGCCATAGTCATAATATCTGGAACTACATCCCAATGATCTACTCACCATAATTTACCAGTTCTTCACAGTCATGTTTGTACTTCATCAGCTATAAGTAAAACTCAGTGTTTTTTTGTAGCAGTACGAATTCTAGGCCAAAAATCATCTGGTGGAACAATTGCTCCAGCTTCTCATTGAACTGGTTCCATCATAACCGCAGCAATTCAAATTCAAACAGTATCACATATTTCTAATTGTTTTTCTACAGCTTCTGCATCACCAAATGGTACATGAAAAACTGGTCAACCGTATAATTGTCAAACAGGCTCACGATAATCTTTTTTTCAAATAAGTGAAAGTGATCACATAGTTTTTCAATGAAATCCCTTTACAGCAACTATAAATCAACTTTTTTTAGTATACATTTTTGCTAATTTAATAGCTCATTCATTTGCTTCAGTTCAACTTCATGCGAAAAATGAATATTTTAAATCTCATGGTGTAATATCAGCTATAATACGAGCTAAAACTCAACGAAGTGGGTCTATTAACTCTTGAGAAGGCATAGGTGTATGTAAAAGTTGTGCTTGAACAGCAGCCACAACATCTGGATTTGACCAACCATGACTCATCATTCAATATCAACCTAACCAATCAATATATTCTCTTCAAAGTATATCTTGAAAAATTGCTCATTTTCATTTCCATTCAACTGCGACACATTCACCTGGAATAAGTCAACAATAATCAGCAAGTGTAACTGATTTTCTATAATCAAGCCATCATGAGTTAAAATGATTTTTAAAATTACTAACTGACTCTTTTATCATCCAATCTGCTTCATTAATATTTGGATTTTCTTTATTTTTAATAATTTCTAACCATTTGTTAGAATATTCTAATGCAAATTCTTTTTGCTTTTCCATAAAAATGTATTTAATATTTAATATATAATATATAGTACTATATTATTTTTATTAAATCAAAAAACTCACAAAAAAAGTTTAGATTCATCTAAACTTTTTTTGTTTTATATTTCTTTTCTAATTAAACTAAAATCTTCTGGTTTAGTTTCCATATTTATCCAAACTTCATATCAACCTCAATGTGCAATTTCTATACTTTCAGCTCTCACGCTATCAAATTTATATTCATATTCAGTAAAAGTTGTTGTAGTTTTATGAACTCAATGATTTAAATTTGTTTTATAAATTTTTTCTATCTTCATAGTTGTAACTCAACTTGGGCTTACAATTTCAATTTCATTTCATAATTCAAATCTGTTTTTAACTTCTACTCTAACCATCTTGTGTTCACTATCATAATCTCTAAGTATTCATAAAAATGCTTTAGTTCCATAACTACCATTTCTTTCATAAAATTGTGCATTTGCATTTGGATTTCAAGCTAAAAATCCTGGAATATAACCTCTATTTGCAATAGAAAATAATTCTTTTGCTAATTCTTGACTATCATATTTTTCACCTTTTTCAATTGCATCAACCGCAGCTCTATAAGCAAGTCAAACACTTGCAATATAATTAACTGTTTTATTTCTACCTTCAACTTTAAAACTTATAATTCAAGCATCAGTTAATTCTTCCATATAATCAATAGCACAAAGATCTCTAGAATTCATAAGATAAGTACCATATGAATCTTCATCAATTTCCATAATATCACCTGGTCTTTCTTTTTCTTCTAAGTAAAAATTACCTGTTAATTCTTCATAATCTTCTGGTCTACCAGTCACAGTTTCTAATTCTGCTTCTGATTTTTCATCTTTAAATACTTTAAATTCCCATCTACAAGAGTGTGAACAAGTACCTTGATTTGGATCTCTATTACTTAAATAATTTGAAATCAAACATCTACCACTGTAAGCCATACAAATAGCACCATGAACAAAAGCTTCAAGTTCCATAGTAGGAACATGTTCATGAATTTCTTTCATTTCTTTTATAGAAATTTCTCTACTTAATATAATTCTTTTAATTCCCATAGTTTCCCAAAATTCAGCTTGAGCCCAATTTGTGTTATTTGCTTGAACTGATAAGTGAATTTCTACATCTGGAAATTCTTTTCTAACTAGATATATTAAACCAGGATCAGCCATAATAAAAGCATCTGGTTTCATTTCAACCATTTTTTTAAATTGAGCTAAAAATGGTTTTATTTTCATATTGTGAGCATATATATTTGCAGTAAAATATATTTTTTTACCTAGATTATGTGCATAATCTGTTGCTTCTTTTAATGTTTCCATTGTAAAAGCATTTGTTCTAGCTCTAAGAGAGAACATTGGAGCACCAACATAAGTTGCATCAGCTCAATAAGCATATGCAAATTTAAGTTTTTCCATATCTCAAGCTGGCATAAGTAGCTCTAATTTTTTATTCATATTCTAAAAATATTTTATAAGATAAAATACTAATTATAAATTAAATAATCAGTATAAATAAAGTCAACAAACAGTATTATTTTTATAATATTTGTTATCTTATATTTAACTAGTTCCAAACTAGCCCTTTTTAGTTTTCTAAAAAGTTAGTCAATTATATGGAAAATAAGATTATTTCAAGTAATAATAATAATTTTTTAAAATACATTTCCAATTTGATTTTTTTATATATAATATATTTCTATATTAAATTTATAAGTAAATAATTTTATGGAAACTCCTTCAGATTTAGAAATAGAAAAATGTAAAAATATAATTTTATCTTGGGATACAGATGGAAATTCTGAAAAAAAACTAGTACCTGAAAAAATAACAAATATCTCAATAAAAGATTGAATGATTACTTACATGTATGATTGAGTTTTATGTGTATGTGAAAATATGACACAAAAAGAATCAAGTGATAGAGCATTATTTGCAAGAATAGAAGAAAACAAGTTAAATGTAAGAGAAAGAGTTTTATCTTTACAATAAAAAATACTCTAAATATAAACAAAAAAATTGACTATAAAATAAAAACCATATAATCTTTTTGTAATTTAATTTTTAAATAAAAAGGTATGCAAACTACTTTAATATTATTAAAACCAGATACAATTGAAAGAGGATTAATTGGTGAAGTTATTTCTAGAATTGAAGCAAAAGGATTAAAAATCAGTGGATTAAAAATGATGCAATTAGACGAAGCTGTAATTGAAGAACATTATGATTTTCTAAAAGATAAACCATTTTTTCCTGGAATTAAAAAATATATGACTAGAACTCCAGTTGTTGCTATTGCTGCTACTTGAGTAAATGCTATTTTAACTGTTAGAATGTTAACTGGTGCTACAAACCCAGCTGAAGCTATTCCAGGTTCAATTAGAGGTGATTTTGGTTTAACTATTGATGCAAATATTATTCACGCATCTGATACTCCAGAAAATGCTGCAATTGAATTAAACAGATTTTTTAAATGACAAGATGTTTTTAACTATACAAGAGTTATTGACCAAGTAATTTCATAATTTTAAAAAAGACTAAAATATTTAGTCTTTTTTTGTTTTTTAAATATAATTTAAAAAATATTTTCTAAATCAAAATAATGGCTAGATTTTATGACACTATGTTAGCTGAATATATAAAAAATCCTTGAATAAGATGAATAGGTTTAGATAAGCTTTCTACAAAAGAATTTAATTATATGATGATAAGTTATGATAGTGTAACTGATAAATCAAAGATAAATTTTAAAGATGTAGATTTGAAAGTTGCATCAATATACAGTTGAGAAGATGTCTATATAACAAATAAACTTTATGAAAAGCAAATAGCAGATTGAGATAGTTCAAACTTTGTTTTAAATAATATAGAACTTCCATTAATGCAAGTTCTGAAAAAAATGGAAATTAACTGAGTTAAAATCCATAGAGATAAATTAAAGGAAATATGAACATTACTTGAAAATGAGATTTTAAGACTTGAAAAAAATATATATGTTTTAGCTGATACTACTTTCAATATAAATTCACCAAAACAAGTTTGAGATATACTTTTTGAAAAATTAGCTCTGCCAAAATGAAAAAAGACTAAAACAGGATATAGTGTAAATGCTGAAGTTTTATGAGATTTAGCTCATGAATTTGAAATTGCTCAAATGATTGTTGATTACAGACATTATTCAAAATTACTTTCAACATATATAAATTGATTATCTGAATTATTAGATGATAATGATCTTTTACATACAAATTATAATCAAACTATTGCTGCAACTGGTAGATTATCAAGTGTAAACCCAAATCTACAAAATATACCTAATTCTAGTTGAATTGCTTGAACTATAAGAGAAGCATTTATATCAAGATTTGAAAACTGAAATATATTAACAATAGATTATTCACAAGTTGAAGTTAGAATACTTGCTATATTATCTGAAGATAAAAATCTATTAAGTGCTTTTAAAAATAATGAAGATATTCATCACAAAACTGCACAATTCTTATTTCCAGACAAAGTGATAACAAGTAGTGAAAGAAAGACAGCAAAAGCTGTAAATTTCTGAGTTATTTATGGAATAAGTTCATTTTGATTATCAAAAATGATTGGTATACCTATGTGAGATAGTAAAACTTACATAAATAAATTTTTTGAATCGTACCCAAAAGTTAGAATATACTTAGATAAAATAATAAAAGATTGTGAAACTAATAAATATGTAGAAACTTATTTTTGAAGAAAAAGATATATAAATGGAATAAATGATTTAAATAAAATCATAAAAAGTGCAGCAGAAAGAGAAGCAACAAATATGCCAATCCAATGAACAAGTGCTGATATAATCAAACTTGCAATGATTAAAACTCAAACTTTTATAGAAAAAAATAATTTAAAAAGTTTGATGATTATGCAAGTACACGATGAACTTGTTTTTGATATCTTCCCATGAGAAGAAGAAATATTTGAAAAAAAAATTCCAATTATTATGGAAAATGTATTAGAAAACAAAGCTATAAAATTAAAAGTAGATTATTGAATTTGAAAAAACTGGAGGGAAGCTAAATAATATTTTTAAGATAAAAAAATGGAAAACTTACAACTAAGTCAGGAAGAAAAAATAGATTATATTTTTAAAACTTTACAAAAACAAGAAAAAAGAGAAATTCGTAAACTTATATTAAAAACTTTTTTTAGAATATTTATAGTAATATATTTAATATATTTTTACATGTTTTGATTTTCAAAAATTTTAAATATTATAAATGAGCAAATAAAAGAAAATTTTAAAGTAGAAATTGACAGTAAAGAAATATTAAATAATTTAAAAGATAAAATAATTAATAATTATTAAAATATGTATATACTTGTAAAAATTTTTTATTCTATTTTTTTTATATCTATATGATGAGGTATAATAAAATATAGAAAACAACTACATTGATGGACATGAAATTTTGCATGGGCAGAGCAATATGTATGAAGAGGATGAACATATCTGATACTAATATTAATATGATTATCGTGTATATTTTATTGAGCCATATATCCATTTTGAGGTAAAGAATTATTATTTAGATAATAATATTGCAAATAATCAAGTTATTATTATTTAATTTTTTATAAATATATAAAAAATATATAAAATACATGCATTCTAATTTTAAAAATAACAATAAATAATGAAAAAAATAAACAAATTATTATCTATTTTAACTATATTATTAATTACAACTAATATAGTTTCAGCCTGAATAAATACACAAGAAATAAATCAAGAAAACATAACAATAAAAACAACTAGTACACAAATAACAATAGTTGATGAAAAAATTGAAGATTTTATAAATAGAGAACAAATATTTAATTATTTTTGAAATTATTTTAATGAGATTCCATTTTCATACAAATATATAAATTTAAATTTTATAGCTATAAATAAAAATACTGAAATAGAAAAATCATTAAAAAAATTGGTATATATTAATAAAATATGAAATTTAAATAAAAATCTATATTTAAATAAAACTATGAGTGCTTATAGTTTTTATTCATTAGCAAAAGACATTTTATGACTTGATATAGTTATAGACAAAGAAGTTTTAAATAAAAGAAATGTAACTAATGATGATTTAAAAACTGTAAAAGATTTCTATGATTATATAAAGGCAAATAATAGAGTTGAAAATACAAAAGAAAATGTATTAGATGACAAAGAAGAAATATTTAATGATGTATATAATACAATAATTACATGACATTATAATAATAAAAATATTAATAAAGAAGATTTGCTATACTGAGCAATTTCATGATTAGCAAAATGAACTAATGATATACATACTGTTTATTTTCCACCTGTTGAAAGTAAAAGTTTTGAGGATAGTTTATCATGAGAATATGAATGAATTTGATCATATGTTGATATGACAAATCCTTGAGTTATGAAAATAACATCTCCAATTCCAGGTGGTCCAGCAGAAAAAGCAGGATTGAAATGATGAGATATAGTAATAAAAGTTGATTGAAAAGAAATAACTAGAGATAATTCTTTAAATGAAGTTGTCTCATGGATTAAATGACCAGCATGAACTATAGTAGAATTAACAATAAACAGAAATTGAAATGAGCTTAAAATAGAAGTAAAAAGAGAAAAAATTATAATTAAAAATTTAGAAACTAGTAAACTAGACTTAAATACTTATAAAATTCAAATTAAAACATTTGGTTCATGAGTATCAAATGAATTTAGAGATGTATTAGAAAAAATAAAAAAAGATAATAGTACTAAAAAAATAATAATTGACCTGAGAAATAATGGTGGGTGATACTTAAATGAAGTAACTGATATGCTTTGATTTTTAGTACCACAATCAGAAAAAACTGCAGTTGTTAAATATATTGATTGAGATAATAATTTTTATTCAGCTTGACTAAATCTAATTAACTTAAATACTTATAAAGTAATAATTTTGCAAAATTCAGGTACAGCATCAGCTTCTGAAATAATGATTTGAACACTTAAAGACTATTTTCCAAATATAATTACTATTTGAGAAAATACTTATTGAAAATGATCAGTGCAAACTATGAAAGATTATTCTGACTGATCTAGTTTTAAGTATACTATTGCAAAATGGTTTACATGAAAAACTCAAACAGGAATTGATTGAATTTGATTTAAACCAGATATAGAATTAGAATATGATTTTGATTTATTTAAAAATGAATGAAAAGATAATCAATTAGAAAAAGCTATTATTAATTAAATTGTTAAAAATGAAATTATTAAAGATATGAATATTTATAACTACTTTCTTTTTTAGTTTTCAAACTCATTGAGAATTTCAAGCATATTGAAATCATCAAGTAATAAATGAAAGCACAAAGCAGTCTTATAATAAATTTTATTCTGTAGTTAAATCAAAATATAAATATGATAATTGATTATCATATTTATATTTATTAGATAATACTTTAAATAATCTACATAATTCTCCTAAAATAACTGACAATAATAGAGTTATAATTTATGATTTACAAAAATTAAATAATGAAAAAATATTTAATTTAGAATTAGATAATAAAGAAAAAATTAATCAAATTATTTTAAAAAACATACCTATACTTAATAATTTTTCAAGATTCTATTATAATTCTGATGCAATTATAATGGAAAATTGAATATGGTATACTTATAATTTTTCAAAAAAATATTTTTTTGAAAAATTATCAGAAGTTGACATATCGACTTTATCATATAATTGATTATATTGAAAAGATATTTTAGTATATTATGAAAATTGAAATGTAAATTTTGTTAAAGATTTTGAAAAAGTAAAATTAATAAGTGATGATATTATATATGGTTTTCCAAATAAATATGAATTATTAAAAACTATTAAAAATAATAAACTTTTTGATGCAAAAAATGATGATGATGCAAATCTATTGAATTTAGAAAAAATATCACTTGAACTAACAAAATGACTAAAAAATGATGATGCCAAAATTAAAATAATTTATGACTATATTTTAAAAAATGTAAATTATTCAGTTAATTTTTCAATGGAAGACTATGAAATATTTTCTTGAATAGATACTTTTAAAAATAAAAATTGAGTTTGTGAATGATATGTTGAATTATTCAACCTAATGCTTTGATTTAATGGTATAAAATCAAAAATATTAATATGAGATGTTATTGATGCTGCAGATTTTCCTTTAATTTGACATGCATGGGTTCAAATTTGAGATTATTATTATGATATAACTTTTGATGATCCAGTATGATCGTCTGAAACTAAAGTTTTTGAAAAATATTCTTATTATAAATTACCAAAAGATTTATTTTATACTAACAGATTTGATAAATGACAAACTCCCGAAACACTAAAAAATACAACAATTGATTATAGAAAAGCAATAATAAAAGTAAATTTATCTAAATTAGTAAACAAGTATAAAGACAGTAATTATAATCTATTAAAATTATTTAAATTCAAAGAAAAATATAATATAGCATCAACTAGAAATATAACTACTAATGATATGATAAATATATTATGAGTAAAAAATATGGAAAATTTTTGAATATATATTGATTGAAAACTAAAATACATAAAAAATTTAAATTATATTGAATTAGAAGATAATATAATAGAAACATTTTTAGAACAAAATAACTATGATTTAAGTTGATATAGTATACTTAAATGGGTAAAAGATGACTGAAGTTTTTCATTTATTTTATCAAAAGATATAACTTACTATAATTAAATCTTGATTTTAAATAACTTACAATTAAAATGCGACAAGTTTTTATTTATAATTAAAAAAATGAAACAAGTAAACTTTTCAGCAATAAACTTAGGTTGTAACAAAAATATGGTAGATACTGAATTTACAATATGAGAAATATTAAAATTAAATAGTAAAGAAGTAGAAATAAATTTTTATCCAAATCCAGAAGATGAAATAGTAGAATATGTAATAATAAATACATGTTGATTTTTATCTAGTTCTCGTGATGAAGCCGAAGAAACAATTTGGTATTATGATAATATATGAAAAAAAGTTATTTTAATTGGTTGTTATGTACCAGTAAAAGATGATTCTTTTTTATCTAGTTTAAAAAACTTAGAAGCAGTAATTCCTTATGAAGATGTAAAAAATACTAGTAGTATACTTTTAAATAATACAAAACTGACTAAATTACAAAGTGGTTTATCAAAACTTAGAAAAGATAAACTAAAAGATTATTTATCAAGTATTGGTTGAGACCAAATTAGGATAAAAGCACATATTTATGGAACAGAATCAGTAAGAGCATTTTTACATAGTTATAAATGATATGAATACCTAAAAATAGCTGAATGATGTAATAATAAATGTAGTTTTTGTATTATTCCAAATATCAGATGAAAACAAAGATCTAGAACAATAGAAGATATTCTTGAAGAAGTAAAAATTATGGTGAAAAGTGGTATAAAAGAAATAGAAATTATTTCTCAAGATACAACTAGATATGGAGTTGATTTATATAACGCACCATATTTACTAGAATTATTAGAAGAAATTGATAAGGTAGAATGAGATTTCAAAATCAGATTATTTTATATGTATCCAGATATACTTAGCCTTATTCATATTGATAGATTAGCAAATCTTAAAAAACTACTTCCATATTTTGATTTTCCATTTCAACATATAAGTCCAAATGTTTTAAAAAATATGAATAGATTTTATGATGATAGTCACATATCAAAAATCATAGATTATATAAAAATAAAATTCCCTAATAATTTCTTTCATACAAATTTTATAGTATGATTTCCAGGGGAAACTGAAAGTGATTTCAATATGCTTTTGGATTTCGCAAAAAAATATGAATTTGATAGTGTTTCAGTTTTTGGTTATCATGATGAGCCTTTAGCTGATAGTAGTAAATTGCCAAACAAAATTGATGCAAAAACTATAAAAACAAGAGTAAAAACAATAAAAACTCTATTAAATGAGATATACGATAAAAAAGATAAAGCTAGATTAGACACTAAACAAGTTTGATATATAGAAGAATTATATGATAAATATACTATAATTAGACCAGAAATAAAGGCTCCAGATATAGATGATTTAGATAAAGTAGATTTTGCAGATATAGACTGAAATTTTGACTTGGATTTATGAATGAAAGTAAATTATACTTTTAGATGAGAATTGAAAGAATAAAAAATATTTTTTTATTGACTATTATTATATTTAGATTATAAATAAATTATTAGTAATAATTATTTATTTATGAGAAGGTCAAAAGAAGGCTATAGTTTATTAAATGATGTAATAAATCAATCTAAATCACCTAATTTTAATAAACAATTAATATCTACAGAAGAATTTTTAAACCTTAAGAATTCACTAGAAAATTTCATCAATTGAAGTTATGATATAATTGATTTTGATAAAACAGAATTACTTTTAATAATTGTAAATCATCCTTTTTGGGATAATATAATGCTAAATGGAAACAAATATCAAAAAGAATATTTAGATTATTTTTTAGGGATTGCATTGGATGTAGCTAAATTTATTGAAAAAAAATGATATTACACAAATAAAGGTATTAAAAACTTACAAGAATGGGTAGATTTTATACATGAACCAAATTTAAGTAACTTATCAATAATAACAAAATTAATATATAAAATTATATCCGAAGAAACAAAAAATAGTGTTGAAGAAATTTTAAAAGATGAATAAATTAATTTAAAAAAGTAAAAAATATATGTATATATTTCGTATATAATTTTGACATTATAAAATAAAAATATAAAATGGATTTAGATTAATGACTAAATCCATTTTTTATGAATGAAATAAATTTTGAAACAGAATATAACAAGTTAAATAAAGCACAAAAAGAAGCTGTTGATTCTATATATTGACCAGTTATGGTTGTAGCATGACCTGGTAGTTGAAAAACTCAAATAATATGACTTAGAACAGCAAATATTATACTAAAAGCTGGGATTAGACCAGAAAATATACTAATCACTACTTTTACTGAAGCTTGAGTTATAGCTATAAAAGAAAGATTAGTTAAATTTTTATGACAAGATTGATACAAGGTAAAAGTGTCAACTTTTCATGCTTTTTCATCTGAAGTTATATCAGATTTTCCAGAAAAATTTTTAGACCAAAGAGCTAAAAAAGTAATTGACGATATAGAATCATATGAGATACTTAGTGAAATCATAGACGATAACATAAAAAATTGAGAGATTAAAGAACTTTTTAATACAATGGATAGATTTGCTTACCTAAGAGATATAAAAGATAGGATAAGTAAATTAAAAACAGAATGATTAAATCCAGAATGATTTAGTATAGTGATTGAAAAACAAAGACAAGAATACGAAGAAAAATTACTTGATTTAGAAAATAATAAAAAAATAAGAGATTTAGAAAAAAGAAGAGCAAAAGATAAAGAATGATATGATAAACATATAAATAAATTAAGAGAATTAAACCTAGTTTACAGAGAATACAACAATACAATAAGAGAAAAATGATTGTATGATTTTGCTGATATGATAAATTTTGTAACTGAAAAATTTAGAACAGATGAAGAAATACTAGCATACTATGCTGAAAAATTTCAATTTATGATGATTGATGAATTTCAAGATACAAATAATAGTCAAAATGAAGTTATAAATCTGATTTTAAATTATTTTCCAGAAGAACAAAATATAATGGTAGTTTGAGATGACGATCAATCAATCTACCGTTTTCAAGGTGCAAATATAGAAAATATGCTTGATTTTGCAAGTAAATATACAGATACAAAACTTGTAGTTTTGGAACAAAATTATAGATCAAGTCAAGATATACTAGATTTATCACAAAACTTAATCAAAAACAATACTCAAAGAATTTCAAATAGACTAAAATGATTAAACAAAAATCTAACTGCAGCAGGTATAAATAAAGATTTAAAAGAAAATAAGTTTATCATGCTTGAAAATGACATGGTAGAAAAAGAGTTTGTATATAGAGAGATAGTAAAAAATAACAATGAAAATACTACCTTTGCAATTATAGTAAAAAGTAATAAGCAAATAGGAGAGTGGTCAGATTTTTTAACTTGAAAATGATTAAAAGTTAGCTCAAAAAAAAGTTCAAATATATTAAATAATCATATATGTAATTTTTTACTAGATTTTCTAAAATTTATAGAAAATCCATATTTTTATGATGTAAATTTACTTAATTTACTTAGAAGTGATTTAATAGATATAGAAAATATAGATGCAATTTATATGAGTAGAAACCTTTATCAAAGAAACTATTCTAGAGATAAATTTAAACTTTGATTATGGGATATAATAAAAGATGTAGAAGATGATGTTTTCGCAAGAGAAAATCTAAAAGATATAGAAAAAGTAGTGAAATTTAGAGATTTAGTATTAAAACTAAATTCTAGTATTTGAAATTCTTGAATAACTTCGCTTTTGAGAGATGTATTAGAAGAGTTAAAAATATTTGATTTTGTAGAGAAAAATGGTAGTTTTGATGATTTACAAGACATATTTTCACTTGTAAATAAGATTAAAACATTTATAGAAAACAATAAGGAAATCAAACTTGCAAATATACTAAATAAATTTGATTTATACAAAAAATTTGGAGTTTCTATTTCAAGAGAAAACTTAAAAGCAAACAATTCTAACATAGAAATTTTAACTGCTCATGGCTCAAAATGACTTGAGTATGACTATGTATTTATACCAGAAGTTTATGAGTGAAATTGGAATAAAAAAACACTTCCAGATAAACTAAAACTTCCTATTTGAATTATATGAAATGGTTTACAATATAGCGATTTAGATGAAAAAGAATTCAAAGAATTAGAAAAACAAATAAGTATAGAAGAAGAGAGAAGATTGTTCTTCGTAGCCATTACAAGAGCAAAAAAATCACTTATTTTTACATTTGCATGAGCAAAAGAAAACAAAGTATTGATAAAATCTAGTTTTATAGAAGAGACAGAAATAGAAGTTGAAAAAGTAGATTTAGAAATAAATGAGACAGAATTAAAAGAGATTTTAATTTCATCAATGCTTGATACAAAACTTATAAACACAAACGAAGATGAGATTAATTTTATCGCAAAATTTTTAGAAACATACAAGTTAAGTCCTACTGATTTAAATAAATTTTTAGAAAATCCAAAGAAATTTCTAAATGAAGTTATTTTTAAATATCCATTTTTATCAAATGAAAATCTGGTTTTTTGAAGTGCATATCATAAAGTTTTGGAATTAATATCAATTGAAAGATCTAAAAAATGACTTTTGATGAGTTTAGATGAAATCAAAAAAATATTTATAGATGAAATCAAAAAATACGATTTAACACCTGAAGAATACGAAAGATTATTAGAAAGATGAAATGAATGACTTGCATGATATTATGAAATATTTAAACAAAATAATAGGGAATTAGTAGCAACGGAGTATAACTTTAGATCAAAAAATATAATTTTTGAATGAGTTCCACTAACAGGAAAAATAGATAAAATAGAGATTTGTAATTCTAGTTCAAATATTGAAAATCAAATTAAAGAGTGACAATGAGCTCTTTTTACAGAAAATGTAGCACTTGTAGATTACAAAACTTGAAGTGTAAAAGCAATTTGAATGATAAAATGAACAGATAGATACGGAGAAAAAAAGCCTTGAGAATGAGCTTATTTAAGACAATTATTATTTTATAAACTTATGTTTGAAAATAATTCTGAATTAAATTCAAAATACAACATGTGAGAACTAGCTCTTGATTTCGTAGAAGGAAAAAATAAACAATACAAATACACTGCAATTGACCATACCTTTGAAGAATATGAAGATTTTAAATCTGAATTAAAAGATGCACGGGGAAAGATAGTTGATATAGAGTTTTGGAAAGAATTATTGACAAATTAACCAATAAAATTAATATATTTTTAGGAGTTTTTTAATATAAAAATTATAAATAAATATGTTTGAGGAAATAGAATTATTTGATATTTTGAAAAAGATTCTTTTATAACAATTTCTCAAATTAAAACAATTGATAAAAAAAGATTTATAGAAAAAATATGAAAAATAGATGTAGATGAATTTTTAGAAATAAAAAATAGGATTAAAAATACTTTTTAATCCTACCATTATTCTCCCACATAAATGTGGTGAGGATCTAGGAATGCCTAGACTTTGTACGAGTATTATATAACTTTTACTAAGATTTATCAAAAGTTTTTCCCAACATGTAATATACAAAAAAATATCATGATCAATAATTTTTTAACATAAAAAGTTATGTTCATATTGATAATTATGAGAATAATATTATATTAACATATATATTATAATTATTCTTTTAAATAATGTCTACACAAACTATTACATTCTTTGATATTCAGAGTTTAAAGTACTCAATAAAGTTTAATTTAGAATATTAAAAAAAATGAACTTAAATTTCAATAAATCACTTGCAACTTCCTATACAAACAATTCACAAAAAATAAGAGCAATGTCTGAACCCTGGACAGAACAAAATATTTTTTGTCCGAATTGTGGGAGTAAATTATCAGAACTTGAAAATAATAAAAAAGTTTCTGATTTTTTATGTGAAAATTGTTTAGAAAACTATGAACAAAAAGCATCAAAACATAAATTTAAAGATAAAACTTTATCATCAGAATATTATACTTTGATTAATAGATTAAATTCTATTGATAAACCTAATTTTTTCTTTTTACATTATTTAGACTGAATATTTTCTGTAAATGATTTTTTTGTAGTACCAAAATACTTTTTTATTTCAGAAATAATAGAGAAAAGAAAACCTTTATCAATTACAGCAAGAAGAGCAGGATGGACTGGTTCAAATATTTTGTTTTCAAAAATACCAAATTCAGGGAAGATATATTATATAGAAAACTGAAAAGAAATTTCAAAAGAAAAAGTATTAGAAAAATGGCAAAAAACAGCATTTTTAAAAGATATAAAAAAAGATAGTTTTAAAGGTTGGATTTTAGATATTATTAATTGTGTAGAATCATTAAATAAAAATGATTTTTCTCTAAATGAAATATATGCTTTTGAAAAAGATTTAGAAATTTTACATCCAGAAAATAAAAATATTAAACCAAAAATTAGACAACAATTACAATTTTTGAGAGATAAATGATATTTGGAGTTTTTAGAAAAAGGGAAGTATAGAGTTTTATAAAATAATTTAAATAATATGAAAAAGTATATTTTTCTTACTTTTGAATGAACAACATATCAACCAAATAGTGAATCATCTGAACCAGATATTGAAAATATACAAATGATATGAACCATTAATTGAAATTCTAAAGAAGATGCATTTGAAAACTTAAAAAAAGAAAATGAGTGGCTTTTAAATACTTCATTTAACGAAATCTATTGTCATGAATTAAAAGATAATGATTTTACATATTTTAATTTAAAAAATTAATAGAAACTCTAAACTAATAAATTCCTTACTTCGTAAGGAATTTATTGCGTGAAAAAACCCAGCCTTCGGCTGGTTTTTTTAAAATAAAATCTTTTATAAAAAATAAAATAAATTTGTAATAATAATTAAAGATAATATAATCAAAAAGTAAAGTATCTCCTAACTTTAAAAATATGTGAGCAGTTTTATGACAATGAAAATTTCCTGAACATTGACAAATAAATCCTGAAAATGTAGATTTTGCGGTATTATGACAAAATATTACAGTAATTAAAACATTAAATTATACTAAAAAAATCAATAATTTTGTAGATGAAATAACAGAAAGAATCAACTTAGTTATAAAATTATCTATTAATGATTTCACTACACAAGTATCTGAATCTCGTGATAATTATGTAAATTTATCAAGTAGAGAAGAAATATTATTATCAGAAGAAACAACTAAATTATTCAATGAAATGCTTCTTAGTGCACTTTTATTTGATGAAGGATTTACTGAAAAAATGCAAGATAAAAAAATAGATATTTCAAAAGAAGTTAGATTATTATATATAACCGATTCGCTAACTCCATACAAAGAAAAGATTTTAGACTTACTTACTAAAACATTTGTACAAAAAAGATATAAGTTTTTTTAAATATTAAAAATATATAAAAATATGTGAGAATTAATTTGAGTATGAAAGTTTCAAACTAAACCAGTAATAAACACTCATTCATGAATATTAGATATTAAAAACTGTGGTGATAATATAGTATCTATTGATACTCAACTAAATTTAGAACAAAGAGCTTTAAGTGAAAATGAAGAAGAAGAAGAAAAAATAATTTGAATAATAGACAATATAATAAATTTGTGAATATGAGACTACGAGGAACATATAAAAGAAAATTGAAGAAATAGTTGAAAAAGAAATTTACTAAATGAAACACTTCCTTTATGGGATGAAATGTATATAAAAACTCAAGCAATAGAAGAAACACTAGATTTTATTGCAGATAATGATTGAGATGTAGAAATATATGACTGATTCTTATTTTGAGCTATAGAATGAGTATTAGAAAATTATAGAGATAGAGTTTTTGATGCATTAATTGAAAATGAAATAAAAATAACATTAAAAAAATAAAACATGAAAATAGTAGTTATATGAGCATCAAATGATAGAGAAAAATTTGGGAATAAAATAGTTAGAGATTTAGTAAAAAAATGACATACAGTAGTTCCTGTAAATCCAAAAGAAAAAGAAATAGAGGGGATTAGAGCACACAATAGTATAAGTAATATAAAATTTAATTACGATATAGTAAATTTTGTAGTACAACCTGAAATAACTCTTCAAATATTAGAAAAAAATATAGATATACTTAAAAGTAAAACTATATGGTGCCAACCAGGTTCTAGTAACGAAAAAGTAAAAATATTTCTTGAAAATAATTTTACAAATTTCATTATTGATAGCTGTATAATGATAGAAGATATAACAAAAAAAGACTAATAAAACTAGTCTTTTTTTTGGTTTTAAATTATATTTATGATATAGTAAAAGTAATAATTATAAATATAGTATATGAATAATAATGATATATTAAAAATCGGAAAAGAAATTATATTTTTCGCAGCAACTTATGAGTATAATAAAGAAAAAATTGATTATAAAGAAACATTAGAAAAGATTAAAAAATATAAATTAAAACTAAATAATGATGATAAATATTCAAAAATAGTTTTATGATTTTTAAATGACATAGAAGATGATATAATTTCTGGTAGAAAAATAAATATAGATTCATCAAAAAGTGATAATTATTTAGAAAACTATTTTCTAACTAAAAATGAAATAAATATTTATAATAATTTAATACTAAAAGATAAATATAGAGAATTTTTTGATATATTACAAAAAGACAATATTGATCTTGAAAAAGTAAAAAAAATCATAATAGAAATAAATAATAACTTTTTAAAAACTATTAATCAATTAGATAGTAAAATTATAGCTAAAAATCTACTTATATTTACTTTATTTACTAGAAATATTCCTAGTGAAGCATTTATTAGATTAGATGCAATAATATCTAAATTTAGCGAATTAAAAGAAGAAAAGAAAAAACTATCTACTATGTCAAAAAAATACAATCTATTTTTAAAACAAGTAGTTAGTGATTGAATAAATTTCTATAAATCTAAAACTTATAATTATAATTTTTTGAATTATAAGTTTATATCTTGAGAATTAGAAATAAATAATAATTCATCAGATGCTTCAAAAATATGATTTAGAAGTGGTAATCCAGATTATGAATATAAAAAAATACTTTTTAGTATAACGAAAAAACGGCTTAATTGTAAAAAGTGTGTGGCTAAAATAAGGAATATTTGGTATAATAAAGCCAAATACTCCTTTATTTTTAACTATGTTAAATAAAAATAGCCATAAAATCTGTAAAAAATGTAAATCAAAGGAAATAAAAAAA
>CAYQAV010000030.1:0-20108 GCA_964415565.1 uncultured Candidatus Peribacteria bacterium
AAACCTAAAATTAGTTTTCATAGAGGATTAAAAAAAGAGAGAAAAATTAAACTAATTTTATCTCTCTTATATGGGAAAATTTAATCATCTCAGCCACACACTTTTTACAATTAAGCCTAAAAATATGAATGAATGATTTTCAGCTAATTATGAAAATAATCAAAAAAATAAAGAAGTAGAAAATTCTTTTTTAAATAGTCCTGAAAATCAAGTAAGAGAACAATATTTAAAATATCAGAATATAAATTGAGCAAGAGAATTAGCAACAAGTCAAATAAAAGAAAATCAAAATTTAAAACAAAATCTAGAAACACAAGTACAAAATGAAACTAAAGAAAGTTTAGATAAAGAGGCTATGATAAATGAAGCTAAAACTATGCTTTATGAAAAATTGTGAATAGATAATAATCAAAATAATAATAGTAGTTTTGAAAAATTTCAAAAATGAATAATAGATACTTTGATTTTAGATAATTATGATTTAGCTATTCAAGTATGGGAAACAAACTGAAAAGTAATTTTGGACTCATTAAAACAACTTGCAAGTTTTGAATGACTTAAAAAAATGGCAGAATCAATATGAGAAAGTATATGGAATTTGCTTTCTTGAAATGCTTATGAAAGATGAAAATCAGTAGCAGAATTATGACTTATAACAACCTGAGCTTGAGCATGAGTTTATATTTGAAAAAAGTGATTTAAGTTATGAATGAAAGAAATGTCAAGACTTAGAAAACCAGCTGAAAGAGTAGTAGAAGGAAGGGAAGTTAAAAGTGTAATTTCAGAAACAAGATGAAAAATTGATAAAATAGTTCCAAAAAAACAATTAGATTTTGAAAAAGCATTAGTCGAAGATATAGATAAATTATGAGATAAAGAGAGATTAAAAGCTGCAAGTTTTTACTTAAAAAAAGAATTAACACCTGAACATGAAAAAGCGGTACTTGAAGCTCATAATGTTTGACTAGATAGAGAGGGAGCTTGAATATATAATTATAATCAAGCTGAAATATCTGAAAAAGTTAGAATATTAAAAGATGCTTGATTTAGTAAGGAGGAAAGAAAAGTATTACTTGAAAAATGAGTTTGTTGAAAAAATATTGAAATAATGTATAATACATTATATGAAGATCCAAATTATATTTACTTAAATAATCCTAAATATAGAGAATTAAGGGAAGTCTTATGAACAATTTGATATAATGATATTGTTTGAGAATGAAATAATTGATTAATATTACCTAATCCGGATACTTCTAAAGTAATAAAAATTGCAAAGGAATGAAATGTTGATAAACTAGAAATAGAATTTTCTAATCATGTTGAATTTAGAAAATGACTTTTACAATTACAAGAAGAATTTAGAAAAAAAGTATGATATGAATTTATTCAAAAATTTGATATTCCAACAATTGATAGATTTCATGAAGTAACTTGAATATATGAAATGCAAAGAGTTAATTGATTATCATTAAAAACTATTATAACACTTGATTATTATAAATCTATTTTATGAGATTTACCAAAAGATTTTTTTAATAAAATGACAGATAATCAAGTTGAAAGATTTCTTTTAGAAAAATGATTAAAGGTATATCCAAATAACTTATCCGAAATAAATAAATTATGGTGAAATTTTAGTGATAGAAGTTTTATGGTTGATTTAGAAAGATTATGAGAAAATTCTTTAAAAAAAGATATTGATCCTGTAATGAAACTTTTAAGAGAAAGGTGATATATGCATAATGATGAACATTGGTGAAACTTTATGAAAACACCAGAATGAAAAATATTTATAATTGACTTCTGAAGAAGTAATGTGCCAAAACCAAAAAATAATTTTTAAATTTATATTATGGAAATAATTAAAAAAAATTGAAAAATAACATATTCTATTGATTGAAAATTACAAGTTGAAAATGTTCCTGTTTGAATTCCAGAAAATTTATTTTTTGAAATTTGAGATTTTTTATCAAATTGATGAGAAATACCTAAATTTGATAATAATAGAAATATAATTCATTGATTGTATATGGATTATATTTTAATTGAGTATGATAGTAAAAACAATAGAGATTTAGATATAAAAAATAATGAAAAAATAGAAATATTAAATTTTGCTAAATCAAAAATAATATGAGAATGAAATCAAATTGCTGAAAATATGGGAGAATTTGAATATAATTGAAAATATTATTTAGTAACATATCCATATAATCCATTGTCAGATGAAATAAATCCAGAAAAATGAGTTTATAAATGAGTTATTGTAAATAGTAATAAATACTTTGAAGTAGAAACTGAAATAAAAGAAACTTCTTGAAAAATCAATGATATTTTATAGAAAATATTTAATTTTAATTTATTAATATACTATTATTTTGTAATATTAAGTTTCGAATATTCTCTACGATGGGCTGCCACATTTTCCGCATAAAAAAGCATTAATTCATCTGAATTTAATGCTTTTTTTATTTTTAAATTTAGTTCGATTCCTAGATGACTAAAATTATGAATAATTTTGTATTTTTAGATTTTTAAATAGTATAATATAAATATTTGCTAAGTTTTGAAATATGAAAAAGAAAGAAAATAATATTGCATTTATTGATGCTCAAAATTTACATTTATGAACAGCATCTGAAAATTGGAAAATAGATTTTAAAAAATTTAGAATTTATTTGAGAGATAAATTTAATATTGATGAAGCTTATTTCTTTTTGTGATTTCTAGATGAAAATCAACAAAAATTATATACTAATGTTCAAAAAACATGATTCATAGTTGAATTTAGAGAACATACATCACATATGAAATGAAAGAAAAAATGAAACGTAGATGTTGATATAGTTTTTGAAGTAATGAAAAGAATAATTGAAGAAAAAGATTTTGATAAAATACTTTTAGTTACTTGAGATGGAGATTATATAAAACTTATTAATTATTTAATAGAGAAAGAATTATTAAAGAAATTACTTTTTCCTAACAGTAAATATTCTTCTTTATATAAAAAAATAAAAGATAATTATTGAGTTAATCTTAGTTTATCTGATATTAAAAAGAAAATTGAATATAAAAATGAAAAATAAAAAAAGAGCCGTTCTAAAGCACTTACACTTTTTGAAAACTCTTTTGTCGTGATACATATTTATTATATCATTAATTTTTTAAAATCAAAACTTTATTTAAACTAATATAAATTATAATTATTAGTATAACTAAAATTAAATAAATTATCATTTAATATAATATTATTTCTAATATTCTCTACGGTGCTGCCATACATTTTCCGCATTAAAAAGCATTAATTCATCTGAATTTAATGCTTTTTTTATTTTTAAATTTGTTTCGATTCCTAGATGTGATAAAAAAATAATTGCTTTATTGTTTTTGTGAATATAATATGATTATATAATAATTAATTTTCAAAATTATGAGTAATAATATATATCATACATTAGAAGAAGCTAAAATCATTTCAGATGAAAAAATTTTGAAAAATTCAAAAGCGTTTTCTAAAAAAATAATAGGTAAATAAAAAGAAAATTATTATGTTTAAAATAGAATTAAGATTAGAAGTTATAAATAAAATTGATAACTTTGTTGATTGATATTTAAACAGTTTTTTAAATTTGTTTATAGATTCATGAATTAAAGATGTTTATCTAATAGAAGAAAACTATAAAATTATAGCAACTAAATTTAGAGATCAAATATATTTATCTTTAAAATAAATTTGTGAAAAAGAAATTATATTTTGAAAAAAATGGTCTTTTTTATTTATTACTTATATAAAACAATTCATTTTAAATATTCATTTGCATAATTTAAAGTTTTAGAGACATCTTCTTTATTAAAATTAGATTCGTATAAAGTATTTTTTAATGCTTCTAAGTTATGAGGTCTTTTAATTGATAAATATTCTAAAATTTTGTCATTAGTTATTTGATTTTTTTCATCAATATGATTTTTTTTCATAATATTATATCTAATCTCTTTTAATGTTTTTAATAATTCATCTTCTTCTGAATTAAATAGTTTTCATTGTCATTTTACTTCTTTTGTTTTTTTTCATTTATTAAATATAGAATTATATTTCTCAGGAATTTCTTTGTTTACATCTTTTTCAAAATCTACTAAACTATATTGATTATAAATATTTGCTATGTTTTGGTAGTTTTTTAGACTTATACATTCTTTTTCAGAGTATTTTATAGCAGGGTCAGAAAATACAGAAGTAGTTATATAATATGCTTTTGTAGAAGGAAAATCATAAAGTATATGATATATAGCTCATATAAATTCTCTAATATATTGTATACCAAAACTTGTTCTTGAATGCTTTTTACATTGAATAATACAATATTCAGTAATTCAATCTTTATTTTTTCTAATGCCTTTTAAATCAATTCATCAATCAGGACTATATACATTATTCGTTATTTTTATTTTATATCATAAGATTTTTTCAAAGAAAAAAGCAATATAATATTCAAATCAACTTGCAGTTAAATTTTTTCTTATATTATAAACATTAAAAGCAGATTTTTCATCTCATTTAAAATCATAAATTAGTTTTGCTAATTCTGAATTCATTTTTTTCATATAGATAAAATTAATTGTTATTTGATTAATTTTATCATATTTTTGATATTTAAGTCAATATATTTATATTATTATTAAAGTATTTTATTGTTATTTTTAAACAAAATCATATAATAAACAAAATTATAAAATAATGTGTAAAATATAGTCAGGTTGTGTAGAAAGCAATTATTAATAATCTTAAAATAATAATATTATTACTTTTGAATTTGAACTAGTGTATTATGTTTTTACTAATTTATAAATAATTAACTATTGATTTTGCTAATTTTTTATTTATAATAAATTTAATTATATATTAATATATTTTATGGTAAATACTCCTAAATACTTAGATTTAAATAAATTTCTTGAATTTTTAAAAACTAATTTGATTGAGCTTCCAAAAAAAATGCAGGAAGTTGAAAATTTTACTAAATTAGAAATAGCTAATATTCTTTGAAAAAATTCATTAACTGAATTACTTATAAAATCACATGAATACGGTTTATTAAAATTAAGTGATAATTTAATTAATTGATTTGAACAAGAAAAAGAATTAAAAATTTTAGATGTTGATAAAGCTAAATTAGAAGAAAATTTAGCAAATAAAGCATGAGCTAAAAAGGTTTTTGAATGACTTATTATTGATACATATTATGATTTTAATAATTGACATATTGAATCAATAGATTGAAAAGTAAGTTTTAGAATTAGGGAAAAAAGAGATTGAGAGGGGCATTCTTCTTATTATTATACTATTAAAAGAAAAGAAGTACAAGATTCAGATTCTGAAATAATGAGAGTTTGTTATGAAAAAGAATTTAAAATAAATAATATTGTTTTATTTACAGAATTATTGCATTATCTATGATTTTATAAGACAAGAGCAAAGAAAAAACAAAGGGTAGCTTATGAATTATGAAAGATTAAATTTGATATAGATGATTATAAATGAATGCCAACACTTCTTGAAATTGAAGCTGCAACTAAAGAAATAGCAGATTTCTATATAACTGCTTTATGATTACAAAACAATAAAAAATCAAATGGAGGTTCTAGAACTTTATTTGAAATTTATTGACAACAATATAAAACTTTTCCTAAACCTAAAATTAAAACCACGAAAAGAAAAATAGAAAAACCAGTTTGAGATGAAAAACCAATTTGAGATGAAAAACCAGTTTTAGAAAAAAGATCAAAAATTGTAGAAATTAGACCAAATATTACAGAGAAAAAATGATAGATATTCATCTATCATTTTTTCTTTTTTTAATTAAAACTTGCATTATAATTTTAAAAAACTATAATCTGTTCGATTAAAAAAATACGATTTCCGAAAAAACTCAATATAATGGGATATAATTAATTTGGGTTAGTGGAATCACGCGAAAAAAAATTAATTATAAATTATTTGTTTTTTATTGGAAGTCTCTTCAAAAAAGAAGGACTTGCTATGTTTGCGGTTCTTTTTTTAATTGTTTTAATTTTATATATATATAAAAATGACAATGTTAGAGAAAAAAATAGATGCAGTTGATACTATTACGAAAATTAAATTTTCAGATTTATGATTATCTGAAAAAATGCTTGCTAAAATTGCAGCAAAAGGTTATGAATATCCAAGTGCAATTCAAGCATGAGTTATACCATTACTTTTAAATGGTAATAAAGATATTATTGGTCAAGCTCAAACTGGTACAGGTAAAACTGCTGCTTTTGCACTTCCAGTTTTAGAAAGAATTGATATTAATTCTAGAGATATTCAAACTCTTATTTTAGCTCCAACTAGAGAGCTTGCTATACAAGTTGCTGAAGAAATTAGATCTTTTGCTGATAGTTCAGTAAAAATTCAATTACTTTACTGATGACAAAATATCAGAGATGAATTATCATGATTAAGAGCTTGACCACAAATAGTTGTAGGTACTCCAGGTAGAGTTATAGATCATTTAACTAAAAGAAAAACTTTAAATATAGATAAAATAAAATATTTTATTTTAGATGAAGCAGATGAAATGCTTAATATTGGTTTTAAAGAAGAAATTGAAGAAATAATTACTTTTACTCCAAAAGATAAAAAAGTATTACTTTTTTCAGCTACTATGCCAAAAAGTATTAAAGATATAGTTAATAAATATATTAAAGATCATGATTTAGTAACTATAGAAAAAAATGAATTAACAAATTCAGATATTAATCAAATATGTTATAAAGTTAATGAAAGAGATAAATTTGAAGCACTTTGCAGAGTAATAGAAGTAGAATTTGATTTTTATGGTATATTATTTTGTAGAACAAAAGCTGATGTTGATGATGTAGCTGCTAGACTTATGAGTAGAGGTTATAAAGTAGAATGAATTCATTGAGATATTGATCAAAAACAAAGAGAAAAAACTTTAGCAAGATTTAAAAATTGAGCTATAAAAATTCTTGTTGCTACTGATGTTGCAGCTAGAGGTATAGATGTAAATAATTTAACTCATGTAGTTAATTATACACTTCCTGATAATCCAGAAACTTATACACATAGAATAGGTAGAACTGGTAGAGCAGGTAATAAATGAGAAGCTATTTCATTTGTATCAAGAAAAGATTCTAGAATTTTATCTTGGATAGAGTCTGCTATTAAATCAAAAATTAAAGTTGAAAAATTACCAGAAATTTCTGATGTAATTGAATTTAAGAAAAAAAGATTAATTGATAATACTAGAGAATTATTAACTAATATAGATGAATTATATTATATAGATTTAGCAAAAGATTTACTTGACTTAGGTAATCCTCCTGAACAAATACTCGCTGCTATTTTGAAGGAAAGTTATTGAAAAGAATTTTCAATAACTCATTATAGTGAATTAAGAGAAGAAAATTTTTCTTCTGATACCAGATGAGATAGAGGTAATAGAAATGATAAGGCACCAAGATGAGATAGATCTGATAGATGATTTAGTTGAGTTGAATGACAAAAAAGATTATTTGTTGCTAAATGAAAATTAGACTGATTTAGTCCTGGAAGTTTAATCCAATTTATCGAAAAAGAAACTTCTTCTAAATTATGAGATGTTGGTAATATTGATATAATGAGAGAATTTTCATTTATTAATTTATCAAATGATGATGCAGATTTTGTTCTTAAAAAATTTAAAGAATTTAATCCTATTAAACCATTAATTGTTGAATCAAAAAAAGAATGAAGTAGTAGTTCCTCTTCATCTGGTTTTGCTAGAAAAACTAGTAGTAGAGGTTCAAGTTATAGATGAAATTCTTCTTCTTCAAATTCAAGAGGTGGTTATAGATGAAATAAATAGACTAAATAAAGAATAAAAAAGATTGCCTACGGCAATTTTTTTTATTCTTTAACTACTTTAAATATTATATTATCAGTTATTTTTGAAACATTTTTTATAAAAAATGGCTTTGTTTCAATTTTTACATTACTTATTTTACTATTATTCAATAGTATTTTTTCAGCTTCATTTTTGTTTAATCATGATACAACTGATTTTAATTTATCTACATAATTATTACTTTTACTTAAAAAATTATGTATAAAAAGTACTTCAACTTGAGCTGTTGCTTTTAATGAATAAGGATTATTTTCAGTCCAAATAATATTTGTAATTCTTAGAGAATTTGAATTTATTTGTAATATTTCTTCAATATCTTTTAATATATTATCTTTTATATCGTTTCTCATTTTACTTATGAGAAGTTCTTTATTATAAGAATAAGTTGATATTTTTATAGTTGCTCATAGTTCAAAATTATCTATTTCTTCTCATATTTTTAAATTATTTAATCAAAAGATTTCAAAGTCAGAATATTTTATTACATCATTAATTCATAAAATTTCAAATTCAACATTATTTGATTTATTTGCTTCTAATATATCATTTTTTATTTGTTTCAATGCTTCATTTTCTATTTTTCATTTTAAAAGTATTTTTGCATTTTCTATATCATTTTTATTTAAAACTTTAGTATAATTATCATTTGCTCATTTAAAATCACTACTAGAAATTGCATACAATTTATTCTTATCAGTTTTTAAACCAGGTAATTCAAGTTTAGTTCATATTTTTATATTTGCTTTTGATCCTGGTATATTTCATTTACTATCATGATTTCTAGAAATAGCATATGTATCTATTTGTCATGGTATAACTTCTCAACTTCAACTTACTATACTTGGTGGAATACTTACACTTCACTCTATTAAGAAAGTTATTCAAGATATAGTTTCTACTCTTGTATTTGATATTAAATCTATTTTTTCACTAAATAAATTATACAAAGTAATTTTTCATCTAGAAGTCGAAACTGTTTTTTCTGAAATTCAAGATGTACCGAATTTTTCAGTTATAGATATTACTTTTTGAATTTTCTTTAATTTTATAGTATTTTCATCAAGCATAAATTCATCATCTTTCATTTCAGTAAAAATAAAATTTTTTGCTTTTGTTTTTACTTCTACTTCAGGACTTATATAAATATAAGTTTTATTTACAGCAAAATAAAATATAAATATAAGTAAGAAAAATGATATAAAGATAAATGTTATAAAAAATCATATCTTTCAATTTCCATATTTTTTATTGTATTTTACTATTATTGAATCGTGATTTTTTTGTAAAAATATATCTTTTATTTCTCTAAAATAACTTTTAAATGTATACAAAAAATATTCAAAAAAAGTATAATTATATTCTACTAAATCTGGATTATCAGTTATAGAATATTTTATTCACAAATTTTTTCAGATTTTCTTTGCAGTTTTATCATTTGTTATAATTATTAATTCTCTTTTTCAAGCTTTTGTTTTTATGATTTTTAGAGAAGTATGGTTATGTAAAACAGGATGTCAAAAAGGAAACTCTATTATAAGTTCTTTTTCAGAATTATTTTTAATTTTTATAATTATATCTACTATAGAATCATTTTTATGTACTTTTATCATGGATTTTCATTTTTATTTTTAACTATTTAAAATTTTATAGAAATAAGATTATTTTTCAAGTAAATATTTTCTTTACAAAACTTTTATTATAACTAAAATTGGTTTAAGTTTAAAATATAAATTCATAAAATTGATAGAAATAGAAAAAATCATCGAATTACTAGAATCTTCAATTAAAGAAAATACAGAAAATTCACTCACTTCATGAGAAATAATTGCAGATTGATATGATTTGATTGTTGATGAATTTAGAAGTATAATAAATAATTCAAAAGATTGGTTAACAAATTATCAAAATGAACTCTCAAAAAGTTCTTGAATTTCAAATTTAAAAATAAAGTATACTAATATTTCAGGTTATTTTATAGAAATTCCAAAAAGTCAAACTTTAAAAATTCCAGATTCATTTATACATAAACAAACTTTGGTAAATGCTTCTAGATATGTAACTATTGAGTTAAAACAATTTGAAGAAAAATTTTTGGAAGCACAAAATGAAAAATCATCAAGAGAATATGAAATATTTTTGCAAATTAGAGAACAAATTTTAGATAGTTATAAAAATATAAAAAAAGTTTCAGATATAACTTCAAATATAGATTTTCTATCATCACTTTCTCAAGCAGCTTATGAAAATAATTATGTAAAACCATCAATAAACACCGATTCAAATTTAAAGATTATTTCTTGAAGACATCCAATTATAGAAAAAAATGCAAGTGATTTTATAAGTAATAATTTAGAGTTAAATAATAGTGATTATGTTCATATAATTACTTGACCAAATATGTGATGAAAATCTACTTTTTTGAGGCAAAATGCTTTGATTATACTTATGTCGCATATTGGTAGTTTTGTCCCATCTAAGGAAGCAAATATACCAATAACGGATAAGATTTTTTCTAGGATTTGAGCACAAGATAATTTGTTTTTAGGACAATCAACATTTATGGTTGAAATGCAAGAAGTTGCAAATATATTAAATAATTCTACAAAAAATAGTTTTGTAATAATTGATGAAGTTGGTAGGTGAACTTCTACTTATGATGGTATGAGTTTAGCATGGGCAATATTAAAAGAAAATCACGACAACATAAAAGCAAAAACACTTTTTGCAACTCATTATCATGAATTAATTGATGAATCAAAAAACTTAAAATGAGTTTCAAATTTTTCTGTTGCAGTTTGAGAAAATGATGAAAACTTAGTTTTTCTTAGAAAAATAATTCCCGGGTGAATCAAAAAATCTTTTTGATTAGAAGTTGCAAAAATTGCATGATTGTGACAGTCAACTATTATGGAAGCAAAGAAAATGCTTAAGAAATTGGAATTAGAACATTCATGAGTTTTTTGAAATCAACTTACTATTTGAAGTAAACCAATAGTAGAATTTGTAGAAAAAGAGGTTTTTTGTGAAAGTTTAGTTGAACAAGAATTGAAAAAAATTGATGTTAATAATCTTACACCAATGGAAGCATTAATTAAATTGAATGAATTGAAATGAAAAATAAAACAATAATAATGCACGATACTTTTCTCTATAAATGATGATGAGAAAGGCTTATTCTTATGATGGCAAAAGCACTTAATGCTGATTTGGCTTCAGGGTTTTTTAGTGCATGAAGTTTTGATCTAAGAAAAGAGTGATTTAAATGAGAGATGATTTCAGTATCAAGTGAGATATTTAAAAAATGATTTAGGCATATAAAACTTAAATGGGCATTTTTATTTAATACAAGATTTCTAAAAAATTATGAAACTGTAATTTTTTCATGAGATAGTATAAGTTCTGTTAGGAATTGTAATAAAACTTCTAAAAAAATCTATTATTGTCACACTCCACCTAGATATATTTATGATTTACATGATTTATATCTTAAAAAAGTTCCTTTTTTTATAAAACCAGTTTTTAAATTATTTTGTTATGTTTTTAAAAAAAGTTACGAAAGTGATGTAAAAAAAATGGATTTAGTTTTAACAAATTCTATAAATACTCAAAAGAGAATTAAGAAATTTTTATGAATTGATAGTGTTGTTTTATATCCACCAGTTAATTTAAGAGAATTTAAATATATAAGTACAAAGGATTATTATCTAAGTTTTGCAAGACTTAGTGATGCAAAAAGAGTAGATAAGATAGTTGAGGCATTTAAGTTAATGCCTGATAAAAAATTACTTGTTATATATTGAGAAAATGATCCTCAAAAATCAAAGATTTTTTCACTTGCAAAATGATCTTCAAATATAGAATTTAAAACTCTACCTTGAAATGTAGGTTTTACTGATTATGTAGGGAATTGTATTGCAACAATCTATATACCAATTGATGAAGATTTTGGTATGAGTCCAGTTGAAAGTATGGCTGCTTGAAAGCCAGTTTTATGAGTAAATGATTGATGATTAAAGGAAACTATAATTGATTCTAAAACTGGTTATTTAATCAATCCAGATTTAAAAATTGAAGATATAATTGAAGCAGTTAATAAATTGACACCTGAAAAAAGTTTAGATATGAAAGCAGATTGCAAGGAAAGAGCAAACGATTTCTCGCTTAGTAATTTTGAGAAAAAATTGAAAGAAATAGTAAAATAAAAAAATATGGATTCATCATCCATATTTTTTTATTTTACTATTAACTCATAGCTTTAATTGCATCTTTTTCATCATCAACCGTAGGTACAATAGTTGTAATCCCAACAAGTTCTAATATATCTTTTACTCATTCAGAACAATTTGTAATTTGCATTTGTCATTCGTTATCTTCTATATTTGAAAATACATCAGCAATATAACCAATTGATTTTGAGTTTAGATATTTTAAACCAGACATATTTAGAATGATTTTTTTATTACCAAAATCACCAATTGCTTCATAAATGCTTTTAAATGTTTTATCTGCATTTGTTTCATCTAATTCTCATGTAAATTCAAAAATTATAATTCAATTTTCTTCTTTTTTATTTACTTCTATTAATGTTTCCATAATATGTAATATAGTTATTTTACTAAATTTATAGCTTTATTATATATCAAATAATAATTTAAATCAAATTTTAACACATTTTTTTCTTGATATGATTAAAAAATATTCCATAAATAATATTTCATCACTTGATTTTGAGATAAAAACTCCTTGTATAATCTTTTTAAAATGAGATTTATGAGCTTGAAAAACAACTATTTCAAAGCATATTTTAAATAATTTACTCTGAGTTAAAGAAGATATTATTTCTCCAACTTATACATATTATAATAAATACTGAGATAATTATCATTTTGATTTATATAGATTAAGTAATTATGATGAATTTTTTGCTATTGGTTGAGAAGATATATTAGATAATAATACTTGAATTATACTTATAGAATGGCCAGAATTAATTGAAACATACTATAAATCTGATATAACTATAACTTTGACTAAAACTAAAAATGAAGATGAAAGACAAATAGAAATAATTTATAAATAAAAATACTTAGGTCTTTTGCCTAAGTATTTTTATTTTCTTGATAATATTACACTAAAAGTTTTTAATATGATTTTTAAATCAAGTAACATATTCCAATTTTCTATATAAAATATATCAAGTTCAGCTTCTTTTTTAAAATCATTTTTTTCTCTTCAATTTACTTGAGCCATTCAAGTAATTCATGGTTTTATAGTAAGTAATCTTTTTTGGTCTATACTATATTTTTCTACTTCTCTTGGTTGATGTGGTCTTGGTCAAACAAGACTCATATTTCAAATAATTAGATTAAAAAATTGTGGTATCTCATCGATAGAATATTTTTCAATAAAATTTCAAATTTTTGTTTTTCTAGGGTCATTTTTTATCTTGTATAGTGGTCAATTTCTACTTGAACTTTTTTCAATTAATTCTTTTTCAAAGAGTAGAGCTTCATCATTTTTATTTATTTTTGTATAAGCATCTTTTATACAATATTCCCATTTCATATATCTAAATTTGTATAGATTAAATCTTTTTCCTGATTTTCAAATTCTATGATTTTTATAAAAAATAGGTCATTTAGGATCTTCTATTTTTATTAAAATTCAAATAGTAATTATTAAAGGAAAAGTTATAATTATTCAAATTATTCATGCTAATAAATCAAATATTCTTTTAAATACCTTTGCCCAATTATCAAGTGAAGTATTTTTTATTTCAATTACTGGTATTTTATTTATAAGAGTCAAAGTTGTATTTGTTTTTGTTACATCAAATGAGTTAGTTATATATCTATATCTAATTGCAAATATTCTAGTTAATTCCCATAATTCATGTAATTCTTTTTTATTGTAATCACTATCAATATATAAGATTTCATCACATCTTTTTTTCTCAAAAAGTATTTTAATTTTTTCTATATTTCATTTGTATTTAAGATCATTATTTTCTATTTTTTCTTTGTTTGAGTATCAAATTATTTTATAAACTCTAGAATCATTTATATCATCAATTATTTCGCTTATTTTTTCAGGATTTTTATTTGATATAAGTAGTAATTTTCTTTTTGATAATATTCATTTTTTAAGTAAAAAATATTCAAAGTTATTTAATAAAATTCTTCAGAAAATAATTCAAATTGTTCAAATTAAAAATGTATAAAAAATTATAAGTCTAGGTATATCAGTTTGATAAACTATTCATTTTCATAGAAATACGAAAAATGAGAAAAAAATCATCCAATAAAACGAATATCTTATTATTTGTAGAAATTCATTTATTTTTGAAGAAGTTATTTTTAATAAATATAATGAGTGAATTGAAAGTATAAATAAATATAAGAAACCTCAAAAAATAGCAAATAATGCTAGACTTTCATTATCAATTGTTTTTATAGGTAGATTAAGCCAAATAGGTAATAAATCTGGAACTGCTCTTATTTCTCTCGCTATAAAAAAACTTGAAAATATTATAAAAAAATCAAGTGGTAATCTTATAATTCAAAAAATTATATCGTGTTTTTTCATAAATATAATTAAATTATTTTCTTATATTCTACATTTTTGTTTTTATTTTGCAAATTGTATCTATTTTATTAAAATGTAAGCCAATTATATATTAAAAATTAATTATGGTAAATATTTTAAAATATACTTTTAAAGATATAATATTACTTTATAAAAATTTATTGCATTGGAGTATTTCTAAAATACTGATTTTTTTGTATTCAACTTTTATTTGATTTTTATCAATTGTACCATTCGCAATAGTATTTTATATTTACTCATTATTTTCATGAATTGCATTTTTAGACTTTATAAATTCTGTTATAAATAGTGTATTTATGATTGATTTATTCTGAAATATTTTATATTTAATTTCATTATTTTCATATATAATAAGTTATTTTTTTAGTTTTATATTATTTATAAAATTATATAACGGTTATCTAGAATGAAATAAAACTTTATATTTAAATAAATCATACTTAGATTATAAATTATATTTAAAATATCTTTTATTAACTCTTTTAGGTTTGCTTATATTTATTTTACCAATATTCGTTTTTTTAATTATTATATTTGTTTTAATACTAATATTTGGTTGAGTTGATGCTACGACTAGTATAGTAATATGAAACTATAGTAATTTATTTTCTATTATTTCTTTAGTTTTCTTTTTATTATTATTAGTTTGATTATATTATCTATTTTATAGATTCATATTTTCTTATATGATTTTGGTTGATAAAAGATTTGAAAATCTTAGCATAAAAGAAATATTCAAAAAATCTTATAATATAACAAAATGATATAAAAAATTTATAAAAACTACTTTTATTTTTATTCTTTTTTTATCTTTATACTTACCATTTTTTGTGACTTCAATTTATATTTCTTGAAATTATAATGATTTAAATAGTTATTCAGAATACTTAAATTTAAAACCTGAAGATCAAGTAAATATGAAGTGAATAAATACTTATCTTTATGAATGATTAGAACAAAAATTTGATTGAAAAAAAATAGATTTTGTTAATTCTATGCAATCAAGATATTATATTTATTTAAAATTATTTAATATTTTAGAGTTTTTATTTATATTTTGAGTTTTTACTATGATTTTAAATTCAGTTTATAATAGGGTTATTATGATAGATTATACAAGTGATAAAAAATTAATTGAAAAACTAATTGAAAAAATAAAATTATAATAAAAATAAGTTAAAGAGACCGGTCTCTTTAATTATAATACAATAATTTAAGACCGGTCTTATTAATATATTTTTAAATGAAATTACTAATATTTTGAGATGTTTATGGAAGAGTTGGTAGAGAATGACTTAGGAAAGAATTGCCAAAATTGATGGAAAAATATAATTCTGATTTTGTAATTGCAAATGTAGATAATGTGAGTTCTTGAAGATGAGCAATTGAAAAACATATAATAGAACTTGAAAAAATAGGAGTTGATATTATGACTTCTTGAGATCATATTTTTGATAATTTTGAAAAAATTAAGGATTATCTATGAAAAAAAGATTCACATCTTATAAGATGTGCAAACTTTTATGAAGAAGATTTAGTTTGAAAATGACATAAGATTTTTGAAAAAAATTGAAAAAAACTTTTAGTAATTCATATGCAATGAGAAGTTTTTATGAATCATAAAGTAACAAATCCATTTTTAAAAACTAGAGAAATCCTTGATTCTTATAAGTGAGAAAAACTTGATTGAATAATTCTAGACTTTCATAATGAAGCAACTGCTGAAGCTTATGGTTTGGTAAATTATTTAGATTGAGACATAAGTTTTATGTTTTGAACACACACTCATGTTCAAACAAATGATGAAATTATTCTCAAAAATTGAACAGGTTTTATTTGTGATGTAGGTATGAATTGACCACTTAATTCTATTATTTGAGCTGATTTTGAAAGTGTAAAATCTAGATTTTTGAGTTGAATAAACAAATGAAAAATAGAACAATCACTTGATAGTACATATCTTGTTTCATGAGTTTATGTTGAAATATGAGATGATATGAAATGCAAAAAAATAGAAAAAATAAGAATTATTAAAACTTAAATATATAAAAAAGCAAAAAACAATTTGCTTTTTTATTTTTTTATATAATATATAAACATATAATTATATATTAATATGTAGAATATGAAAGAAATAATGCAAAAGGTTGATAAAATAGCTGATTTACTTAAAAGTTTTTCAAATAAAGATAAACTAACAATACTTTGTTTTCTGTGAAATGATGAAAAAAATGTAAGTGAAATTATGACTTGTTCAACTATTTCACAATCACAAATTTCACAATATTTATGAAAAATGAAACTAGAATGAATTTTAGAATCAGAAAAAAAATGAAAAGAAGTTTTTTATAAGATTTCTAATAACAAGATACTAGAATTAATATCAGCTATGAAAATAATATTTAATGATAAATAAAAAATGAAAAAACTATTTATAATCCTATTTTTTACTTTGTTTTTGTTCTCGTGTTGAAAAGAAAATGAAGTTAAAATTCAAAAAAAATACTTTCAAACTTGAAGCGTATTTTCATGAAGTATTGATAATTTTAATACCTATGTTTGATATTTAGAATGAGAAAATTCTACAAATCTTTCAACAAAACTATGATGAAGAGTTGATTGATTATATGTTGAAGAAGGTGATTATGTTAATGCATGAGATTTATTGTTAACTCTTGATTCTATGGAAGCAAAAGTTGCTTATAATACTTCTGATACTGCTATTTTATGATTACAAGATTTAAAAAATTCAACTATTGCAATGTATGATGAACAAATAAAAGCAATGGAAGAAAAACAAAATCAAGCTATGATTTGAAAAAGCTGAATAGTTACTTGATTAGAAGATGTTAAAAATATAAGTAATACAAATCTTGAAACAGCACTAACTTGATTAGAAACTGCTAAACTAAATCTAGAAAACACAAAAATTATCTTTGATACAAAAGAAAAAAACATATATAACAATTCTAAAAATGCGATTGTTTCATCAGTTATACTAGATACTTCTATCATAAATTTTATTGATGAAATCTTGTGAGTAACAAGTGCAAATGAAAACAAAAATAATAGTTATGAAATATATATAAGTGCTAAAAATCCATCTAAATATGTTGAATCAAAAAAACAATTTTTTATAACAAATGAATTATATAAAAGTTATAAAAAATTGTATGATGAAGAAATAGAAAATAAAAATCCAAGTAATGAAGTTTTATTAAAAACTCTTAATTTATGAGAAGAATTAGCAGAAAGTATTAAAATATTATTAAGTAATACATATGATGTTTTAGATTATACTGTTGAAAATGTATCTTTATCAAAAGAGACCCTTGATTGATATAAAAATACAATAAGTACTTTTTGAACAAATGTTGAATCTAGTTTAATGACAGTTTCTTGACAATATTTTTTATGATTAAAATGAAGTAAACAATCACTTTGAGATTTCTATGATCAAAAGAAATTACAATTAGATTTACTAGAAAAACAAGTACAATTAGCTCAAAGAACTTATGATCAATATAAGGCTTGAAATGATGCAAAAATAAATGAAACTGAAACTCAAAATCAAGTTATAACTTCTCAAATAAAGGAAGTCATTTTATGAATTGAATCATTAAAAAAACAAAAAGAAACATCAATTAATGAAATTGATTTAAAGATAAATGAAGCAAATTGACAAAAAAATAGTTCAGCAGTTATGATAAATTCTTGAAAAATTAGAAGTCCTATTTCTTGAGTAATAGTATCAAAAAATGTAGAATTATGACAAGTTATAGGATGAGGAATGCCAGTTTTTGTTATAGCAGATGCTAAAAATATGAAATTAGATATTTTTGTTGAAGATAGTGTTTTACAAAATATAGTATTATGACAAGATATATTGCTTGATGTAGAATGATATGAAAAACAAGTAAAAGCAAATATTTCTATGATTTATCCAAGTAAGGATTTAATTACAAAGAAAACAAAGGTTGAAATAAGTTTTAAAAATACATTTGGTTTACAAATTTGAACTTATACAAAGGTTTTTTTAAGCAATATCTCTGATTTTGATAGTTTACTTATTCCAAATTCTGCAATTGTTTCAAAGTATATGATTCCTTGAGTTTATATCTTATGACACGACCAAATTCTGACTTTTAAAAAAATAGAAATAGTTAAATCAAATGATAAGTTTTCTAATATAACTTGACTTAAATCATGAGATATAATTATAACTGAGTGAAAAGATAATTTCTACGATAAAGAAAAAATAAATTAATTAATTATAACTTCAAATTAATGTTTAGTATTATAGCAAAATTTTTTATACAAAATTCAAAACTTACATTTGTTTTGATTATTGTTATATTGATTTCAGGAATTGGTAGTTATTTAGTACTTCCAAAACAATATAATCCTACAATTGTAGTTCCTGCATTTAATATATTTATTGAATCAAACTGATTAACTTCAGATGAAATAAATAAATATATAGTTTCTCCATTTGAAAACAAACTTATGGAAATCGAATGAATTGATGAAATCTATTGAGTTTCTTGAGATAATTATGCTTGATTAATGGCTAAATTTAAAGTTTGAGAAGATAGTGAAAAAGCAAAGATTAGAATAAATCAAAAAATAAATGATAATCTATCTTTAAAGCCATTATGAGTTTGAAATCCAATTGTTACAACTATAAATCCTGAAGAATTACCACAAATTACTTATGCAATTTATTATGATAATAAAACAAACTCTAATGTTTCAACTTTATCACAAAATGAAGAGCAAATCTATCTTCGTCAAATAGCTAATATAATAAAAAATAAATTAAAAACTATAAAAAATGTAACAACTCTAGATATAGTTTGATGAATGAATAAAAATATAGTTATAAATTTAGATTTAGATAAGATTGAAGCTAAAAATACAGATATTATGCAAATATATTCTGTACTTAAAAAAAATAATCTAAGTTTACCAAATTGAAATTTTTCAGTAAATAATAAAGATAGAGTTTTCTTGGAAACTAGTTGAAAAGTAGAAGATATAGAAGGTCTTAAAAAAATAGTTATTTCAAATATAAATTGAAATATTCTTTATTTATGAGATGTTTCTGAAATAAGTATTTGAGATAAAAAAATATCAAATTATAGTTTATTTTCTGAAAAAACTAGTATTTGAAATAGTTCTGCTTTACTTTGAATTTGAAAACAAGTCGGAACTAATTGAGTATTTGTTACAAATGATGTAAAAACTAGGATGGAAGAAATAATAAAAGAACTTCCAAAAGATGTAAAAGTTGAAATAATTCAAGATGAATGAGCTGAAGCACAATTGGCAACTAGTAATTTAATTACAGATTTAATAGAATCAATAATCATAGTTGTAGTTATCTTAGTTTTATTTCTTTGATGGAAAAATGCTTTAAATACGGCAACTTCTATACCTTTAATTTTATCTCTTGTTTTCTTATATTCTTATATTGTTTGATATAATATAAATAGGATTTCACTTTTTGCATTGATATTAGTTATATGAATGTTGGTTGATGATTCTATCGTTGTTGTTGAAAATATT
>CAYQAV010000031.1:0-18178 GCA_964415565.1 uncultured Candidatus Peribacteria bacterium
CATGATACAATGGTATGTACAAAGAGCAGCAATATCGCGAGATGGAGCCAATCTTCAAAGCATATCTCAGTCCGGATTGAAGTCTGAAACTCGACTTCATGAAGTTGGAATTGCTAGTAATCGTAAATCAGACATGTTACGGTGAATATGTTCCTGGGTCTTGTACTCACCGCCCGTCATGGCATGGGAGGCAGTAATATTGGAAGCCCCTCTAGTAATATGAGGGTCCATAGTAGGACTGCTGACTGGGCTAAAGTCGTAACAAGGTATCCGTAGGAGAACCTGCGGATGGACTATCTCCTTATAATTTTCCTTATATTTAGTTTTGGAATTTTCTTTTAATATTGTGTTTATTTTGTTCATTAAAATAATCTGAATAGTTAAAGTTAGTTAATAGTCTATTAATAATTAATAGAATATTTAGTAATAAAATTTATTTACAGCATAAAATGGATGCCTTGACTCGAATATCCGATGAAGGACGCACAAGTCTGCGATAAGCTTAGAGGAGTTGACAAGAAACGTTATAACTCTAAGATTTCCGAATGGGGGAACCCAATACGAGTAATTCGTATAATCCGCAATGCGGAAGGACACATTGTGAAGTGAAATATCTAAGTAACAATGGAAAAGAAATCACAGAGATTCCCTGAGTAGTGACGAGCGAAACGGGATCAGCCCAAACCGTGGATACTGTATAGGTAGCTTTTGGTACCACGGGGTTGTAGGAGTAATATTAGGTGAGGCTAATTAAACCTAACATTTTTTAAATTATTAAAGGAACAAGTTGGGAAATTTGGCCAAAGAGGGTTAAAGCCCCGTATATTAAAATATTTTAAACAATGTCTATTACTTCCTGAGTAGGATCAGACACGTGAAATCTGGTTTGAATCTGGGGAGACCACTCTCCAAGGCTAAATAGTATTCGAGATCGATAGTGAACTAGTACCATGAGGGAAAGGTGAAAAGAACCCCGGGAGGGGAGTGAAATAGAACCTGAAATTTTATGCTTATAATGAGATGGAGCCTTCGGGTAACATCGTACTTTTTGTAGAACGGACCAACGAGTTAGTGTGTGTGGCAAGGTTAAGGAAGTTTAATCCGGAGCCGTAGTGAAAGCGAGCCTGAACAGGGCGATAAGTCATACATACTAGACCCGAAACTAGGTGAGCTTCCCATGAGCAGGCTGAAGTAGAGGTAAAACTCTATGGAGGGCCGAACCAGTTGGAGCTGCAAGTCCTTTGGATGACTTGTGGGAAGGAGTGAAAAGCTAATCGAACCTAGAGATAGCTGGTTCTCCGCGAAATAGCTTTAGGGCTAGCCTTGTTCAACTATTATACAGGGGTAGAGCTCTGATAGAGCTAGCGGGTCTTACGACTTAGCAAACTCTGACAAACTTCGAATACTGTATAAATTATATCAGGAGTCAGACGGTGAGAGATAAGTCCCATCGTCAAAAGGGAAACAGCCCAGATTACTGTCTAAGGTCCCTAATTAATAACTAAGTGGAAAAGGATGTGGGATTGCTGAGACAACCAGGAGGTTGGCTTAGAAGCAGCCATTCCTTAAAAGAGTGCGTAATAGCTCACTGGTCAAGCGAACCTGCGCCGAAAATTTAACGGGGCTAAAGTTATTAACCGAAGACGTAAACTCGTAAGAGTGGTAGCGGAGCGTTCTGTATGTCGCTGAAGGAGAGGGGTGACCCCATCTGGAGATATCAGAAGTGAAAATGTTGGTATGAGTAACGTAAGGGAGATGAAAACTCTCCCCGCCGAAAACCTAAGGTTTCCTACACAACGGCAGTCGATGTAGGGTTAGTCGGTCCTAAGGTAAATCCGAAAGGAGCAGCTGATGGATATCAAGTTAATATTCTTGAACTACTATTATTTTGCTAAGGGGGGACATATCGGGATATAGAAGACACTTAATTAATTGTGTTATGAAAACAAATCATGAATTGTAGGCAAATCCGCAGTTCTTTATGATGAGTTTAGTTAAGTCAATCTGATTTCTTAGGAAATTTGAAAGATGGCTTCTAATGTATTCGGGTATCGAGAAAAGCCTCTATGCGTTAAAATAATAGTAACCGTACCGTAAACGAACACTCGTGGGTTAGTGGAGAACACTAAGGCGAACGAGATAACTATGCTTAAGGAACTCGGCAAAAAAGCGGTCGTAACTTCGGGATAAGACCTGCCTAGTCTCTAATTTAGAGCCTAGGCCGCAGCGAAAGAACTCAGGCGACTGTTTACCAAAAACACAGCTCTCTGCAAAATCGTAAGATGATGTATAGGGGGTGATGCCTGCCCAGTGCCAGAAGATTACGGGGATGTGTGCAAGCACTGAACTTAAGTCCTGGTGAACGGCGGCCGTAACTATAACGGTCCTAAGGTAGCGAAATTCCTTGTCGGGTAAGTTCCGACCCGCACGAATGGCATAACGGTCTGAGTACTGTCTCAAGCATAGACTCGGTGAAATTGCAATATCGGTAAAAATGCCGATTACCTGCAGCAAGACGGAAAGACCCTATGGAGCTTTACTATAGCTTGGTATTGTGTTATGATTTAAGATGTGCAGGATAGGTGGGAGACTTTGAAGTGGGAACGCTAGTTCTTATGGAGTCATCCTTGAGATACCACCCTTCTTAAATTGTAACTCTAACCCGATAATTCGGGGACAGTGCTTGGTGGGTAGTTTAACTGGGGCGGTTGCCTCCTAAAGAGTAACGGAGGCGCGCAAAGGTTGACTATCTCCGGATGGAAATCGGAGAGATAGTGTATTCGCATAAGTCAGCCTGACTGAAAGACCTACAAGTCGACCAGACACGAAAGTGGGCGAAAATGATCCGGCATTAACACGTGGAAGTGATGTCGCTCAACGGATAAAAGTTACCCTAGGGATAACAGGCTGATCGCGTCCAAGAGTTCACATCGACGACGCGGTTTGGCACCTCGATGTCGGCTCGTCGCATCCTGGGGGTGGAGAAGCTCCCAAGGGTATGGCTGTTCGCCATTTAAAGCGGTACGCGAGCTGGGTTCAGAACGTCGTGAGACAGTTTGGCCCCTATCTGTTGTGGGCGTTTAGAAATTTGAGAAGATCTGTTCCTAGTACGAGAGGACCGGAATGGACGAACCTCTGGTGTATCGGTTGTCAGGTATACTGGCATTGCCGAGTAGCTAAGTTCGGAAGGGATAACCACTGAAAGCATCTAAGTGGGAAGCCTACTTTAAGATTAGATTTCTCTGCCTAGAGCAATAAGTCCCCATGGAGACTACATGGTTGATAGGTTGCAGGTGTAAGAATAGCGATATTCTCAGCCGAGCAATACTAATTGGACGAACGAATTTTATTACTATATATTCAATTATTTATTATTGACATTGATTAACTAACTTTAAGTATTCAGATTATTGAGCGAATAACGCAATTTAACGATTGATATTAGGCTCTTGGTAGTTATAACGGTTGAGGTACACCTGTTCCCATCCCGAACACAGAAGTTAAGCCAACTCGTGCTAATGGTAGTGCATCTCGTAGATGTGCAAGAGTAGGTAGCTGCCAAGATTTTAATATCAATTTTTTTATGAATTTGCCGTGTATATTTTTATATGCTCGAGTAGCTCAGCGGAAGAGCAGTGGCCTTCTAAGCCAAAGGTCGTAGGTTCGATCCCTGCCTCGAGCACCATTTTATACCCCGGGTGATTAGCTCAGTTGGCGAGAGCATCTGCCTTACAAGCAGGGGGTCATTGGTTCGAATCCAATATTACCCACCATTAAAAAAAATAAAATATCAATTTAGTATTAACTAAGTTGATATTTTTTGTATATTGGATGAGAATTTTATGTCCTTTTCGGATAAATCGAACATTACCCATAATTTTAAAACTTAAAAACTCTAATATAGTAATATATGTATTAGAGTTTTATTTTGTCTTTTTTTGTATTTATCACTTATTTATGTTAAAATAGTTGTAATATTATATTTTAATTTAGATATTTTGCTATTATTATCAACCTCATCATTAAATTGATATTGATTACATAAGATATTTTATTTTGCAAAGAAAGCCTGATTTGATGGTATAGATTTATCATTAAATGAAGCTAATTTTGATTTATGGAATGAAAAATATATTGATGAATTATCTAAAGAATTTGGCATAAATGTTTTATCTATAACTGCTCCATCTAGGTGATTAGATGATGAAATTGTTGATAAAATTCTATTAATTTGAAAATATCTGAATGTTCAGTTAATTACATTTTCACCTCCATATTTTAGTGATACAAATACAAATTGGTTTTCTAAAAAATTACCTAAAATCAAAAAGTCTAGTTCAATGTCAATTTCTATAAAAAATGTGGAGCCTAAATTTTTATTATTAGTTATACCAAAATATAGACATGCTTCATTATTGGATATTAAAGATATAACATGAAGTTCTTCTCTTGATTTATCTTGTGTTGATTGATCTTCGTGAATTGATATTATCAAATCATACAAAATACTTTGAAATAGTATAAAAAATGTTTATCTTTCTGATAAACATTGAGTAAAGTCTAATTTATTACCTTGAAATTCTTGAGGTTGAATTTCATATTTACCACTTGAGAGTTTTTTAATGAAGTTAAAAACTATGTGATATTCTGGTTTTATATCATTAAAAGTTAATCCAAGTGAGTTATGAGCTTGAAATGAAGAACTTGTTTTTCAAAGACTTGAAGAGCTTATTGCTTATTATAAAAAATACTATTTAGATTATAAGTAAAAAAGAGACCACCGGTCTCTTTTTTACTATTCTAAATTTTTTTTTCATTCTTTATATGCATAATACCATATTGATGTTTTAAATATTTCTAAAACAGCAGTTAAATATCATAAAGCAAGAATTAATCATATAAATATTAATAACAATATTGTTATAGCAATAATTAATAGAAATTTAGTTGTAATTAATCATATAGCAACAAATATTATTATAGGAAAAAACAGAAATATAACGAAATTTATTATTACCCTTAAGTTTAAAAAGAAAATTAAAAAATATAATTTAATTGTAACTTTTAAATTTAGAATTGTTATTTTTGATGATTCTCAAATTGATTCAAATACATTTTTATTATTTAATACAATAGCATATTTGGAATATACAAATAATATATTTAAAAATAATCATAAAATAAAAATTATTATGAATATATAATTAATAGTCATTATGAATTCTATTCATATAAATCTAATTGTAAACAAATAAAAGTTTAATATACTTATTATTTTAAATTCAGAAAAAATATTATTATACTCAAATATAGGTAAAAAATTATATAATCATTGTCAAAATGCTTGGCTAGATCCAATACTATTTCATTTATTTTTGGAATCAATATATTTTATTAATCATCATTCAAAAATTGGGATTGATAATGTATATATAATTATAAAAATTATTCAAATGATTATTGATTGAAATCAATAATCAGATTCAAGAAAATATAATAATTGTTTTAATACTTCATCTTTATTTCAAAAAATTATTACATAAGTATATATTGATTGATATACTAAAAGGAATGTTAAAAAAATTATTGAAAGTAGTCATGGAAAAATATAAAATTTTTTAATCTTATTATCATCTCTTATTATTTTCCGAGCCGGAAGAATAATTTTTTCTTTTAAGTCATTATTCATATAATTTTTTAAATATAAATTTAAAGAAATTTCAAATATTTTTATTTTCAAAGTTTATAATTCTGTCCTCTTTTGTATATGAAGAATTCATTAAATAAGATCTTACTGATTTATTTGGAAGTTTTGAGTATTTAATTTCATTTTTTAAATTTTTATCAACAAGTAAATTTATTTTTGGTGTATAAAGTGTTTTTATAACTTGTTCATCTTTTAGTATATTTAAAACTTTAGTTTCATTTTCAATTATTTTATCATTACTTAATGTATTAGATTTTAATTCTTCAAGTAATATATCTAAACTTGTTTTTTTTATGTTGCTAAAATTATAACCTGATTTTGATTGACTTGAATGAAAATATGGAAAAATATTGTATTTAAAAAATCATAAATTTACTCAAGTTAAAATCATATCATAATCATCTTTATTTGCTAATACTTTAGCTATATTATTTAGATTAATTGGTACTAATTCTATTTCAATTCATAGTTCTTTTAATGAGTCTTTAACAAAGTTTGCAGTTTGGTCAAGAGCTTTTTCAGTATTTAAATAATATAATCTTAAAGTATAAGGATTTAAATCTTTATCATAATATGTATTTTCATCTAATTTATTTACTTTATCAAATTTTACTTTATCAATTTGGTTAATTGCATTTTTCTTATTTTGTTCTTCTTCTTCCTTACTTAATTTCTTATTTTGTTCTTCAATTTCTTGATTTTCTTTTTCTAATTCTAATACAAATTTTATTTCATCTTCTAATAATTTATTTTTATCATTATTTAATAAAAAATTAATCTCATCTTTTAGTGTTTTTATACCATCTTTTGAAAAATATATTTTATAATTATTTTTTCAAGGAACTATATTATTGTAACTTGTTTTTAGTCTATAAAAGAAAGTTTCATCTCAAGCTTTAAAGTTTTCTATTTTAGTATTATTTATATAAATTTCATCAACTCAGGATTCAACTTTTCATTCTAAAAGTATATCATCCTTAGTAATAAAATTATATTTTTCAACATAAGTTGGTTTAATAATAATAGCAGATGCTTTTTGAAATTTATCAATTGTTATATTATTATTGTTTATTTTTATATCTTCAGTAACTCCTGTATTTGTTTCTGAAGTATTAACTTCTAATTTTGGTATTAAATCTTCTATATATTTAGATTTTTTTGAATAACCAAGAGATATCATCACTGATTCAAAATTTTTAATACTAGTTTCTTTATTTATATCAGTTTCAGATAAATAAGGATTATTTACAATACTAAAATTATTTTTTCATAATAATTCTATTAAATTTTGAGAATTAATTTTACTAAATATATAATTTCTAAGATTTAAATCAGTTACTTTATTTTGATTTATAAAAAGTCATACAAACTGAGGGAGAGTATATTTATAATTTTGGAGTCTAGGAATAGATTCTCAAACTATATTATTATCATCATTAAAAACATTTACAGATTGTTTATTTTTCAAAAATGTATTAACATCAGGAAATATATTTAAAATAACTTTTGATATATTTCAATTATTATAATATTCATTTTTATCTAAAATTATTTTTGAAACTCATATTGTTAGATCTGAACTTACATTTGAAATTATAAAATCTCATGAATATATTCAGCCATTAGTAGGGAAGTTTCAAAATATATTTTCCTTTGATAAAGTATTAATATTATTTTTTGATAAAATTGGTTGAAAAAATACATTTAAAAAATTCACATCTTTTTTATTATTTTTAAATAGAATTATATTATCTTTATATTCAATTTTCGTATCTTCAAGTAATGAAGTAAGAATTATATTTGAATTTGTAGATTTTATTAATTCATAAGTTGCATAAATATCTTCTGCTGTAATTTTTTCTCAATTTGACCATTTTGCATCATCATTAATAGAACATTCTATATTTAATAGAGAGCTTATATCACAATTAGCTATATCTGATACTATTTTATCTTCTTTTAAGTCATATTTTAAAAGTGATCTATATAATAGTGAAACCACATATTGATTATTTCATGATAGATTTTTAAGAGGATTTAAACTTGGAAAATTTCAAATTAATCATTCTGAAATTGTACCTCCTTTTACAGGAACTACTTTAGAATCTTCATATAGAAATATATATATAAGATGAAATAACGATGTAAACAAAAATAGAATACTTATTAAAAATAAGTATTTTTTTAGTTTAATAAACTTTTGAGTTATCATAAAATTATTAAAAATTATTTAATTAGAAATAATACTAAAGAGTTAAGTACAAATAAAACTCAAAGAATAATTGTAGCATTATGAAGTATTTTTTCAGGCCCTCTTTTAGTTATTTCTCACATTCAAGAGCTCATATCGCTTAAGTTTAGAGATACATTTTTATTTTGTATTAATACTATAAATACAAGCAATACAGAAATTATAACTTCACTAAATTTTAAAATATCAAACATTGGTCTATTTTTTAGAAAATAATATTGTATAAAACATATTCAAAATTGTAAAAATTGCAACTGCAATTATGAAATTTACAGCTCAATTAATTGTATATGTAATTCAAGGTATAACTAATATTTCATTAAATATATAATCTAATAGCCAAAGAATAACTCAATTTATAATAAAAGCTACTAATCATAAGAAAACAAAAAATAATGGCAAAGATAATATTTTTAATATTGGTTTTATAGTTAGGTTTATAATACCGAGTAATACTCATCATATAATATATGTTTTTATTCATCATTCTACTATTATTCATGCTTCTACTCATTTTTCAGGATTCATACTTAATAAATAAGTAAGAGCATATAAAATAAGAGCATTAAATAGTATAGATAGAAATATTTTCATATTATAATTTTAATAAATTAATAAGTTTTTCACTATTAGTTAATTTTCATCATTTCACTTCATTTAAATAATTTGGTAATATATTTTTTAATTCCATACAAATATCATTATTAATTTTTAAGTCTATTTGTTTTATACCCTTTTTATTTAATTTTAATCTAAGAAGAGTAGCATCATTTCAAGAATATATATATGAAAAATCATTTATACTTGAAAAATCATAAAAATAATCTCAAATTTTTATTCATAAATCGCTTATTTCTATATTAACAAATTCAGATGAATTATTCTCAATAAAAAATGTTATTCAAGTAATTAGGAATACGATTAAACTTAATCAATATTGTTTTGTGAATATTCACCAAATAGCAAGTCATAAAATAATTGAGATAGCAATTATATACCATAAACTTCCTCTATTTTTTGTATCTGAAAAATTCCATTCATAAATTATATTAGACATTTTAGCTTAAGTTATCAATTATTAATTTTATTATAAACCAAGCAAGACTTGCAATTGCAAATCAAATAATAGCCATAACAATTGTATTTTTTCATTTTGATTTATCTTGTTCAATAGATCAAAAAAGTATTTGATATGCTCATATAATAATAAATATAACAGCAATAGTTCAAGCAATACTCATTCAAAAGTCAATAGCTCATCTTATAACTTTAGGAATATCATCAATATGTACATTTCATTTTTTTAGATCATCTTGACTAATACTACTTCAAAGTATACCAGCATCATCAGCAAAAGTACTAGAATAAGATGAAATTAAAGCAATTATATAAAAAAAATATTTTTTCATAATTAATTTGTTATGTTATAATTTTCTATTTTTCATGTAATTCCAGATAAACTATCTAATCTAGGATTGTAGTAATCAGTTAAGAAATTAACTAATTCTTCTTTTGAAAGCATTTCTGCCTTTATTCATATATTTTCAAGTCCTGTTTTTGTTCAATTAAATCTAGAAATTAATCATTTCTTTAATTTAGAAAAATTTCTTTGTTGTGATTTTATTGAAACTAAGTCAGATGCTTGATTTATAGATTTCCAAAAAGAACTAAAAATACCTAATATTGAATCATCTTTTACACTTTTATTTCCATTATTATCAAAAGGAATGATAATATAAAATTCTTTTTTCATTATTTGTGCTACTTCAATGAGTTTTCTTAAATACTCTATATATTCATATGTTTGATTTTGAAGTAAAGAATTTTTTTGTTTTATAGCTTTATCATTTAGATTAGATAAATATGTTTCTATATCGAGTTTTTTTGATCTAACTAAAACTTGAAGAGGGAAATCAAGAGAGTTAAGAAATCTTTGAAAACTTATAATTATAGAATCTTGTTCATCAGTATTTTTAAGCAAAAAATTTATAGTAGAGCATTTAACTACTAATCTTGCACTATTATCTTTCATCATAAGTATATTTTCTTTTATACTTGAAAAAGGTAAATACCTTTGAGTTGAACTATCAGGATGTTCTTTTTTATTTGTTTTTATTGGCACGATAATTATTTTTAATAACTAAATTTTGTTTAACTTATCTTCAATATCTTTAATTTTATTTATTTTATCATTAAAATCTACTTTGTTATCAATTTTATTTTCTATATTTGTTACAAATCATATATCCATTAAAGAGTAACTATCTACTGATTTAACCCATTTTCTAGTATCTAGATTAACTTTATATCTTATAAATGCTAATACAAAATTTGTAAAAGTCATTTCTGAATATTTAAATATAGCTATGATTATTGATGTAGTTGCTATTATTATAGCAGGAATTGCAGCAATTTCTGTACCTATAGAAATTAATGATTTAAATGCTGAATATCAAATTCAAAATCAAATCATTATAATAGATAATTGTCTTAGACTTAATCATAGTAATATAGGATCTTCATTTTCAATTTGAACTGGAATTTTATACTGCATATTTATTTATTAATAAATTATTTATTTTATTTTAATTATTTTTTGTTAATTTCAAAATACTTCTTTCCATATTTTATCTTCTAACTCTTGCATAATTAAATAATCATTGTCTAACTCATGATCAAATCATAAAATATGTAAAATAGAATGAACAAGTAGTTTATAAAATTCTTTTTCTTCACCTAAAAAATATTCAATGGCTTGAATTTTAATTTTATTCTCTGATAAAATAATTTCTCAAGCTATATCCTCCTCTTTTAGTTTGCTAAAATCATCAAAATAATGAAAACTTAAAACATCAGTTGATGTATCAATGTTTCTGTAATTTTTGTTCAAATTTTTTATACTATCATCATCTAAAAAGACTATATTCAATGTTCAATTTTGAGGTATATTTACTATATTAAAAATACTTTTAAATATAGAGTCAATAGATTTTTTGTTTATAGTAAAACTTGGCTTATTTAATATGTTATAATTAAACATTATTAGTATTATTTATATAAAATTTTATCAAAAATATTATACTTATATTGCTAGATTTTACAAAACTATTATAATACTTATGTCTATTTTATAGGCGGCAGGTCAAACTAATTTTCCTTACAAATATTAGCAATTTGATAATTCTTAGAAGTTTTTTCTATGAGGGTTAATTCTTTCAGAAAATAAAACGGAACTATCATAAATATTCCACATTAAGGAATACAAAAATTTTGACTGACCATAAATATGGATAAAAAATACATGATAAAGGTTATAATATTTATAATTTTTATCTTGTATTTTTTTATTTTAACTATAAAATGTATAACATTAATTATAATTTAAAAAATAAAATATGTCTAATAGTGATGTAAAAGTTCCTTATGTTAATGAAACTTGTATAGGTTGTTCTGCTTGTGTTGCAATATGTGGGGATGTTTTTGATTTAGATGATGAAGGGAAAGCTTTTGCAAAAGATTGAATGGATAGCTCGAATGCTTCTTGAATAGATGATGCGATATCTGCATGCCCAGTTAATGCTATACATTATAAATGATAAAAGTAAAGCTAATTTTATATATTATATTTGGAAATTATAGAAAAAAACTATAATTTCTATGTTATTTATTTATATTTAATAATATTTTTTATTATGAAATTACAAAAGTTAAATAAAGCCTTTACTCTTATAGAGTTACTAGTAGTTATTACTATTATTGGTATTCTTGCTACGGGAGCAGTAAATGTATATACATCTCAAATCCAAAAAGCAAGAGATTCTAATAGAATTACTGATATAGAAGCTCTTAAATCTTCTGTTGAACAAGTATATCAAGATGATTCTGAATATCCACATTCAGATTTGTTTTTTACCTCTGTATCAGACTATTTACAAAATTTTCCTAAAGATCCTAAACATTCTCAACCATGTAATGATAATTGAGTAGCAACTTGAGTAGATTGTTGATATGCTTATATAACTGATGCAGATGATAATGGTATACTGTATTGAGTTTATGAAATATCAGCTTCATTTGAAAATAAATGAAATTTAACAGCAAGAGCTGAAAATGATTCAGGAACGGATGATCTTAGATTAGAAATATGAATTAATCTTAGTACTAATGATACTAAAGTTGATAGGGATACTATAACAGCTACAACATGAGCTTGTGGTATTTGAGGTGCCGTTGCAGCAGCTTGAACTGATTTAATAGTTATTAATTGAAACCCAGCTACTGTTTGAAATCAATGTGGATAATTTTATAAATATATTTATTTTGTAAAAAATAATAATTACATATAATGTAATTATTATTTTTTTATTTAGAATTATGGTAAAAAAATTTATTTTTGGTGTTTTGATTTTCTTGTTTTGAATTTCGTTATTCTTTATTTTTTGATTAAAGGATAAACAGCAATGAAATGATGTAATAGAAAAGGAAACTATTATTTATTGATATGATTGAACCCATCTTTGACTTAAAATTAATGATATTTTAAATAAAGACAATTATGATAAGATTTGAATAAATCCTGAAAAATATGATTCTATGGAAAGTTTTTTGGTTGATTTTAAAACTTTTTCTTGAGTTACAATAGATCCAATAAATGAAAAATTTTCTATTGCTATAAAAAAAGAGAATGGAGATACTCTATATATCCCATATAATTTTAAAATAAACAAAGAAGTATTTGATAATAATGTAAATAAAAATCTAGCAATTTTAGATATTTATTCTTCATATAAAAATGATTTAATTTATGGCTGATATGACTCTAATTCAAAATCAAAAGTAATTTTTGAATGAGATATGGTACATCCACTAACAAATAGATTAAATGATATTTTTTCTTCAAAAACTAATGTATTTAAGGTTATTTCAGATATAGAAAAATCAAAAGTTAAATGACAAGAAAATACCGAACTTCTAGCTTATTTATATGATTTAATTTGAGATTATGCCACAGCTAATCTAACAAGAAAAAAAGCTTGTATTGAATTTCAAAATTGTGAAAAATATATTAACTTAGATATATCTTGAAAAATCACTGATAATCAATGAAACCCAATCCCATGAGTTAAAGTTGAACTATTAAATAATTCTGAAAATTATACTATCACTAAAGATGATTGAAGTTATAATTTCTCATACAAAGCTTTTCCATTTACTCATCTTAGATTTAAAGCTTCTACTTTAGGTTATAGTGATTGATTTAGTAATTACAGTTTAAATGATTATTTTTTTCCAATTGATAAAAAAACTATAGTTATTGATTTTTTATTAGATAAACCTGAAAACATAATAAGTATTAATGATGAAAATAAAGATACTTTTAAAAAATGATCATATTATATTTTGGAAACTGCTTTTTCTAAATATTTTATTCCATTAGATTGATTATATTATGAAGATGATAGAAAATTTGTAAAATGAGAGTTTGATGTATATCTATATCATTTTACAAAATCATCAAATATGTCTAACTTATTGGAGAATGACACATTTGAACCAGTATATTGATATGTATGAAATATAATGAAAACATTTTGAATGCCTTATATTCAAATAGTTGAAAAAAATACAAAAAAAGAATTATTTACAAAATCCTCTAATCCAATCATACTTCAAAATCAAGTATATCATATGAAAGAATTATATAATAATTCTGATAAAATATATACTGCAATAACAGATGAAGATATGGAATATTTAGTTAAAGTTTCAAATGAATCTGAAAATCCTTATCCAATTGATTTTGATTTTTTAACAAAAAATAATTTTCTTAGATGGCCAGCTCGGTGGACACTAGATAGAAAAACTTGAGTTTGGTCAAATGTAGGTCATAGAGTTATAAATGTTGGAGGTTTAGTAGAATTACCTTTTTTTCACATAAAAGATAATTAGTAAATATATTTGTTATAAAATTTATTTTAATTTATATTATAATTTTGTTATTATGAAAAAAATATTATTAGCAGTTCTTGCTTTAGTTTTAGTTTGAAGTGCAGGTTCATACTTTTATATGTCAAAAAATGTTTGATTATCAACAGTTGAGGCAAATCCTGATTACATATGTAAAAAGGCAGTTATTGATTCTCCATGTGAAATTGTAACTTGTGATCCTTGGAAAACTGATGGTACTAGAACTTGTAATTGAAATAAAACTACAGAAGTTTCATATTATTTGGTTCGTACTACTTGTGAAGATTGATATACTAAAGTTGATAATTGATGACAATCATGAGCTGCTAGTGGTAGACAAGCTTGAGATTATGTTTCATGAACTCAAAGTTGTACGGTTGTTGAAATTGATAATGTACCTCCAGTTTGAGATATTTCAGAGTAAGTTTTTATAATTTTATTTTATTATTAAAACTTAAATATGAAATTTTTAAAAATAGTTATATTTATATTTTTAATTTTCTTTATTAAGTTAGTTAATGCATGATATAAATACCCATATGTATGCGGTAGTTCTTCATGCTATACAACAGAGTTAAAAGAATTAAATAAATCTGATGGCTGATATTTTCTTACTAATGAAACTATTACTAATGTAGCTAATTTATCAGATTATATAGATATTAAGTTGCAAGATTACATTAATTATTATTGAACAAGTACTTTTACTATAAATAATTATTATATTTGAACTTGATCACTGTCTAATAAAGATCTTACATTAGATGACTTATTAAAAATAACAACTACTTTTTATATTTGAAAAAATGTTTGATGAAATGTAGTTATTTTAGATACATATGTAAATTGATATGATTATTTGTATAGTAATTTTACTGATACAATTAATCAACTTCATGTTTGATTTCCATTTTGAACTAAAAAAAATAAATTAAGTGATCTTTTAAAAAATATAGTTTATTATGATACTAATACAAAATTATTTAGTATTAAAAATGTTTGTGATGATTCAACTTGTGAAAAAACAAGATATAAGTGAATTTCATATAATATAAAAAACCCTTATTACTTTCTTACTTGAACAGTAAAGCCTAATTCTAAATTTGTATTAGATACTTTTAAAGTTTCTAATGATTATAGCATTTCACATATATATTTAAAAGCATGATGAACTGCAGATTTTAATTTTTGATTTGAAGATTATTTAGATGTTTGATCATCAAATACAAAATATAAATATACAATTTCATATAAATATGATTGAGGTATAACTCAAGATTTATTTTCAGAAACTATAAAAATTTGAAATGATTTTTCAGTTACTTCTGATACTATAACTCAGCCAATTTTAGATAATATAATTGATTTAACTATATTAAAAAATAAAACTAAAAAAATAAGAGTCTGAGTTAAAGAATCTATAAAACTTACAAAAGTTTGACAAGTTACTTTTTATTTAGCAGTTGAAAATTTAAATACATGAGATAAATTTAATACAACTGCAATAAATGAATTAGCACCACTTTATGTTATACCAAATGATGATGTAAAAAATTGAGATTGATCAATTTTTTGATTTTCTAAATCATCAAATGATAGTTGATATAATATAGGTGATACCTTCTCTGTTACTTTGAATTTAAGAGATGAATATAATAATGACCATTATGATTATATTGATTGATATGATATTTCTTTAGAGACTTGAAGTTCTACTTTTATTGAACTATCAAAACAATGATCTGCTGTTTATTCTACTAGTTTAGCTTGAGTTAAAAGTTCATCATCAAGTCCATATCCAATTTCATTTAAATTTAAAATAACTAAAGCAGGATATCATGAATTAAATTGATTTAAGATTAAAATCAGAAATAAACAATCAAGTACTTCATATATTTCTACACCTACTTATACATATTTCTCAATCATACCATCAAATTTATATGATTGAGAACAAAAGATGAAAATATATATAAAATCACCATTAATTACAGATTTTCCAATATCTTGTACAAATTGATCAATTACATTAAAAACTTTATGTACTTCTGATAACTTTAGTTGATGTAATAATTCAAAAAATCAAAGCATTACTTTTACTAGTGAATCTGATAATGGAAGCATGTGAGTATTATCAATTAGTGATTATGCTTATAATGTAAAAAATTATAATTATACTATGAATCATATAGATAAAACTGCACCGGTTATATCTGTATTTAAAGGAGTTAATCTACTTAGTTTAAATTCATATAAATTTAAAGCAAATGATGATGACTTAAAAATTAATTTTTATGAAAAAACTACTTCAAATTGTAGTTCTGAAATCAATTATTTAGTTAAGGTTAATTGAGTTATAGTTTATAATAGTCTTTCTTGAACATCTAATTTTGATGCTACAATTAATAACTTTTTCAAATCTTCATGAAATAAAGAATTATATATTAAAGCAACAGATAAATATTGAAATTTTAGTGAAAAAGTTATAAATTTTTCTAATTATCCTGATGAAATTGATACTACTAAAACTACAATTACTTCTAATGAAAATTCAACTAAATATTCAAACAATGCTGATTATTATATATATACTATTTCATTAAAAGATAAATATAATAATCCTATTTATAATAAAGTATTAAACTTTATTGATCAAGATTGTACTTTTTATTCTTGATGTGATACTTTAAAAACAAATATGTGAACATCAATTCCAAGTTGAGACGATGCATTAAATGAGTATTTATATTCAACTCCAAGTAATTCATTATGAGAAATTACTTTTAGAGTAAAATCTATTTCTCCTTGAGTATTTACAAATAGATTTAAAATTCAAATTAATGATTGGGATGATAATTACAATAATATAGCAGCTTTAAAAAATTATTATATTGCAGATATAACTCAAAATTCTTTTAAAAAATTATTTACATGAGATATATTTGCTTCAGATGATGATTGAGCTACTTGGTCAGCGCTTCCAGAATATGGTACGGAAATGAAATTTAAATTAGTTGTTAAACCAATAGCCTCAGTTTGAAGTTTAGGAGTTAATATATGAAATTTTAAAACTAGTATTAGAGCTATTGACTTATCAAGTTCAGAAGTTCAAGGTGCATCAAATATATCTTGATTAAATACTAAAACACCAACTTTTACTGCAAAAATTAATACTTCAGCAACAGCGACATCTTTTTGAAATCCTTGATTGCAAATTTCTGATAATTCAAATTTATCAACTGTTGTTATTAGTTATATTATGTGATGAAAAACAGTAAATTCATATTTATCAACTTTAGAAAATTGAGATGATAGAACACCTATTTCTATTGAAAATTCTTCTTGAGATGTATTTATATGAGTACAAGTAATTTGAACTTTACAATGATGATGAAAATCAGAATTTACATGACAAGATGCAAATTTTTATGATATTTCAAAAAGAGAAACTAGAACAGTTATTAGAAAAAATGCATTTACTCAAATAAAAAATATGACAAATGGTCAAATAATTAATTGAGTAAAATATGTAGTTTGAGATATTAACTTATCTTGAGAAATTTCATGATATGAAACTCTTATTGTTAAGGATTGAAATGTAATTATTAATTGAGACTTAAATAATTCTTGAAAAAAACTATGAATAATAGTTTTAAAAGATTCATACAATATTAATTCCGATTATAATTGAAAATGAAATGTTTATGTTAATCAAAATGTATCAAAAATAAATGCAGTTATATATGCTGATGGTTGATTTATAAGTTCTAATTCATCATGAATTCCATATCTAAGTGATAATATTACTAGAACAAGTGAATTAAAAAAGCAACTATATATGAAATGAAGTTTATTTACTAGAAATACTATTTGATGAGCAATATTAGCATGATGAGATTATATATTACCTGGTTGAAGTAAAATAGCATGAGTTGATGCTAATTTTGATAAAGCTATGATATATGATTTAAATTATATAAGAAGATGAAAACAAAATTGTTTAGAATCAAGTCCATGAGTTTGTAAATATAATAAATGAGCATTTGTTATTGAATATGATTCAAAAATTCAAACAGATCCACCAAAAGTATTCTCAAATAAATAAAAAAATCCGGCTTAATTGTAAAAAGTGTGTGGCTGAGATGATTAAATTTTCCCATATAAGAGAGATAAAATTAGTTTAATTTTTCTCTCTTTTTTTAATCCTCTATGAAGACTAATTTTAGGTTTAATATGTCAAAATAATCATTCCA
>CAYQAV010000032.1:0-2696 GCA_964415565.1 uncultured Candidatus Peribacteria bacterium
ACATTGAGAAAGAGAGTCGGCAAGTTGCGTATTCAGACCAGTTGGTTGCACAGTCCATTGAAAGGCAACTGGAAGCGGATGCCAAATTGGGTGTCTTCTACAGCGGAGGACTAGACTCGTCAGTCATCGCTGCATATGCGCAGAAGCCGAGCCTTTTTGCCCAGTATAAACAGAATGATGTCGCACTTAGCGGCGCAGAAAATGACGAACCCTACGCGGTAGCGATTGCCGAGCGTCTGAAGCTGGACCTGAGGAAGGTGCCGCTTGGTTTCGATCATGCGGATGCGGAGTCAATCTTGAAATCCATGCGTGCGGTCGCTGCAGGAACTGAAGAGTTGATTTCAGACTACACATATTTCGCTTCTGCGGAATTGTCCAGGGCAGCCCGTGCCGAGGGATTCAAAGTCATGCTCAGCGGCATGGGCGGTGATGAAGTTTTCGTGGGCTATCCCCGATATCGCCTGCTCATTGGAGGGGCTCTTTTTCGCATCTTGGGCAATGTCGCGCAGTGGGGTTGGCTTAGGTCAATCTTGCGGCGCGTTCCTTCGATCGCCAAGAAGGTCGACCGATTCGCACAGTTCTACAGCGAGAAGGAGTTTGCGCTCAGATACGCGCGCTTGCTGGGATATTTTCGCCAGCAGGAACTGCGGGACCTGCTCGGAGATACCGAATACGACGGGCGCGCAAAGCGGTTTGTCGAAAAATCTGATGTTTTTCTGAAGGGCTTTGAGGGAGATCCCCCGGTTATTCGTGCCATGATTCTGGATTTTTATGGATTTCTGAGTCACAACCTGATGGTTGCTGATAAGTCTTCCATGAGCGTAGGGCTGGAGCTTCGCGTGCCCCTGTTGGACCAGGATTTGTATTGCAGCTACCTCGGTGCGCTGCGAAACGGCAGGGAGCCTGTGGTCTTCGGCAAGCAGCCCTTGAAAAAGCTGCTGTTGTCTTTGCTTCCCCGCGCATTGGTCTATCGGCGAAAGACCGGGTTCAATCCACCTCTGGATGCAAAGATAAACATGATTGGGGAAATGCGTATTCTGCAGATACTTCGCTTGGGTTTTATGGCATCGGTGCTGAATCTGCCTGCTGCCGAAGCTATCGTTCGCCGACACTTTGCCAACATAGAAAACAATAGCTACAAGATATGGCAATTGCTGTACCTAACCTTCTGGCTCGATGAGCACAAGGCAGCAAGAGTCTAGCTTTTAATTGAATTCTGTTCATCGCGTTAAATTTTTTTACTGGCTAACAAACTTGAATATTTTTGGCAAAGTTTCCCGTTATTGGGAGACGCTTCGGCGACTGAAGCCGGTGCAGTTTTATGGACGGGTGTGGTTCAGGTTTTATCGACCACGGGTTGGTCCGCTTGTGGCTGCAGCATTGTTGCGCCCGCCGCACGGCACCTGGTGTTTGCCGTCGGCACGCAGCGCTTCGATGCTGGGGGCTAACTCGTTCCGTTTTTTAAATTGCGAGCACACACTTCCGGCAGCAGGTGGCTGGAATGGGCCGGGGCTAGATAAGCTGTGGCTCTACAATTTGCACTATTTTGATGACTTGAATGCTGCTGATGCTGGCAAACGCTGTGTGTGGCATCAGGCGCTGATTGTGCGCTGGCTGTTAGAGAACCCGCCCGCCAGTGGCAACGGATGGGAGCCGTACCCAACATCACTTCGCATCGTCAATTGGATGAAGTGGCTTGCTAAGGGTAATGCGGCAGTGCCGGGCATGTTGGAAAGCCTAGCGCTGCAAGCTGGCTGGCTGGCAAAACGGCTGGAATGGCATTTGCTGGGCAACCATTTGTTTGCCAACGCCAAGGCTCTGGTGTTTGCCGGGCTTGTGTTTGAAGGACCGCAGGCTGCTGCCTGGTTGCGGACGGGATTAAAGATCATCACCCGGGAACTACCAGAGCAAGTATTGGCGGATGGGGGCAACTTTGAGCGCAGCCCGATGTACCACGCCATCTTTCTGGAAGACGTTTTAGATTTGGTGAACGCGGCTGGGTATTGGCGCGGAGTGGTGCCTGATGACCAGGTATCTCCATGGCGTGAAACTGCAGTGAGAATGCTGGAATGGATGGTTGGCATGGCGCACTCGGATGGCGCGATCGCGCTGTTTAACGATGCTGCGTTTGGGATTGCGCCTGAAGTGGCAGAGCTGCAGTCTTATGCACAGAGGGTGGGGATTGAATTGGGCGCCAAACCTACCGACGGGGGAGCAAAGTTGCTTCATTACCCTGATTCGGGATATGTGCGTTTGCAAACGCCAGCCGCGGTGGCACTGCTTGACGTGGCCCCAATCGGCCCGGATTATTTGCCAGGCCACGCCCATGCCGACACCTTGTCTTTTGAGCTATCTGTTTACGGTCAGCGGGTGGTGGTGAATGGCGGCACGTCGAGATACGGACTGGGGCCAGAGCGCTTGCGCGAACGGGGTACGGCGGCGCACAGCACGGTGGAAGTGGCCGGGCAAGATTCATCTGAAGTCTGGGGTGGCTTCAGGGTCGCACGGCGGGCTTACCCGTTTAAGCTGCAATTGCAGGATGATGCCGGGGTGTTAAAAGTGGCTTGTTCACATGATGGCTACAAGCGTTTGCTCGGTGCGCCAGTGCATCGGCGCGAGTGGGTGATGGATGCCGGCAGCTTGCAGGTGAGCGACACGGTGCGTGGTGGCACGCATACAGCGTTGGCGCGTTATAT
>CAYQAV010000033.1:0-4219 GCA_964415565.1 uncultured Candidatus Peribacteria bacterium
TTTTTTCATAATATTTATTAAGGAGAATAAATAACATTTATATTATATATATTTATTAATTTATACAAGGATATTAAATCCATATTAAAATTTTTGATTGTTTTGATTTTATAATTTTATTTTATATCATAATGCTATTTAATATATTATATAACTTATTTCTTATGCTTAAATTTATAAAACAAAATATATTTAATATAATTATATTATTTTTATTATTTATAATATTTATTATATTAATTAATTTAAATACTAATATAGAAGATAATTATAATGATATAAATGATATAGAAAGGGAGCTAGATGATATTAAATGAATAGCTAATGATAATGAATCAAGATTAGATGATGTAGAATGAAGAATAGACGATATTGAATATGAAATTAACTATTAATTTTCATTATTCTATATCATCTAATATCTTTCTTAAAGTTCAATAGTCTTTTGAATTGGCACCTCCATATAAAACATATACAATAAAAAGGCTTATATAAGCCTTTTTATTTTTTATATATAATTAAAGCATTTTTATTAAAATTTCTATTTTGTTTTAAAATAGAGGAAAAAATTAGTTCGAACTTGATTGCCTATATTGTCTTTTTTATAATTTAATTATAATGTAAACATATATTAACCTATTTAATTATGAAATTAGAATTACCAGAATTAAAACATAAAAATATTTATGAACAATTAAGAAAAGAATGGGCTATATTTGAAGATATAAGTCATATTTCTCCTTGAGCATTGTTTTATTGAGACAATTTTGATGAGTTTTTAAGAGAAACAGTTTTATATAGAACAAATAGTCCAACATGAGTAAATTCTACATTATTTTTATTGGTAGAGGATAATGATATAATATGAGCTATTGATATTAGGCATAATATTAATAATCCTGTACTAATGGAAAAATGAGGACATATTTGATATTGAGTTGTTCCAAAATTTAGAAAAAAATGATATGCAACAAAAATGCTTGAATTATGATTAATTGAAGCAAAAAAAATGGGAATAGAAAAAGTATTATTAACTTGTACTACTGAAAACATTCCCTCTAACAAAGTTATAAAAAGTAATTGAGGAATATTTGATCGTTTAACAAATGATTGAAAGATGAATAGATATTGGATTAGCTTATAAAATTATCTCATCCAAAATCTCCCTCAAAGTTCAATAGTCTCTGCTTACGGCACCTCCATTTTTAAAATTAAAATAATCTCCTAAAAATATTTTAGGAGATTATTTTGTTTAAATTAAATCTTTCAATAGCATTTTTTCTTCCTCTTCTGATAAATATCTCCATTTTCCACTTTCAATATCGAGTTTTAAACTACCAATACTAACTCTGCTTAAACTTAATACTTTTAAAGGAGTATAAAATTTTGGATCTTTCATCGCTCAAAATAAACGACGAATATGTCTATTTTTTCCTTCATCAATTTGTACTCTTAATTTTGTTTTTGCTCCCATATTTCATATTTTTTCTACGACTAGTGCTTTGAGTATACCTTGAGGTGTTTCAACTCATTTTAAAGCCATTTCTATATGTTTTTGTGTAACATAACCTCTAACTAATATTTCATATATTTTGATACAACTTCCAGGTTTTGTTAATGCATTACCTATTTTTCCATTTCTTGTGAATAATAAAAGTCATTTAGAATCTAGATCAAGTCTTCAAATTGGCATCCATTGTTCATCAAAAACCCAATCTGGTAAAAGATTATATACAGTTTTCCTTCCAAGTTCGTCGGATTTTGTTACTAAATAACCTTTTGGTTTATTTAGTGCTAACAGATTTTTTGAAGTATTTATTGTATTCATTGATTATTTTTGCTAATTTTTATCATATAATTATATGATAATTAAATTATTATTTTATTCAATTTAATTACAAAATTATTAATTCACTAATCAATGTTAATATTTGCAATAATCACAAATAATATTATTATATTATTTGTGATTATTTAACAATTAAAATTCAAGTCTTAATTATACAAAAAATTTAATTTTAGTTTTTATTTATATTGTTTAATACTTTGTTATGAAAAAATATACAAAAATATTAATTTCAATTTGATTACCAGTTTTGATAGGATCAATTTCATCATATTTTACACTAAATTCAATTGAAAGTTGGTATATGACTTTAAATAAACCATTTTTTAATCCACCAAACTGGATTTTTTGACCAGTTTGGACTTTGTTGTATGTCTTAATTTGAATATCTTTTTATTTAGTTTGGAATAAATGATTTTGAAGAAATAAAAATAAATTAAAAACTGTATATTTTTTACAATTGTTTTTAAATTTTTTATGGAGTTTTTCTTTTTTTTATTTAGAAAACCCATTATTATGATTAATTAATATTATATTTTTGTGGATTTTTATACTTTATAATATATTTTTATTTTACAAAATAGATAAAAAATCTTGAATTTTACTTATACCATATTTATTATGGGTAAGTTTCGCTAGTATTTTAAACTTATATATTTATTTATTAAATTAAATTTTACTTTTTTATTAACAAAAGATATGGAAACATTTAAATTATTTTGAGTTTATTTTATATGATTTTTAACTCTACTTGTATTAGATTATCTTTGGCTATGATATGTTACAAAAGATTTTATAGTGAGAGAATTTGGAAATTTAGTAAGTATTGACGATAGTTGAAGTATAAAAATAAACTTAACTGCATGATTGGTAGCTTGGTTTATGATATCTGCTATGGTTGTTACTTTTGTAACACTTAAATATAACAATATATGAGATATATTATTTTATTGAGCATTATTAGGGTTTTTTAGTTATGCAATGTATGATTTAACTAATTTAACATTTATAAATAATTATTCTTTAAAATTTACACTAGTTGATATAGCTTGGTGAACTTTTGCTTGTAGTTTAGTCGCAATGAATAGTTTTTATTTTTATAATTTAATAAAATAATGGAATTATTAATTTTAATTCTTTCATTATATATAATACTATTTTTATTATCTATAAAATTAAAAGATAATTCTATAGTAGATGTTTTTTGGTGAATTTGATTTATAATAATATCTATTTATTTATTTTTAAATAATTCAAACATAGAAATAGAAAAAATAATAATACTTATTTTGATATCAATTTGGTGATTAAGATTGAGTTATTATATATTTAAAAGAAAATTAAAAGAAAAAAAAGAAGATCCTAGATATGAATTATGGAGAAAAAGTTGGAAATATTTTTATTTAAGAAGTTTTTTTCAAGTTTTTATATTACAAATGTTATTGATGTTTATAATTTCTTTCCCTATTTTTTATATATTTTCTTGAGATAAGCTAGATTTAAATTTAACAATATTAGGTATTTTTATTTCTACAATATGATTAATACTAGAGATCGTTTCTGATTTTCAAGTTAAACAATTTATAAATAAATATGGAAAAACAAATAAAATCTTTACATGATGATTATATAAATATTCTAGAAATCCTAATTATTTTTGAGAAAGTACTTTTTGGCTTTGATTAAGTATAATTTGAGCAAGTATTAATTTATTAAGTTTTATATGATTTTTAGTTATTACCTTTCTTTTATTATTTGTATCTTGAATTCCATTAAAAGAAAAAAGACAAGAAAAAAAAGAAAATTGGTTAGACTATAAATCTAAAACAAATAAATTTATACCACGGTTTCCAAAAAACTAATATATTATATATAAATTCGGAATTATTATATGTCAATTTAATTTTTTATTTTTATTTGATTAAAATAATATAAATCTTAACATTAATTCGTTTAAATAGTTTAAATCATTAATAAAAAATTATATGGTAAACAAAAGAAAAAATGCCTTCACACTAGTTGAGTTAATAGTTGTAATAACAATACTAGCTATTTTAGGTACAATAGCCTTTATAAACCTACAATGATATAGTATATGAGCAAGAGATAGTAAAAGAATAAGTGATATAAATAATATCCAAAAAAAGATAACAATAGAAACATCAAAATGAACAAACTTATCAAGTCTAATAAATACAGTAAAAACAAATAGTTGATTAACAATAGATAATACTGGCTTAATTGTAAAAAGTGTGTGGCTAAAATAAGGAATATTTGGTATAATAAAGCCAAATACTCCTTTATTTTTAACTATGTTAAATAAAAATAGCCATAAAATCTGTAAAAAATGTAAATCAAAGGAAATAAAAAAAG
>CAYQAV010000034.1:0-3193 GCA_964415565.1 uncultured Candidatus Peribacteria bacterium
ATGCGCATAGCCCAGTCGCTGTGCCGGGTTTGGCGTCAGGTAGTGGTATGTCGAGAGACCACATCACTTGAATCGCACCCGCCAGGAAGCGGGTACTCGCGACTGACTCTTTACGCTGCAAAACAGCCTCACAACCCGACCCACCCGCCGACCATTCAATCACGCCGGATCGATCGCCTCAGCGCCTACGCCAACGCCCTTTGAATGATGATCTTCTGCACGTCGCTGGTGCCTTCATAAATCTGGCACACGCGCACGTCACGATAGATCCGCTCGACCGGAAAGTCGCTCACCACGCCGTAGCCGCCCAGCGTCTGAATAGCGGCGCTGCACACGCGCTCGGCCATTTCGCTGGCGAACAGTTTGGCCATGGCGGCTTCTTTCAGGCAGGGTTTGCCGGCATCGCGCAGGCTCGCTGCGTGCCAGATGAGTTGCCGCGCGGCTTCCAGCTGCATCGCGCACTCCGCCAGCCTGAAGCCCACCGCCTGGTGGTTGAAGATGGCCGTGCCAAAGCTTTGGCGCTCTTTGGCGTACTGCACAGCAAATTCAAACGCGCTGCGCGCCATGCCCACGCTTTGGGCGGCAATGCCGATGCGCCCGCCCTCCAGGCCGCCCAGCGCGATGCCGTAGCCTTGGCCTTCGGTGCCAATCAGGTTCTCGGCGGGGATGCGGCAGTTGTCAAAGTTGATCTGCGCGGTGTCGCTGGAATGTTGACCGAGCTTGTCTTCCAGCCGCGCCACGTGGTAGCCCGGTGTAGCGGTGGGCACCAGAAACGCGCTCATGCCTTTCTTGCCCGCGCCCTTGTCGGTGACTGCGATGACGATGGCCACGTCGCCGTTCTTACCACTGGTAATGAACTGCTTGACGCCGTTGATGACGTAGCCGTCGCCGTCTTTGACCGCTGTGGTGCGCAGGCCAGAGGCATCTGAGCCGACATGCGGCTCGGTCAGGCAAAACGCGCCCAGCATTTCGCCGCGCGCCAGCGGTGTCAGCCATTTGGTTTTTTGCTGGGCGTTGCCAAACTTCATCAGGATGGCGTTGACCGGGCAGTTGGTGACGCTGATGACGGTGCTGGTGCCCCCGTCACCGGCGGCAATTTCTTCTAAAACGAGGGCCAGCGTCAGGTAGTCCAGCCCGGCCCCGCCCAGTTCTTCAGGCACGCAAATGCCATACGCGCCCAGCGCGGCCAGGCCCTTGTGCACTTCTTTGGGAAAGGTGCGCTCTTTGTCCCACTGGGCGGCGTGCGGCCAAATTTCGGCTTGGGCAAAAGCGCGCACCGCGTCGCGCACCATTTCCTGGTCTTGGGTCAGCAGCATAAAAGTCTCTGATAAATATATACTGAATTGTCTGCTAGCTCTTACAGAATAAGCGCTAGCAGCTTCTATTTTTAGAGCATTTCAACGGTCACGGCAGTGCCTTCGCCGCCGCCAATGCACAAGGTGGCCAGACCTTTTTTCAGGCCACGGGCTTGCAGTGCATAGAGCAGCGTGACGATGATGCGCGCGCCGCTGCAGCCAATGGGGTGCCCCAAAGCGCAAGCACCGCCGTTGACGTTGACGATATCGTGGCTGAGTTGCAGGTCATGCATCAGCGCCATGGGTACCACGGCAAAGGCTTCGTTCACTTCCCACAGGTCGACATCCTTGACACCCCAGCCTGCTTTTTCCAGCGCTTTTTTGCTGGCACCCACCGGCGCGGTGGCAAACCAGTTGGGCTCTTGGGCAAACACCGCGTGGCTGACGATGCGCGCCAGCGGCGTGCAGCCCAGCTTGGCAGCGGTGGACGCGCGCATCAGCACCAATGCGGCGGCACCGTCGTTGATGCTGGAGCTGCTGGCCGCGGTGATAGTGCCGTCTTTTTTGAAGGCAGGCTTGAGTGAGGTGATCTTGTCGAGCTTGACCTTGCCCGGACCCTGGTCGATGCTGATCAGCGTGTCCCCGGCGCGGCCCTTGATGGTGACCGGCGCAATTTCGGCGGCAAACGCGCCTGAAGTGGTGGCCGCTTGCGCGCGCTGCACGCTGGTGGTGGCAAAGGCGTCTTGCTGGGCGCGGGTAAAGCCGTATTTGGCGGCGCAGTCTTCACCAAACGTACCCATGGAGCGGCCGGGCTCGTAGGCATCTTCCAGGCCGTCAAGCATCATGTGGTCAAAAATGCGATCGTGGCCGATGCGGTAGCCGGCGCGCGCCTTGGGCAGCAGATAAGGCGCGTTGGTCATGCTCTCCATGCCACCGGCCATCATCACGTCAACGCCACCAGCAATCAGCATATCGTGCGCAAACATGGTGGCGCGCATGGCGCTGCCGCACATCTTGCTCAGCGTCACCGCGCCGGTGCTTTTGGGCAAGCCGCCCTTGAAGCCGGCCTGGCGCGCCGGAGCCTGGCCCTGACGGGCCGTCAGGCAGTTGCCAAAGAGCAGCGCGTCGACCCTGTCTGCGGTCAGCTTGGAGCCTTTCATGGCGCGCGCCAAGGCTTCCTTGATGGCCACGCCACCGAGGTCATGCGCGGCCAAGCCGGCAAAGTCGCCCTGAAAACTGCCCAACGGCGTGCGTGCGGCGCTGACGATCACAATTTGTTCTGACATGATGGCTCCTGAAAATAAATGGAAGCCCGCATTGTAAGAGTTGACGTTTACGTCAACGTCAACACCAATGTCAACGTCAACTCAAACCTTTTGCGGGGTGATGGGGATGTACATCTCGCCCCCCTTTTGTTTGAACGTCTCCGACATGCTGTGCATGCCTTCGCTTAGCGCCTGCTCGTCGCTGACCCCCAGGCTGTTGGCGTAGTCGCGCACCTCTTGCGTGATCTTCATCGAGCAGAACTTGGGGCCGCACATGGAGCAGAAATGCGCCACCTTGGAGGCCTCTTTGGGCAGCGTTTCATCATGAAAATCGCGCGCCGTATCAGGATCCAGCGACAGGTTGAACTGGTCCAGCCAGCGGAACTCAAAGCGCGCCCTGGACAGCGCGTCGTCCCGCGCCCGCACCCCCGGGTGACCCTTGGCCACATCGGCCACATGGGCGGCAATTTTGTAGGTGATGATGCCGGTCTTGACGTCATCGCGGTCGGGCAGACCCAGGTGTTCCTTGGGGGTCACATGGCACAGCATGGCGGTACCAAACCACCCAATCATGGCCGCGCCGATGCCGCTGGTGATGTGGTCGTAACCCGGCGCAATGTCGGTGGTCAGCGG
>CAYQAV010000035.1:0-7364 GCA_964415565.1 uncultured Candidatus Peribacteria bacterium
ATGATTATTTTGACATATTAAACCTAAAATTAGTCTTCATAGAGGATTAAAAAAAGAGAGAAAAATTAAACTAATTTTATCTCTCTTATATGGGAAAATTTAATCATCTCAGCCACACACTTTTTACAATTAAGCCAAAAAATGCATTAATTGAAATAGAAGTAATTGCAAAAAGATAAAAAATCCTTTACAAATATAGAAAAAAGTCTATAGTATAAATATTATACTATAGACTTTTTTTATGAAAATAGCAATTTGAACTACTAGAAATCCAAAAGTTGAGTGAATAAAAAAATGAGTAAGTGAATGTCTTTATTTTAATTGAATAGATGTTGAATATATTTTAGAATCAGTATCATCAGATATTTCAGATATGCCATTAAGTATAGAAGAAACTATGCTTTGAGCGAAAAATAGAGCTAGAAATTTAAAAAAAGCTTGAATAATTGCTGACTTTTATATCTGAATTGAATGATGAACAACAAGTATTTGAGAAAAAAAATATATCTGATGAATAGTTTATATAGAAGATAATAATGGAAATTGACATTATTGATTTTCACCTATGATGGAAGTTCCAAAAATAGTTGAAAAGAAATTATATATTGATTGATTAGAATTATGACCAGTTATGTGAGAATTATCATGAAAAACAGATATAAGAAGTGAAAATGGTAGTATGTGAGCATGGAGTAATGATATGCTTACAAGAGTAGCTGAGTTTACAAGTGCATTTCAAGCAGCAATTTCCCCTTTTTTCAATGATTATTATAAAATGTAATTTTTGTATTATGAAAAAAATAATTATATCAATATTTTCAAGTTTAGTTTTATTGTTATATATACAAAATACTTATGCCTATGATTTAAGTAGAAATGATATAGTAACAATAAATAAAATAGTTAGCAAAATAGAAAAAAATGCTAATATTTTATGAATTTATTATAGAGATATAGTTATTGCAGAATATCAAGTTTCACTAAGAAAACTAGCAAATGATAGTGATAGTTATTTTATAATGAAACAATTAATTATAAAATTAAAACAAATTAAGTTCTTTGATCTAGCAAAAAAAGAAGCAATTGATAACAAAGTAAAACTAGAAAAAATAAAAGAAAACTGGTTAAATTGGCACAATGATGCAAGATACAATTCTAAATTAAAAACATATTATTCTTATGATGAAATACTAGATAATACTGCTTTTCAATGGTCTATAAACAATAAAGAAAAGTGAATTATGGATCATAAAAGATTTGAAAATAGTAATTTTTATGATTATTCTCAAATTGAAAATTGGCTACTTGATAGATGAGTAAAATGTAAGGCTATAAATGGTATAACTAGTTCAGAAAGTTTATGATATCATTCATATTATTGTAAAAAAAATCAAGCTGATTGTAGTGAAGAAGCTATAAAAGCAGCAAAAGAAATCTTTGAAATGTTTATGTCTGAAAAATGATTAAAATATCCTCTTGATGCACATTATAGAGCAATAGTTCATAAAAATTTAAATTATATAGGATTTGGTATGGCTATAAAAAAAGAGGAAAATAATAAAGATTATGATTACTATAAAATTTATATAACAACACATTATTGCACTGAATTTGTAAAATAACTTTACAAAAGTTAAAAAATAATTAAATTTACTATGTAATAAAGGCATTTGAGTGGCTATCAACCACAAGCTGGAGAAAGAAAAGTACAAGTACTAAGTAGAATCTCCCGAGTAGTGAAATCTCTCGTAAAAAAAATAAAATTAAGTACAACTTTAGGTGGTAATCTTCCTTCTTCGTCAAGACTTCGAAGGACCGAAAGTATAAAAAATATGCATTTCAAATTATTTGAAATACTGATTTTTTATACTTTTTTATTTATGCTAAATATTATTTTATAATTTATACTTAAAATGAAAGAAAAAGAATTATATGACAATTATTTATCTAAACTTGAAGAAGCTTTAGTTCAAGAAAATATGGAAAATATAGATTTCATAATAGAAACTCTATATACTTGTTGAATAAGTGATGCTGATATGGATAAGATTGATGATATATTACACGAAGCTACATTATTTTTAGAATTTAATGAAGATGATTATAAAGAAACAGCTCTAGATTTGATTAGTGATTTTAAAAATTAAAAAATGTAAAATGTATATTGAAATGGAAAAGAAATATTCATACAATCAAGATGATTATGAAAAAATAGTCAAAAATTGTAAATTTGAATGAATAAAAGATATAAAAGATTATTATTTAGATACACCTGATTATAGATTATTCAAAAATAAATTTTATTTGAGGATGAGAAATGGAATTTATGAGCTTAAAATCACAACTATAAATGAAGAAACTAATTTAATCACATCGAAAGAAATAATTTGAGATGATGAAATAGATGATATCTTAAAGAAAGAATTTAATATATCAATAGATGATACAATTTGAGTATTATTTATAGACACTAGTAGAGAAAAATTTGAATACAAAATGTGATGAGAAACTCTAAATATAGATATAGATAGTTTCCAATACTGAAAAAGATATGAAATAGAAGTAGTTTCAGAAAGTAAAACTTCTGCAGAAGTAAATGAGCTTATAGAAGATTTCAGAGAGTTATTATGATTAGAATCATTTTATGACTGAGAACAATCAGCAAAAGCTACTGTTTGTGCTAGAAATCAAAATTTAGAAATATATGAAATATTAAAATAACAGTAATTTAGTATTAATTTATAGACTATGATTGAATATGTACAAAAATTGTGAAGAGAACCTAGTAAAGAAAATTTAGACAGAGTTAATCATGAATTATGAAGATCATATGAAATAGTTATAAATTATCACTTTCTACTTACTGAATTTCTTAAAAATTCATGAGAAATTGAGACTACAGAAATAATTAAGATAAGAAAACAAATTGAACATGAAGAACTGCTAATTTCAGAATGTAGAGAAATAGAGATTAAAATAAAAGAAGCTTTAAAAAAAGAATAACTAATTTTATGTCCGAAATGACCTTGAAACTAAAAAAAATATTTTTGTGACCAAAAGAGAACAAAAATAATTAACTGAAAAGATGTGTACATTTTATCTTACTTTTGTGACCAAAAGATACCACACTAAAGTATAAGAAAAAGCTATAAAAATTTTCAATTTTTATGATTTTTCTAAAAAGTCTTCAAGGCTTATGCAGCCTTAAAAAACCGCAATGAGCACAAAACAGATGTAAATTCGCATTGAGTGTTATATTGCAATATATTTATTAAAAACTAAAATTAAAAAATATTAATATATAATCTTTAAAATTATGAAAAACTTAAACCTAAAATTTTACTGAATTTGATTTTTACTATTTATAGCTTCTATATTAGTATTTAATTTAAACCAATGACAAAATAGTTTTACTCCAATATTTATATGAATTGTAATAGCTATATGACTATTTAATACAAGTTGAATATTTTTTTATAAAACATTAAATACTAATGATGAAATAAGAAAATGTATGTTTTCATTTATACATATAGTGCTTCTAATTAGTATTGCTTTTCCTTTTATGTAATAAATATAAAAGAAAACCAAAAAAACTCCTAGAAACATCCAGGGGTCTTAGGGGTTGAGATAGTGATTACAAGCCGTAAGAAAAAGAAACTAACCAGCTAGTTCGAAAACCCCTAAAACTTTTGCTACCTTTTGGTTACAAAAGTAGAAAGAAAAAAGCTCTCCTGCTTTAAAAATTAAAAAAATAAAATATGAAAACAATAAAAGAATTAAATGAAAAAATATGGTATATAGCAATAAAAGCAATATACATATTATCAATAATATGAATTATTATCTTTTGAATTTACTGATTTTTTGAATGGTGATATGAATTTGATACTCAATGATGATGTGTTTTAACAATATTTATATTTGAAATAATTAGAAGAGCTTTTTACTATATTGTCTTATGAAATTTATTTCCAACTAAAAATTAATTATATAATAACAACAAAAAATGAAAAAATTCCCTGAAGTAAACCAAAAACAATCTTTCCCAAAACTAGAAGAATCACTTATGAAATTTTGGAAAGAACAAAAAATCTTTGAAAAAAGTATAGAAATAAGAGAAAATTCTCCAGAATTTAATTTTTATGATGGTCCTCCATTTGCAACTTGAACTCCACACTATGGTCATATCTTGGCTGGTACAATAAAAGATGTGATTCCTAGATACCAAACTATGAATGGTTTTAGAGTTGATAGAAAATTTGGTTGGGATTGTCACGGATTACCTATTGAAAATATAGTTGAGAAAAAACTTGGAATATCTGGAAAAGATGATATAGAATGAAAGATTTGAGTTCACACTTTTAATGAAGAGTGTAGAGCTAATGTTTTCTGATATGTTGATGAATGGAAAAAAACTGTAGAGAGAATGTGAAGATGGGTAGATATGGAAAATGATTATAAAACTATGGATACTGATTTTATGGAATCAGTTTGGTGGGTTTATAAAACTATCTATGATAAAGGTTTAATCTATGAATGAAATAGAGTTGTTCCTTATTGTCCAAGATGCTCTACTCCACTTTCAAATTTTGAAGTAAATCAAGGTTATAAAGATAAACAAGATAGAGCTGTTACTGTAAAATTTAAGATACTTTGAAGTTCAAACAAATATTTACTTGCTTGGACAACAACTCCTTGGACAGTTGTTGCAAATTTAGGTTTAGCAGTTGGTCTTGATTTAGATTATGTAGAATTACTTGATAAAACAAATGGCGATACTTATGTTTTAGCAAAAGATAGAGTTGCTTCTTATTATAAAAACGAAGAAGATTATACAATAGTTAGAGAATATAAATGAGCTTGTTTAATTGGTATAAAATATGAACCTGTACTTGATGATTTCTGGATTTTAAATGAAGCTAACTCTCTACCACTTGGTATGGAATTTGGTAAAAATGTATTTTCTGTAGTTTCTGGTCATCATGTAACAACTGAGTCTGGTACTTGAATTGTTCATATGGCTCCAGCTTATTGAGAAGATGATAATCTAATCGCTAAAGAACAAAATCTTGGTTATATAGCTCATATTGCTGACAATGGTAACACTGAAAATTTACTAGAAAATAACTGAGTTCAAGTATTTGAATACAATATTTTAGCACTAGAAAGATTAAAAGAAAGCAAACACGTATTTCAAATAAATACAATAGACCACTCTTATCCTCATTGTTGGAGATGTGAAAGTCCACTTATATATAGAGCAATTTCTGCTTGGTATGTAGCTGTTGAAAAAATCAGAGACAAAATGGTTGCAAACAATATGAAAATAAATTGGGTTCCTGAAATAATTAAAACTGGTAGATTTGGTAAATGGGTAGAATGAGCAAAAGATTGGAATATTTCTAGGAATAGGTATTGGTGATCTGCAATTCCAGTTTGGCAAAATACTGAAAAAACTAGTGAAGTTTGTGTTGGTTCTATAAAAGAATTATATGAACTTAACAAAGAATATGGGCAAATAGAAGAAAAAGATTGAAAATATTATTATACAGATACAAATAGCGAAGTTGATATACATAAACATTTTGTTGATAAAATATTTGTAAAACATCCAAAAACTTGAGAAAAATTAACTAGAATTCCTGAAGTTCTTGATTGTTGGTTTGAAAGTGGTTCTATGCCTTATGCAAGTAAACACTACCCTTTCCTATGAACTGAAAATTTTAAATTTCCTGCTGATTTTATTGCAGAAGGTTTAGATCAAACTAGAGGTTGGTTTTATACTCTACTTATTCTTGGAACGGCACTTTTTGATGAAGCTCCTATGAAAAATGTAATCGTAAACGGTACAGTTCTAGCAGAAGATGGATTTAAAATGTCAAAATCAAAGAAAAACTATCCAGATCCACAAATTATTTTTGATAAATATGGTGCTGATGCAATGAGATTTTATCTTATGAATTCACCAGTAGTTGAAGCACAAGATTTTAGATTTGCAGAAGCCGGAGTTGAAGAAGTAGTTAAAAAAGTTATATTGCCTTTATGGAATACATATTCATTTTTTACAACTTATGCAAATATAGATAAATTCTCCCCTCGCCCATTAGGAGAGGGATCGGTGAGGATGGATTTAAACAATAATCTAGATAAATGGCTAATTTCAGAATTAAATGAACTAGCAAAAGAAGTAGGAAAAGGTTTTGATGAATACAAACTTAATGAAGCTGCAAAACCAATAGTTAAATTTATGGATAACTTAACAAATTGGTATATAAGAAGAAGTAGAAAGAGATTTTGGAAAACTGAAAATGATTGAGATAAACTAGAAGCTTATGAAACTCTTTATTATACACTTGTTGAAGTAAGTAAGATAATTGCTCCATTTATGCCTTATGTAAGTGAACATATTTACAAAAATCTAACTTGAGAATTATCAGTTCATCTAACTGACTTCCCTAAATATGATTCAAAATTAATAGATTTAGAATTAAATACTGATACTGAGAAAGTTCAAAAAATAATTACTTTATGACTTGCAGCAAGAGCAAATTCAAAAATAAGGGTAAGACAACCATTAAATTCAATTCAAATAACTGAAGAATTAAATGGTTATTATAAAGAAATAATTAAAGAAGAATTAAATGTAAAAAATGTATTTATATTTGATACTATGCCTGAAAAAATATGTAAACCAAATGGTAGAACTATTGGTCCTAAATTTGGAAGCAATGTAAAATCTATAATGGAAATGGCTAAATCTGGTAATTTTGAAGAGCTAGAAAATTGAAGTGTAAAAGTTTGAGAATTTATTCTTGAAACTTGAGATTTTGAACTTGTTTATACAAATATACATAAATGAGATATAGAATATGAAGATGATAATGAATTTTTCTTAGAATCATGATTTTGAACTGTAATTTCTATTGAAACAACTATAACTCCAGAATTAAAAATAGAGTGATATTATAGAGATATAGTTAGACATATTCAAGAATCTAGAAAAGAAGCTAATTACAAGGTAGATGATAGAATAGAAATATCAATCTCATGATGTGATGAAGTTATCTCAGAGTGGAAAGAAAATATACAAAATGAAACACTTTCTACTTTAGTTGAAAACTTAGAAACATTTGAAATAAACAAAGATTTAGAAATAGAAGATTTAAAAATAAATCTAAGATTAAAAAAGTAAAATAAAAAGTTACCAAATTTGATCTGCCACCCAAAAAGTAGAATGTAAAAAAAAGACATTCTACTTTTTTTAGTGTAAAAAATAAATATACTAAAATATATTAATTAAAAAAATAACAAATATGGCTTGAATAAAGTATAATAAGACTCAAATAGAAGAGTTGATTTGA
>CAYQAV010000036.1:0-4324 GCA_964415565.1 uncultured Candidatus Peribacteria bacterium
CTTTTTTTATTTCCTTTGATTTACATTTTTTACAGATTTTATGGCTATTTTTATTTAACATAGTTAAAAATAAAGGAGTATTTGGCTTTATTATACCAAATATTCCTTATTTTAGCCACACACTTTTTACAATTAAGCCAGAAATACACTTATCATTGTGCACAAAACAAAAACCCCAGCCTACGGCTGGGGTTACTTTTTTTATATTCACATACTATCTCTAATAATATTTACTTCATGTAATAATCATTGATCTTTTTTAATTAATTTTTCTAGTTTATTACAACTATACAAAACTGCAGCATGATTTCTACCAGAAAAAATATTTCAAATTCTTTCATAAGTATAATTCATCTTAGTTTTAAGCAAATACATAGAAACTTGTCTAGGTATCATAAATTCTTTTTTTCTATTACTTCAAGTAATTCATTCTACTTCTATTCAAAAATGTTCTCAAACTCTTTTTATTATATCTTCATATGATTTAATAGCTGTTTTTTCAGTTTTATTCTTACTTATTCAAAGTATATCAGTTGTAAAACTCAATTTTTTAAGTTTCTCAGCAACTTTAGAAAGTGAAGGAGTAACTCAAGTAAGCTCATATTCAGCAATTATTTGATTTAAAACTCATTCTAATTCTCTTACATTTTCAGTTACATTTGCAGCAATAAATTCAGCTATATCTTGTTGAACCATAAATTCTTTTGCTCTAGCTTTTTCTTGAAGAATTGCAAGTCTAGTTTCAAAATCTGGTCTACCAATATCAACAGTTATCCCCCATTCAAATCTACTTCTTAATCTTGGTTCTAATTCTTCTAATTCTTTTGGTGCTCTATCTCAAGAGATAATTATTTGTTTATTTTGTTCGTATAATAGATTAAAAATATTATACAGTTCGTTTTGAGTTTGTTCTTTTTTAGATAAAAATTGAACATCATCAATTATAAGTACATCAATTTCTCTAAATTTTTCTCTAAGTCTTTCTATACTTCTTTTTTTAACTGCAGTAACATACTCAGTTATAAATTTATCAGCAGTAGTATAAACTATTTTTTTATCTCTAAATTTTTTGATTATTTCATTTCAGGTTGCTTGTAATAAATGTGTTTTTCACAAACCTACATCTCAGTAAATATATAATGGATTATATGATTTACCTGGATTTCTAGAAACAGCTTCACAAGCAGAATATGCTAATTGACTATCAGATCAAACTATGAAATTTGAAAGACTATATCTATCATTTACACATTTATCAGTTTTTATAACCTTGTGATCCATCATAGAATTAGCAGAAATCTTTGTTTTTTTAGATTTAGCATCTTCTTTATAAAAACCAGTACAATCTATAACATTTGTGTTTGATGGATTATCTATATTTAAATCAACTTTAAATTCTACTATTGTAATACTAGGATTTTCTACCTTAACTGACTCCAATATCTCTTTATGAAATTTTGCTTCTATATTATCTTTCATAAATGATGAAACAACTCATATAACTAATCTTGTTTCAGTTAATTCAACAATTGAAATCTTTCTAAAATATACCAAAAAATCTTGTTTTTTTACTCTTTCAATAATATTTGAAACTATATTTTGTAACTTATAATTGTTTTGCATTTTTCCTATCATTTTTCCATAAATAAAATTTGAGATTATTCATCTCAGCAACTTCATTAAATGCATTCTATGCAAATAATATTTCTAGTCAAAAATATATTTTCCCTTGACGAGTTTTTATGTGTAAAAAATGTAAACAACATAGGTTTTGCTTTTGTAGTGCTAGCCTTTTCTAGTTTTTAACATTTTTTAAAAAATCTTTTATTTTACTCTGAAATAAATAAAAAAATCTTTGTTTTTTCATCAAAAAAAAATATACTTCTTTTCGTGAGAGAAGGTATCTACTATGAGATTTATCTTGTAGAGGAAAGTCTGGACATCGTGAAAGAAGCATAAAAGATAACAACTTTGGTTTGAAATATAATACATAAATTTCAAATACCACTAGTGCCACAGAGACAATACTACTCTTTATTGAGGAAAGGTGAAAAGTCATTTAGTGTTTAAGTTTTTTACTGCATCAATATTGGTGTGTGATAGATTTAAGCTATAGATGATCTTGTATTTATACAAGGTGGTAAACTGTATGCGATGCAATGGGAATGGTATTTTGCGAGATTATTTCTTTCTATTGTTTCAAAAAAATATACCCAGCTCGAGCTTATTAGTGATTTTAAGCCTAGATAGATTGATACCTAAATACAGAATCCGGCTTATTACTCTCACAAATTTATAAAAAATAAAAAATAATAATATGAAACTAGTTTTTACATGAATACAAGGTTGCGGTAAATGAACTCAAGCAAGATTACTTGTTGAAAAATACTGATTTACACTTCTTGAAATGTGACAAGAACTTAGAAAAATTGCATCATCTGATACTGAATTATGAAAAAGAGTTAAACAAACAATTGATAGCTGAGCGTTAGTTACACCTGAAGTAGTATGAGAAATAATGAATGAAGTTATAACTTCTCAAACAAATGAAAATCTAATATTAGATTGATTTGTAAGAAATGAATGAAACAAAAAATCTCTTGAAGAAATAACAATGAATTATAAGGTTGTTTTCTTTGAATTAAGCAAAGAAAAAGCAATTGATAGACTTTTATGAAGAATGTATGATCCTATTAGTTGAGAAACATTTTTATCATGAACTATTGTAAACCCAGTAACATGAACTAAATTAGAAAAAAGAAAAGACGATAATGAAGCTTCTATCTTAAAAAGAATTGATGAATTTATGAATAATACTCTTCCAACTGCTTTAAAACAAGAAACAGAATGAAAAGTAATAAGAATAAATGCTGACCAAGATGTAGACAGTGTGTTTAAAGAATTAGTTACTAAACTTTGATTATAATGATTTGATTTGCTCTTTGAAGAGAACATAAACTAAGTATTGCTGAAATATTAGCAGTTTTTCCAGAGTGAAGAACTGTTTATTTTAGTAATGATATTTTAATCTTAGATTGAATAAATAAAGATGTAGCACTAAAAAAAGCAAATTCGCTATGATGAACAATTAAAATAATAGAAATAATTGATACAGATATAATTGATGATGCATTAAAAAGTGAATGAAAATTTAAGTACTGATTAAGTACTTTTTGAGATAAGAAAAATCTAAAAGAAATACTTAATACAACTAAAAAAATACTTAAAGAAAACGATATTTCATCTAGATTTGTAAATAAAGATTTTACAAATCTAAGTTCAGCTCAAATACTATGAGAGAAATTAGTTCAAAGTTCAACTGATTACAATTTCATATTTGATTTTGATAATAAATATATTTGAAAAACTATATGGATTCAAGATATTTATAATTATAGTAAAAGAGATTTCAATAAAGATAGAGATATGCAAACTGGTATGCTTCCACCAAAACTATGCCAAATGATGATAAATCTATCTTGATGAAAAAATATCTATGATCCATTTGTATGATTATGAACTATTTTAATAGAATCAATTTTGATGTGAAATAAAAAAGTATATTGAAGTGATTTAAACCAAACAATGGTTGAAAATAGTAGAAATAATATAAATAATTTCGCAAAAGAAAACAATATCATACTTGAAGATTCAGATTTTATAAAACTAAATGCAAAGTTTATAAATGAATCAAATATACTAATAGAAAAAGAAATTGATGCAATAGTTACTGAGTGATATTTGTGAGAAATAATGACTCAAAAAAATATAAGTGTTGAAAGAATAGAAAAACAAAAAGAAAGTTTACTTTCTATATATGATAAATTTTTCTTAAATTTAAAAAATATAGATTATAAATGAAACTTAGTTGTATGCTTCCCTTTCTGGGAAATAAATTCAAAATACATATATTTCGAAGAAGTATACAAGATAATAAATGATTTCTGTGATATTGAAAAATTATTTCCAGATAATTTTGAAAATATAACTACAAAAGCTTGAAGTTTATTATATAAAAGAGAAAAACAACTTGTTTGAAGAGAAATTTTTAAATTAAAAATAAAAGCATAGATAAATGTGATCTGCCACCTAAAAAGTAGATTTTTTAAAAAAGGACTTATAAATCTTCAAGATGATTTCTGTATTGAACAGGAGTCATCTTTTTTTTGTTCCATTGGAAACGAGGCTTAATTGTAAAAAGTGTGTGGCTAAAATAAGGAATATTTGGTATAATAAAGCCAAATACTCCTTTATTTTTAACTATGTTAAATAAAAATAGCCATAAAATCTGTAAAAAATGTAAATCAAAGGAAATAAAAAAAGA